>VGSZ01000026.1 GCA_016874845.1 Deltaproteobacteria bacterium
CTGCAAGGCACCAGCGTGTCGTTGACGGCGACGACGGTGGACCACCTGCGCCAGCGGTACGCGCGCGACTTCCGCCCCGACGACGCGTTCGTGGTCGTCGTTGGCGACATCGACCGGGCCGCGCTGGAGTCGGCGCTTCAGGGGGCCTTCGGCGCGTGGGCCGCGCCGCGCGACCCGCCATCGTCGCCGCGCATCGTCGAGCCGCCGTCGCGAGCGCGGGTAGACGTCGTCGTGGTGCCCCGACCTGCCGCGGTGCAGAGCGCCCTCGTCGTCGCGGCGCCCATCCCCGTCGACGTCCCGCCGCTGCACGCCCCGTCCGCGGTGATGCAGACGCTGCTTGGCGGCTCGTTCACGTCGCGGCTGAACGACAACCTGCGCGAGGAGCACGGCTACAGCTACGGCGCCCGCTACGGCTACGAGGTCTGGCCGACGCACCACTCGCTGGTGTCCACCACCGTCTCCACAGCGGTGACCATCCCCGCGCTCGAGCAGATCCACAGCGAGCTCGCGCGCATCCGCGAGCCCGCCAGCGTCGACGAGATCGCGCGGGCGCGCTCGTACGAGGCCTTGTCGTTCCCCGCGTTCCTCGACGGTGGCGCCTCCATCGCGGCCACCCTGGCCAGCTGGCTGGAGCGCGGCCTCGCCGACGACCTGATCGCCGGCTACACCGCCCGCGTCCTTGCCGTCGACGCCGCCGCCGTGCAGCGCGCCGCCGAGAGGCTCGTCGACCCGACGCGCCAGGTGGTGGTCGTCGTCGGCGACGTCGACCCCGCCGCGCTGGCGCGGTTCGGCCGGGTCACGACGCTGGCGGTCGACGAGCTGTTGCCGCTGCCAGCGCCGTGACGTTCCGTGACGGTCTGTGACGAGCTGCCGCCGGCGGCCTACTTGAGTCGCTTCAGGCGCTCGGCCTTGCGCTCCATCGCCTCGGCCCGGCGGTGCTCGAAGGCGTCGGCGGCAGCGGCCTCGCTGACCGGCGTCGTCGTCGGCCCGGCGCCGCGGGGCAGCTTGTCCTTCAGCCTCTCGACGCGCTTGCGAAAACCGGCGGGGTCGCAGTGGGGGCACTCCACGAAGACGAAGGGCCGCCCCTGCTCGAGCACGATGTTGGGCTTGTAGAGCGTGCCGGCGCACGACGGGCAGCCAAGGTCCTGCGAGCAGTAGCCGTAGGAGAGCGGCAGATCCCCGTGGCACTGCAGCTGCGTGTTGCGCTTGTGCGTCGGGTAGTTCTGCCAGGGGCACTGCCCGAGGTTTCGCCGGAGCTCCTCTTTGCGCATCGCGTGAAACTAGCAGGGTGCGGAAGTACTCGAGCTCGTCGATGCATTCGTAGACTGGCGCTGGCGCGTCCGGGGCTTCGCGCTTCCCCGGGCCGCCGCAAACATCGTATCTCCGCCAGCGAGGTGTGCGTGGAAGGCCTCCTGACGCTCGTCATGGCGTTTCCGACGGTGGTGTTCGCCACCCTCGCCCTCGTGTGTCTTGCCTACTGGGGGCTCGTCCTGCTCGGCGTCGCCGACCTCGACGTCGGCGGTGGCGGCGAGCACGCGGCGCTTTCCAGCGTTGAAGGCGTGGTGGGCGTGGCGAAGGCTTTCGCCCCTGGGCTCGCCGGCGGAACCGTCGCCGCGGCGCTGGCGGCGGTGGGCCTGTCGCGTGTGCCGTGGACGGTGACGTTGACGGCGTTTGCTCTGGCGGGGTTCTTCGGCTCGGCGGTGACGCGCATCGGGCTTGAGCCGTACTTGCCCGGCGCCGTCACGGCGGCGCTGGCGCTGCTCGCCGGCGGCGCGGCCGGGCTGGGGGCGGCGAGCGTGGCGGCCCGGGCGCTGCGCCGGCTGTTCGTCGACGGCGCGGTGGAGCAGGGCGGCGACAGCCTGGTCGGGCGCGCCTGTCGAATCACCATCGCCACCGACGATGGCGGCGGTCAGGCTCGCGTCGACGAGGTGATCGTCGCCGTGCGCGCCGTCGCCCAGCGCCTCGAGCCCGGCGCCGAGGCCGTGATCGTCGAGCGCGGCGACGACGGCGTCTTCGTCGTCGAGCCGCTGGCCGTCCACCTGCCCGACGAGGCCACCGTCTTCGCACGCCTGCAGGCCGCGGCCGACGCCGCGGTCGCGCCGACCCACCCAGACGCGCTCGCCGCGCGTGTCCCGCACAAGGAGCCCAAGTCGTGAATCCGATCGTCCTGTCTGCCTTCGCCGTCCTCGGCGGGTTCGTCGTCTTCGTGCTCGGCATCGCCGTGATCGTCAAGAAATTCTATATCAAGGTGTCGCCGGGTCAGGCGCTCATCAACAACAAGACGAATGAGCTCGTGACGGTCAGCTTCACCGGCGGTCTGGTGCTGCCGATTATCCACCGCGCCGAGGTCATGGACCTGAGCGTCAAGATGATCGAGATCGAGCGCCGCGGTCGCGAGGGACTGACCTGCAAGGACAATGTGCGCGCCGACATCAAGGTCGCCTTCTTCGTGCAGGTCAGCCACGACGCCGAGAAGGTCAAGCAGGTCGCCGGGCGCCTTGGCACCGAGCGCGCCAGCCACGTCGAGACGCTGCATACGCTTTTTTCGGCGAAGTTCTCGGAGGCCCTGAAGACGGTAGGCTACCAGATGAACTTCCTTCAACTTTATACCGATCGGGCCGAATTCCGAAAGAAGATCTATGGCCAGATCGGGCATGACCTCGACGGCTATGAGCTGACCGACGTCGTCATCGACTACCTCGAGCAGACGCCGATGGACGCCCTCGATCCCGACAACATGCTCGACGCCGAAGGCATCCGCGCGATCACCGCGATCACGAAGGAGAAGTCGGTCGAGACCAACCGCCTGCGCAACGAGGCGCAGATGCAGATCGAGCAGCAGAACACGACGGCGCAGGAGGTGATCACCAAGCAGGACGCCGTGCGCAGGGCGACCATCGCCCAGCGCGAGCGCGAGGCCGCCGTCGCCGTCGCCCGCGAGAAGGCTGAGGCCGAAAAAGAGGTGCAGCGCGCGGTGCTCGAGGCCAATACGGCGCGCATCCGCACCGAGGAGGAGCTGCAGGTCGCCGAGCAGAACAAGCAGCGCCAGATCGAGGTCGCGCAGAAGAACCGCGAGCGGGTGATCGGCGTCGAGACCGAGCGCGTGGCCAAGGACCGCGCGCTCGAGGCCATCAGCCGCGAGCGCGAGGTCGAGCTGCAGCGCATCGAGAAGGAGAAGCTGCTCGAGGTACAAAAGAAGGAGATCGCCGACACCATCCGCGCCCGCGTCGCCGTCGATCGCACCGTCGCCGAGGAGGAGGAGCGCATCAAGGCCGTCCGCGTCGTGGAGGAGGCCAAGCGCAACCGCGAGGCGGCGTTGATCCTTGCCGAGACCGAGGCGCAGGAGAAGCTCGTCAAGGACATCAAGGCCGCCGAGGCGCAGGAGAAGGCCGCGTCGCACCTCGCCCGCGAGCGGCTGATCATGGCCGACGCCGACCTCGAGACCGCCGACCGTGACGCCCGCGCCAAGCTGCGCCGCGCCGAGGGCATGCAGGCCGAGGCGGCCGCACCCGGCCTCGCCGCGGTGAAGGTGAAGGAGGCCGACGCCGCCGTCTACGAGAAGCGCGGGCTCATCGAGGCGAAGGTCGAGCGCGAGAAGCTGACGGCAGTGGCCGAAGGCGAGCGCCAGCGCGGTCTCGCTCACGTCGGCGTGCAGGAGGCCGAGGCCGCCGCGATCCTGAAGAAGGGCGAGGCCGAGGCCGCCGTCGTCGAGAAGCGGCTGACCGCTGAGGCGCGCGGCAAGGAGGCCGACGCCGCCGCTGTCGAGAAGCAGGGCTCCGCCCGCGCGAAGGTGCTCGAGGCCGAGGCCGTGGCCACCGAGAAGCGCGGCCTCGCCGACGCCGTCACCATCCGCGAGAAGGGCAGCGCCGAGGCCGCTGCTCTGGAGCAGAAGATGCTCGCTGAGGCCAAGGGCATCGCCGAGAAGATGACGGCGATGAAGGCGATGGAGGGCACCGCGCGCGAGCACGAGGAGTACCGCCTGCGCCTCGAGAACGAGCGCGCCATCCGCACGCAACAGATGGAATTCCAGGCGCGGATCGCCGCCGAGCAGGCCCGCGTGCTGGCCGAGGCGTTCAAGAACGCGAAGATCGACATCGTCGGTGGCGACGGCGCCTTCTTCGACCGCTTCGTGCAGGCCGCCACGCTCGGCAAGTCCCTCGACGCCGTCGTCGAGCGCAGCGCGACGCTCCAGGTCGTCGGCGACGAGTACCTGCGCCAGGGCCGCAGCTTCGCCGACGACCTGACGGCGGTGCTCGGCCGCCCCGGCGTCAGCGAGGACCTGAAGAACCTGTCGGTCGCCGGCTTGCTCACGCGCCTCGCCAACGAGGCCACCGGCGACGACAAGAGCAAGCTGGACGGCCTGCTCGACGCCGCCCGCAAGATCGGCGTGAAATAGCCCGCGGCGCAAGGCGGTCCCGCCCGCGCCGACGCCATCGACGCGGCGCGCCTTGCCGGCGGCGGCGACCTCGATCACAACAGGCGCATGACGTCCCGCGATGACCTCCCTGGCGCCCTCGTGTCCGTCACGTCGTCGACCGCGCCGGCGTCCGCGTCGGCGTCCGTGCCGGCGCCCCCCGCTTATCCAGGGCCCGCGGCGGGGCCCTACGCGGTCTTCTCGTCGTTTCGCTATGCGGCGAAGACGTCGGGCCTCGTGCGCGGCCTGCGCATCATGCTCGACGTCAACCAGCGCGACGGCTTCGACTGCCCCGGCTGCGCGTGGCCCGACCCCACCGGTCACGTCGAGGCCGCTGCCGCCCACCGCGCGACGTTCGAGTTCTGTGAGAACGGCGCCCGTGCCATCGCCCACGAGGCCGACGCCCGCCGCGCCGACGCCGCCTTCTTCGCCGCCCACGACATCGCGACGCTGCGCGAGAAGACCGACCACTGGCTCGAGCAGCAGGGCCGCCTCGTGCACCCGATGCTCAAGCGGCCTGATAGCGACCGCTACGAGCCGATCGGCTGGGACGACGCGTTCGCGCTGGTAGGAAATACACTGAAATCGCTGCCATCGCCCGATCAGGCGGTGTTCTACACGTCGGGGCGAGCCAGCAACGAAGCTGCTTTCCTGTACCAGTTGTTGGTGCGCGCCTACGGCACCAACAATCTCCCCGACTGCAGCAACATGTGCCACGAGTCCAGCGGCCGCGGGCTCGGCACGACGCTCGGCATCGGCAAGGGCACGGTGCAGCTGGCGGACTTCGAGCGCGCCGACTGCATCTTCGTGATCGGGCAGAACCCGGGCACCAACCACCCCCGCATGCTGTCGACGCTGCAGGCGGCGCGAGCCCGTGGCTGCGCCATCGTGGTCATCAACCCGCTGCGCGAGCGCGGTCTCGAGCATTTCGCCCATCCGCAGAAGGGCGCGGGCATGGTGGGCATCGGCGCGCCCATCGCCACGCACTGGGTGCGCGTGAAGCTCAACGGCGACGTCGCGCTCCTGAAGGGCCTGATGAAGGCCGTGCTCGACGAGGATCGCGCCAAGGGCGGCGTCGTCGACCGCGCCTTCGTCGCCGCGCACACGACGGGCTACGACGCGCTGGTGGCCGACCTCGACGCGACGACGTGGGACGACGTCGAGGCCGAAAGCGGCGTCGACCGCAAGACCATCGAGGAGCTTGGCCGCCTGTACGCCCGCGCCGAGCGCACCATCGCCTGCTGGGCCATGGGCATCACCCAGCACGAAAACGGCGTCGACAACGTCCGCGCCATCGTCAACCTGCTGCTGCTGCGCGGCAACATCGGCCGCGAAGGCGCCGGCGTGTGTCCGGTGCGCGGCCACAGCAACGTGCAGGGCGACCGCACGATGGGCATCGTGGAGGTGCCGCAGGAGCCGTTCCTGCGAGCGCTGGACGAGGCGTGCGGCATCGACAGCCCGCGCCACCACGGTCACGATGTGGTGCACGCCATCGAGGCGTTCGAGCGCGGGGAGGCGCGCGTGTTCGTGGCGCTCGGCGGCAACCTCGTCGCCGCCGCCCCCGACACGCCGCGCGTCGAGGTCGCGCTGCAGAAGGCGACGCTGACCGTCAGCGTGGCGACGAAGCTGAACCGAACGCACCTGGCCGGCGGCGCGACGTCGTTGATTCTCCCCTGCCTCTCGCGCAGCGAGCGCGACGAGCAGGCGGCGGGCCCGCAATTCGTCACCGTCGAGAACTCGATGGGCGTGGTGCACCGGTCAGAGGGGCGCCTGCCGCCGGCGTCGCTGTCATTGAAGTCCGAGGTGGCGATCGTCGCCGGCCTCGCCGCCGCCACGTTGGGCGATCTGCCGAAGGTGCGGTGGAGCGCGCTGGTCGACGACTACGCCCGCGTCCGCGACCTGATCGCCGCCGTCGTGCCCGGCTTCGCCGACTACAACCGCCGCGTCGCCGCCGCCGACGGGTTCCTGCTGCCCAATGGCGCGCGCGACCGCACGTGGGCCACCGCCGACGGCAAGGCCCACTTCAGCGTCGTGTCGCTGCCCCGGCGCGCGCTCGAGCCCGGGCAGCTGCTGCTGCAGACCCTGCGAAGCCACGACCAGTTCAACACCACGATCTACGAGCTGAACGACCGCTACCGTGGCGTCTATGGCCGCCGTGACGTGCTCTTCGTCGGCACCGACGACCTGCGCGCGCGCGGCCTGAGCGCTGGCGACGTCGTGGACGTCACCAGCCACTTCGCCGGCGTCCAGCGCACGGTGCGGGGCTTGACCGTCGTCGTCTGCGAACAGCCTCGCGGCTGCGTCGCCGGCTACTTCCCCGAGCTGAACCCGCTGGTGCCGCTCGAGCAGAACGCCCGCGAGAGCCACACGCCGGCGTCGAAGTCCATCGTCGTCACCTTGACCGCGGCGGCGCGACCGTCCCACGGCGCGTCGCCGTGACGGCGCGTCATTGGCGCGCAAGGCCGGGCAGGGCGCTTCAGGCGTTCTCGCTCTGGCGGAGCTTGGCGAGGAAACCGTCCCGGTCGACCAGCCCACGGTGGACGAGCCCGCGCATCAGCGCCCAGAACTTGCGCTCGATGGCCTCGAGGCGCACGAGTTCGGCGAGCGCGACGAACACGCCGCCATCGCCGCTCAACGCCTGCCCGGTGACGACCGGCGTCATCGTCCGCGGCAGGTCGGCGATCGGCGGCATCGCGAACACGCCGCTTCTTGCGTCAGCCTTTCAGCCGCCGGTCTTTTCGATCAGCGCCCGCAGGCGACGGGCGAGGACGTCGAAGAAGGCGTGCATCAGCGACGTGCGGTCGGCCATCAGATCGAGGAACGCGTCGCGCTCGATGACGAGCATCCGCGCCGGCGCGTGGGGCGAGATGCGCGCCGTCACCGGCCGCGGTCCCTTGTCGAGGAAGCTCACCTGACCCGCGGTCTCGCCGGGGCGCAGCGTGAGCACTGGCCGCCCCTGCCGCGTCAGCTCCACGATGCCGTCGACGATGATGTAGAGGTTCGTGCTGTCGACGTCGCCTTCGCGGTACAGGAACTGTCCGGCCGGGACGGTGAGCTCGGTGGCGATGGACGCGATGGTCAACAGGTCGTCGGCGTGCAGCCCGGCGAACAGGTCGACGTCTTCAAGGATGAACAGGCGCTCGACGAGCTCATCGGCCATGTCGTCTCCGAGCAATTCGAAGCTGGCGGGCAGCACGGTGCCGCGGGGATTGGTCCGGTCGGCCTCGTCGGCGGGCCGCGCGAGCCGGTTCACGGTGGCGCGGGCGATGCCCCGCAGCAACGGGTCCTTGCTCTCGCATAGGCGGCTCACGCGGGCGATGGCGCGCGTCGGCTTCATGGGTGCCGCGGCGCCGGCGTCGAGCAGCGACAGGAAGTCGGTGCGCAGCGGATCGGCGACCAGGGCAGCGTCGAGCAGCTCGAGCGCGTCGGACCACGACTGCTTGTCCGGCGACAACAGGCCGCTGCGCACGCGCTGCATCTGCTCATGCCCCCGGTGCAGCGACAGCAGATCGAGGGCGATGCCGAGGTTCTGTCGACGGCGGTCGTCGACGGCGCGGTGCAGGACGTCGAGCCGCGGCTCTTCCAGCGCGTACAGGTCGCGCAGCGCGCCGTCGTAGGCGGCGTAGGCCACGAGCCGGCGACCGATGGCCTCGTCGGTGCGCTGGCGGTCGATGATCAGCGTCGGCCGGGCTTGCGCGATCGCGCTGAGCGCGGTGGCAATGCGCGCCTGCAGATAGGCGTTGTCGCGCGGGTTGCTGAACAGCAGCGCGTGGGCCGCCGCCGTCGACCCGATCCGCTGCAGCAGCCGCGGGATGTGCACCCGTACCGAGAGGCCAAGGCTCGTGTCGTCGAGCGCGCGCGACAGGGCCGGCACCGCTTCGTCGCCGAAGCGCACAAGCGCGTGGGCCACCGCGGCGCGCGTGCGGACATCGCCGATGTGGCGGACCAGCGCTTCGACCAGCGCCGGATCGCCGGCAAGCGCGGCAGCGTCGATGGCCAACGTGCGGACGCTGTCCTCGTCGTCCTCGAGCAGGCGCGCCAACGCCTGTGTGTAACGCGGCTCGTGCAGCGCACCGAGCAGGCGCGCGAGCTCGCGCCGCCACGCTGAAGACAACGTCAGGTGGTTGTCGAGCAGGCCCTGCAAGCGGGCGCGGGCGCGGGCGTCCTGCCGGCTGCGCAGGCACACCTCGAGCGCCGCGCAGGCCACGCCCGGCTCGTCGTCATCGATGAAGGCGAAGACGGCGTCGGCGGCGCGGCCCGGCTGCACGCGGGCCAGCGCCCGCACCGCCTCGGCGCGGGGACGCCGCGCGCCCGGCGTGCGCGCGATGGTCAACAGCTGCGCGGCCAGCGCCCCGTCGGGGTGTACCGGCACGCGGGCGAGCGCCGCGGCGCGCACGCGCTCGTCGAGGTGCTCGAGCAGCGCGAGCAGCGTGTCGCGCGGCGGCGTCCAGTGCAGGCCGAGAACGTCGAGGGCGGCGAGCACGTCCTCGGGCTGGTCCGAGCGCAGCCCGCGCTCCAGCGCGCGCCGGGTGTCCTTGTCCGACGGGTCGATGGCGTAGCCGCGCGCGCGCGTCGCCGGCCCGCCGAGCCGCTGGCCCAGCGCGTCGACGTACAGCCGGCTCAAGAGCGGCAGCAGCCCGAGCGTGGCCAGCGCCAGCACCAGCACCGTCCAGACGTTGACGAGGCCGGTGGCAGCGGCGAGGGCGCCCAGCAGCAGGCCGGCGGCGGCGGCGCCGGCCTTCTTGATGGCGCCATCGATGAGCGTTCGCGACTGCGTGCGCAGCTCGACGGGCATGGGGTTGTAGAGCAGGGCGACGACCGTGGGGTGCAGCGAGTAGGCTCCGGCCATCTCGACGCCCTTCAGCGCAATCAGCAGCCAAAAGCCCGCCTCGCCCGCGGTGCCAGTGACGGCGTCGCCGGGGATGGCCATGCACACCACCGACAACACCGCGAGCACGGTGGGCACGAGCGCGGCAAACAGGAACACGCCGAGCCGCTCGAGCAGGCGCGCCGTCAGGCCGACCTGCAGCACGACGACGACGACGCCTACGACGGCGTTCAGCATGCCGAACAGGCCCGCCATGCCGTTTTCGGATGCGGCGCGCGCGGCGGCGGCGCGAAAGACGAAGTCGGTGGCGGCGCCCGACGCGGCGAGCAGCACGACGAGGCCGGCGACGGCGCGCGGGTAGCCGGCGCTCGCGAGGTAGCCCATCGCGCGCCGCATCGACGGCTTCGTCGCCGGCGAGGCCGGGCCCGTGGTCGTCGACGCGCTCGCCGCCGTCGTCGACTGCGGCGCGGGCTTGTCGTCGCGGGTGCGGCGGTAGATGAGCCGCAGCAGCGGCAGCGCAGCGACCCACGCGACGGCGGCGGCGATCATGGGCAGCACCACGCCGGTGGCGTCGACGACGACGCGCATGGCGATGCCGCCCACCGCCGCGCCCAGCATGCCGCCGCCGCCGACGAGGCCGACCACGCGCTTCTGGTCGCGCGGCGAGAAGCCGTCCATCACCCGCGACCAGAAGAGCACCGAGCCCGCCGTTGCCGTCGCCTCGCCCACGACGTAGAGCAGCCCGGTGGCGCCGGGCACGCCCGCCTCGACGACGACGCAGCCAAGGATGATGAGCACGGCGGCGACGACGACGGCTTCGACGACCAGCTTGGTCAGCGGCCGGCGGGTGAGCAGCCGCGCCAGCAGCGTCGTTGCCAGCGCGACGACGACGGCGACGGCGGCGTAAAGCAGGGGCAGGTGGGCCGGATCGGCGCGCGACAGGAACAGCGCGTTGGTGCCGGACTTGATGACGGTGACGCCACCGACGAACACGACGTGGAACAACGCCGCTGCCAGCGCCGAACGGGCGACGAAGCGCGGGAGCCCGAGCAGCCGGGCGATGGCGTCGACGACGGCGTTCATCGTCGGGCCGGATGCCCCAGCGCAATCGCGTTGGCAAAGGCGCACGGTCGGCCGGCGGTGTCATCGTCCGGCGGCGCGCCGGTGGGGCCGCCGGTCGGGCTGCTGTCGTGGTGCCATCGGGACGCACGCGGGACGCCCGCAGGACGCCCGCAGGACGCCTGCAGGACGCCCGCAGGACGCCCGCAGGACGCGCAGCGCCCTGGCGTCAGCTCTTGAGGGCGGCGACGCGGTCGTACAGCGTCCGCGCCGAGATCCACTGGAACACGCAGCGCCCGAACATCAGCGTGTCGCCGTCGGTGAGCGGGGTGCGGGCGCGGGCAAGGAGCCGCACGCCGTTGTGCGTCGTGCCATTGGCCGAGCCGGTGTCGGCGACGAACCAGCGGGCCGACGGCGCGGCCTCGCGCTGCACGTAGGCGTGCAGCTTCGACACCGTCTTGTGCGGCACGCAGAGGTCATTGGTCTCGCTGCGGCCCAGGAAGACGCGGTCCTGCGCCGGCGCCTCGGGGGGCTTCCTCACCGCGATCACCCAGTGACGGATGTGCAGCGGCTGCTCCACCGCCGGGGGCGGCAGCACGGCCACGGCGCGGCTGGCGGCGCGCGGGGCGGTATCGACGCCGGTGCGCAGGCTCTCGCGCAGCGCATCGAGCGACATTTTCTTGTCGTCGGTGACGGCGGTGCTGAAGCGGAACTCTTCTTCGAGCACCTCGCGGCCGAACAGGAACGGGTGCGGGTAGCGGGCCGAGAACGCCTCCGGCGTCGTCGACCGCACCGTCGTGACGTAGTCGTGCAGCGTCTTGTGCCCGCTCATGCTCTTTCATTCTACACGGCCTTCGCCCTACGGGGGCGAAGGCGACACATCGCGCCGCTCGACCGCGCTGGCGAGGACGTCAGCTCTTCAGGCCGAGGTGGGTCTCGAGGAACGACGTGTCGGTCTCGCCGTTGGCGAACGCATCGTGGGCGAGCACGCGCTTGTGCATCTCGAGGTTGGTCTTCACGCCCTCGATCTGCGTCAACGCCAGCGCCGCCTGCAGGCGGGCGATGGCCTCGGCGCGCGTGGCGCCGTGGCCGACGACCTTGGCGAGCAGCGAGTCGTAGAACGGCGGGACCAGCGAGCCGCTCTCGACGCCGGCGTCGACGCGGATGCCCTGACCGGCGGGCCACGTCGCCGTGGCGATGGTGCCTGGCGAGGGGAAGAACCGCTTGTCGGGGTCTTCGGCGCAGACGCGCAGCTCGATGGCGTGGCCGTGGCGGGAGAACGCCGGCAGCTGGTCGAGGCGCTCGCCGGCGGCGACGCGCAGCTGCAGCTCGACCAGGTCGAGGCCGGTGGTCACCTCGGTGATCGGGTGCTCGACCTGCAGGCGCGTGTTCATCTCCAGGAAGAAGAACGAGCCGTCCTCGCCGGCGACGAACTCGACGGTGCCGGCGTTCTCGTACTTGACCGCCTTCGCCGCGAGCACGGCGGCGGCGCACAGCTGCTCGCGCATGCCGGGGAAGCGGTCGACCAGCGGGCTCGGCGTCTCTTCGAGCACCTTCTGGTTTCTTCGCTGCACCGAGCACTCGCGCTCGAACAGGTGGTGCACGTTGCCGTGGCGGTCGGCGAGGACCTGGACCTCGACATGGTGCGGCTTCTCGATGCACTTCTCGATGAACACGCGGCTGGAGCCAAAGAACATCTCGCCCTTCTTGCGGGCGTCGTCGAAGGCCGAGCGCAGCTGCTTCTCGTTTCGGCACTTCGCCATACCGATGCCGCCGCCGCCCGCCGACGCCTTGAGCATTACCGGATAGCCGATGGCGTCGGCGGCCTTCACCGCGTCGTCCTCGTGCTCGAGGGCTTGGATCGGGCCGGGCACGACGGGGACGCCGGCCTCGACCATCGTGATCTTGCTCTCGATCTTGCTACCCATCGCGCGCATCGCGTGCACCGACGGCCCGACGAACGTGACGCCCAGATCCTTGCACGCGGCGACGAGGTTCTCGTTCTCGCTCAGGAAGCCGTAGCCCGGGTGAACGGCGTCGGCGCCCGAGCTCTTCAGCGCGGCGACGATGGCGTCGACGGAGGCGTAGCTCTCCTTCGGCGGCGGCGGACCGATGCGCACGCGCTCGTCGGCCTCCTTGACGAACGGGGCGTCGGCGTCGGCGTCGGAGAACACGGCGACGGTGGTGATGCCGAGCCGGCGGGCGGTGCGCTGGATGCGGCGGGCGATCTCGCCGCGGTTGGCGATCAGGAGCTTGTCGGGGAGTGCCATGGCCAAAGACGTAGCGGCCCCCGGGCGGCGGTCAACGGCGGCTGTCGCGCGCGGCGGCGCGTCGGCGGAACGCTTCTTTGAATCCTTCGCCGCCGGCGGGCTAGTGTGCGACCGCATGGTCGCGGTGGAGCAGGGCGGCGGAGAACTTCCGGCGGGGACGCAGGTCCTCCGCCGCTACACAGTCCTTGGCAAGCTCGCGCAGGGGGGCATGGCTGAGGTCTACCTCGCCCGCCAGACCGGCCTGGCGGGCAAGCTCGTCGTCGTGAAGCGTGTCCGCCCGCACCTCGCCAACGACGGCGACTTCGTCGGCATGTTCGTGAACGAGGCGCGGCTGGCGGTGATGATCAACCACCCGAACGTGGTGCAGATCTTCGATCTGGGCGACCAGCCGCGGCCAGCGGCGCTCGGCGGGGGGACCGACTGGTTCCTCGCGATGGAGTACCTCGACGGCCGCGACATGCTGCAGGTCGGCCGCACCTGCCGCGCCAACAACAAGGCCGTCCCGTTCGACGTCACCGCCCGAATCATCGCCGACGCCTGCGCCGGCCTCGACCACGCCCACGGTCTGAAGAGCCCCGAGGGCAGGAGCCTCAACCTCGTCCACCGCGACATGTCACCGGAGAACATGCTGATCACGTTCGAGGGGCAGGTCAAGGTCGTCGACTTCGGCATCGCCAAGGCAAGCGACAACCTCATCAAGACCCAGGCCGGGCAGATCAAGGGCAAGCTCGGCTACGTCGCGCCCGAAGCCATCCTCGGCGAGCCCGTCGACGCCCGCGCCGACGTCTTCGCCATCGGCGCTACGCTGTACCTGTTCCTGTCGGGGCGGCCGGCGTTCACCGGCGGCAACCCGATGGAGATCTTCGAGCGGTCGCTGACGCCGCCCGTCTCGCCGCGCGAGGTGAACAACCGCGTGCCCGAGGCGCTCAACGCCATCTGCATGAAGGCGCTCGCCCGGGACCGCGACAAGCGCTACCGCAGCGCCGGCGAGGTCCGCGTCGCCCTCGAGCAGTACCTGCAATCGACCGGTCGCCCCCTCGGCCCGGTGCAGCTCGGCCAGTTCATGCGGATCCTGTTCCCGCCCGACAAGGATCCCATCCGCCAGCGCATCGACAAGCTCGTCGCCGACGCAGCGCCGGCGACGGGGCCACTGCCGGGGCCAGGGCCGCTGCCGGGGCCAGGGCTGCTGCCGGGGCCAGGGCCGCTGCCGGGGCCGGGGCCGGGGCCGGGGCCGCTGCCCGCGCCGGCGCCGCTGCCCGCGCCGGCGCCGCTGTTGGCGCCCGCCGCCCGTCCCACGGCGCCGCGGCCGGTGGTCGGCGCCCCCGAGCCGGTGGTCGTCGACGAAGACGACACGACCAACATCTTCCCCCAGCGCATCGCCTTCCCCGAGCCGCCGCGGCCGACCGCGTCGTCGCCGCCGCCGCCGCCGCCGCCGTCGCCGCCCCACTCGCGCGGCGCGGCGCCGAACGCGCCGCCCCTCGAGGCCGACCGGCTGGGGACCGCCTCCATGGCTGCTTCCTTCGCTGACGCGGCGCCAACCGTCGAGGTTCCGCGCGTGCCCGCCCGGACCCGCGGCGGGCTCACCCAGCCGGCAGCGAGGATGCCCAGCGGGCCGCAGGTGTCGGCGATCCCCACCGCCGAGGTCGAGCTCGAGGCCGTCGACGAGGCGCCCGACCTCGACAGGCCGACGGTCGAGGTCCAGCCCGTGCGTCGATCTGAACCGCGCGCCAAGGTCGACGTCGCTGCGGCGTTCCCGAGCGACAGCCGCCCGCCCGAGCTCGACGACCTCCGCCCCCCGCCACTGGAGCCCTCGGGCGCCGTCCTTCGCCCGTTGTCCCTCGTGTCGCCGGCGGCGGCGCCGCCGCCGCTGGTGTTGGCGCCGCCGCCGTTGCCCCCCCCCGCCGCACCGTCTGCCGCGTCGGCTGGGCCGCCGCCGGCCTTCGCCCCGCTGGCGTCGCCGCCGGCGCGCGCGTCGTTCGATCCGCCTGCGCCACCGTCGCTCTCTCCGCCGCCACCGCCGCCGTTCGCACCGCCCGCGTTCGTCCCGCCGGAGCCGCCGGCGGCGTCCTTGGCCCTTGTCGCGGGCGTCGGCGGCGCCGGCGCGGCGAACCCGGCAGCCTCCGCACAAGACGACGCTGGCCGACCGACGCCCGCGTCGCCGGGGGCTCCGGTCGCTGCGCCCGCGGCGTACGCCGAGCCCGCGACGTACGCCGAGCCTGCGACGACGGCTCCCGGTGTCGGGGCCAGGGTCGTGATGTTCGCGCTGGGCGCGTTGACCGGCCTCGTCGCCGTCTACGCGGCGCTCCAGGTGTCCGGCCTCATCGAGCGCGTCGCCCCTTGACGAGCGGCCGCCCACCGGCGGCTTGCTGCTCCAGCGTCGACCACCACCGCCGCGTCGCGCGCGGGCGTCGCCCGCGAGCCCGAGCGACCGATGATGGACACTCCTCATTGGTCACGCGGGCCCAGGGGCCCACCAAGGCGCGTCCGGAGCCACCGGACCGTCGTTCCACGGGCCACGCGGCTCCGGAGATCCACGGGCCGCGCGCATGGGCCGAGGACCCACGCTGTACACAGGATCCCGCGCTGGCCCTTCGTCCCAGCGTCGTCGGCCACCGCGGCGGTCCTCCGCAGAATTCAACAGGAGTGGTCGGCGCGCCAGCGTCGCAGGCCGATGCGTCCCGGTCCGCTTGGCCGGCCCAGGTGGAGCCGTCGGTGAACATTGGAAGACTTTTTAAGGTGAGCGTCCGCGGCGATAAAAAGACATTAATTTAGCAGGATAAAAGGGGCTGTTTTCGTCTCTCGTGCCCCGCGGGCTGACGAGGCCGGCGGACCGGTCGCGGCGGCCTGACGGCGGCGCGCCCTCCATACGACGGCGATCACACCCATCGGCGCGCCCCGGTCCAGCCGGTTCCCTGAGATGATCTCCGAGAACATCGAAAAAACGGCTTGGTGCGGAATTGCAAGGGCGTTTTCGACAGCGCGCCCTTGGACGCGGGGCCTCAAGAAAAAGACGTAGATTCAACCATTTGCCTGCGTCGTGCCGCAACGCGCCAAGCCGATCGATGCCCCTGCGCCGACGGGCCTCTAGATCAAGGGGTCCAAGTCCCTGAATCCACAAATCCTTGTGGAGTGCCTGTGGAAAACCATCAAGGCGGGCGTTGACGCCGCCTTCCCGCCTGTTGCACGCTGCGGGTCCGCTGGCGCCACAGTGACCGATTCAACCGGCTACTGAGGTCCCCCCAGCCCGCACGACCTACTGCACGATGGATGCAGGACCGCGACGCCTTCTCCTTTGCTCAGGCAAAGCGATGGTTCTCTTGTCCTGTCCAGATGCGGTGTCGTTGCCGTCCGTGAAGCCCCGTCCGTTCGACCTGCTGTCCCTGTTTCCGTCCCGAACCGCCCGCCGTCTGCAACTTGCCGAGGAGGAAGAACGATGCTCGAGTCGACTGAGAGGAAGAGCCAGCCCATGAGCCAGCCTGTCACTACCGAGGGCCGCTCCGACGACACGGCGCTGCTGCGGGGCGCGCGCGCGCCGCGCGCTTCGGTCCTCTCGGCCAGCCCGCAGGGCGTGCGTGTGCCGCGCAAGAACACGCGCGAGGGGCTCGATCCGCTCTCGGAAGAAGCCGGCATCCGCTGGGAGAAGCGCTCGGCGGCGATCACCGACGCCAACGGCAAGGCCCTGTTCAAGCAGGACGACCTCGAGATCCCGGCGACGTGGTCGCAGACGGCGACCAACATCGTCGCCAACAAGTATTTCCGCGGCATCGTCGGCACGCCCGAGCGCGAGAAGTCCGTGCGCCAGCTGATCCTGCGCGTCGTCGACACGCTGACGGGCTGGGGCCGCCGCCGCCGCTACTTCGCCACCGAGGCCGACGCCGAGGCGTTCCACGCCGAGCTGTGCCACCTGCTCGTCACGCAGAAGGTCGCCTTCAACTCGCCGGTGTGGTTCAACGTCGGCGTCGAGGCGCACCCGCAGTGCTCGGCCTGCTTCATCAACTCCGTCGACGACACGATGGAGTCGATCCTCGGCCTCGCCCGTACCGAGGGCATGCTGTTCAAGTTCGGCTCGGGCGCCGGCAGCAACCTGTCGACCATCCGCTCGAGCAAGGAGCTGCTGGCCGGCGGCGGCACCGCCTCTGGTCCTGTCAGCTTCATGCGCGGCTTCGACGCGTTCGCCGGCGTCATCAAGTCGGGCGGCAAGACCCGCCGCGCGGCCAAGATGGTCATCCTGAACGCCGACCACCCCGACGTCCTCGACTTCGTCGACTGCAAGATGCTCGAGGAGAAGAAGGCATGGGCGCTGATCGAGCAGGGCTACGACGGCGGCTTCAACGTCCCCGGCGGCGCCTACGACTCGGTGTCGTTCCAGAACGCCAACCACTCGGTGCGCGTCAACGACGCCTTCATGAAGGCCGTCGTCGACGACAACGTCTTCTTCACGAAGGCCGTGCGCGACGGCAAGCCGATGGACGAGCTGAAGGCCCGCTCGGTGTGGACGAAGATGGCCGAAGCGGCGTGGGTCTGCGGTGACCCCGGCGTGCAGTTCGACACGACGATCAACGACTGGCACACCTGCAAGGTGACGGCGCCGATCAACGCGTCGAACCCCTGCTCCGAGTACATGTTCCTCGACGACTCGGCGTGCAACCTCGCGAGCTTCAACCTGATGAAGTTCCGCGTGGGCTCTGGGCTTGCCGCCGGCTTCGACGTCGAGGGCTTCCGCCACGCGGTGGCGACGTTGATCCTCGCGATGGAGATCATCGTCGACGATTCGTCGTACCCGAGCGAGAAGATCGCGAAGAACTCGCACGACTACCGTCCGCTCGGCCTCGGCTACGCGAACCTCGGCGCGCTGCTGATGGCGTCGGGCCTGCCCTACGACAGCGACGCCGGCCGCGCCGCCGCGGGGGCCATCACCGCGCTGCTCGGTGGTGAGGCGTACGCGACGTCGGCCGAGGTGGCCAAGGCCAAGGGTCCGTTCGCCGGCTACGCCAAGAACCGCGACTCGATGATGGGCGTCATGCGCAAGCACGAGCGCGCCAGCTACGACGTCGACGCCGCCTACGTCCCCGACGCGTTCAAGCCGGTGCTCGACGCCGCGCGTGACTCGTGGTCGACGGCCGTCGAGATCGGCGACAAGCACGGCTTCCGCAACGCGCAGGCGACCGTGCTCGCCCCGACGGGCACCATCGGCTTCATGATGGACTGCGACACGACGGGGATCGAGCCCGACATCGCGCTCATCAAGTACAAGAAGCTCGTCGGCGGCGGTCTGATGAAGATCGTCAACAACACGGTGCCCCTCGCGCTCGACGCGCTCGGCTACACCGCCGTGGACAAGGCCGCGATCCTGAAGCACCTCGAGGACGAAGAGACCATCGAGGGCGCGCCGCACCTGAAGCCTGAGCACCTGCCGGTGTTCGACTGCGCGTTCAAGCCGCTGAAGGGCGAGCGCAGCATCGCGCCGATGGGGCACGTGCAGATGATGGCGGCGGCGCAGCCATTCCTGTCTGGCGCCATCAGCAAGACGGTGAACATGCCCGAGTCGTCGACGGTGCAGGACATCGTCGACATCTACCTGAAGGCGTGGCAGATGGGCCTGAAGGCCATCGCCATCTACCGCGACAACTGCAAGCGCAGCCAGCCACTGTCGTCGTCGAAGGCGCAGTCCGACCGGGACGGCAAGAAGCTAGGCGGCGGTGCGGCGGGCGCGGAGCAGGCGGGCCTGCAGCTGCCGTCGCAGGCGGCCCTCGACGCGCCGGGTCTCGTCAACGTCGAGCAGGTGATGGCGCTGCTCGAGCAGAACCCCGCCAGGCTGGCCGAGCTGAAGGCCCGGCTTGGCGGCGTGCGTCGCAAGCTCCCCGACGAGCGCGCGGCGATCACGCACAAGTTCTCCATCGGCGGCCACGAGGGCTACATCACCGTCGGTCTGTTCGAGGACGGGCAGCCCGGTGAGGTGTTCTGCACGATGAGCAAGGAGGGCAGCACGATCTCCGGCTTGATGGACGCCTTCGCGACGTCGACGTCGCTGGCGCTGCAGTACGGCGTGCCGCTCAAGGTGCTCGTCGACAAGTTCAGCCACATGCGCTTCGAGCCGTCGGGGTTCACGGGCAACCAACAGATCCCGATCGCCAAGAGCCTGTGCGACTACATCTTCCGCTGGCTCGGGCTGAAGTTCCTGCCCGCCGAGGACAAGCCCTTCGATCCGTCGATGGCGCAGGTCGACATGTTTGCGGCGAAGAAGAGCGACTCGACGCCACCGACGCCGGTCATCGAGCCCCGCGCGCTGGCCGGGGCGGTGGTGCCGGCTGTCAGCGTCAAGCCGACGGCGGCCAAGACGACGTTCAAGCAGAGCGACGCCCACGAGAAGCGCATCTTCCAGTCGCAGGCCGACGCGCCGTCGTGCTCGTCGTGCGGCAGCATCATGATCCGCGCCGGCGCCTGCTATAAGTGCGAAAACTGCGGCAACACCTCGGGTTGCGGCTGAGTGTTCGCAAGAGCCCCTGGAGCGTGTCTCGCGACGCGCTCTGGGGGTTTGCGTTTGGGAGCGCGCCGTCGACGTCCGCCGACGGCACCCCATTGTTGGTATGCCCGGCCCGGGTGCGTGAAGGAGCCTCGTTGAGCGAGCGCAGGAAGACATCGCGCCACGACAGCACGCCGACGACGAAGGCGCGCTGGTTCGACGACCACGACGTACTCGACGACCTCGAGGCGAACGAGCTGAAGCCGGCGACCGTGCCCCCCGTGCCCGAGACGGCGCTGTCGGTGCAGTCGTTCTTCGAGCGCTTGCCGGGCGAGGAGCCCCCGCGAGGGTGATCCTCGTTGGCCGTCAGCGCGCAGTGTCGTCGAGGCCGCCGATCGTGCGCTGTAGCGCCGTCGTCGCCCTCGGGTCCTCGGGGCGTCGCGCCAGCGCCTGCTTCCACAGCACCGCAGCGCCGGGCAGATCGCCGGCCGCTCCGCTGGCCTCGGCGGCTGCCGCCAGCTCGTCGAACGGGCGGTCGTCCCGGCCGACAAAGCTGCGGGGCGGCGACACGCCGAAGCGCGCCTCCAGCGTCGGCAGCAGCGTCGGGTCGAGATCCACGGCCTCCGACGTCCACGCCGCGAACATCGCGCCGCCGAGGGCGCAGGCGCCGGCGAGAGCGAGCGCTGCCCACGAACCGATCGTGGCCACCGCCGACGGTCGCGCCCGCCGGAGCGCCCGTGTCGACGTCACCTCGCCTTGGACGATGGAGGCGGGCGCCGCCGTCGCCGTCACCACGGTGCGTGGACGTTCTCGCGGCGGCGCCCCCACCCCGGGCTCCGCGCGCCGCTGCGGGGCTGGCGTGGCGGGGGCTTCCTCGGGGTCCTCGCGCGCGATGTGCGCGAACGGGTCGTCGTCAGCCCGCAGCGGCCGCGGCCGTGTCGCCGGCGGGGACTGCGTCGGTGGCGTCGTCGAAGGCGCCGCGCCGACGCCTCGGGGACCGACGGGGCTCGGGCCGATGACGGCCGCGCGGAGCGAAGACTCGTCGACGGCCTGAATCATCGCCGTCAGCGGCCCCTGGGTCTTGCCCGCCGCGGGTCCTTGACTGGCCAGAGGGCCAGCCAGAGGGCCAGACGGCGGGAACGACCCCGATGACGGCGCGACGGCAAAGGGCGACGTGCCCGGCGGTGGGCCGGGGACCGGCGGCGTGCCGGCGTACGGGGCCGCGGTGAGTCCGGGCGGGATCGATGACGATGAGGCGCCCTCGGAGCCGCGCTGGTCCGACGGTGGCCGGGCGAGGAACTGCGTCTCGCACTTCGGGCAGCGCATGCGTGCCCCCTCGTCGGGCACCGACTCGTTCTTCACGCGGTACTTCGAGGCGCAGCCCGGGCAGGTCACGATCATGGGCCGACGGTAGCAGGCTGTCGCGCCCGCGCCTTCGGCGCCTACAGCGTTTCCAGCGACCCCGCCCGAGCGCCCGGCAGGCCGCTGAAAAGCGCCCTCGACAGCCTTCGTCAGGAGCTTGCGACGTCCGATGCGCTCTCGTTCTGAACGAGCGCGAAGGACACCGAGCAGGGTGCCGAAGAACGCAAGACGTCCCGTACCACGCTGTCAGGGCCGCCGTCGCGGCTTACGGCGACGAGAAGAGCGCTTCGGCCGGCACCACCGCGCGGGGCCGGTCGGGACCCGCCCATTCGACGACGAGCATGTCACCGCCGGTCTTTTCGAAGAACTGCACCTCAAGAGCATGGAGCCCGGCGGTCAGGGGCACCGTGCCGCTGCGCTCGAGAGGCCCGTGCGCTCCGTCGTTGTCGACGACGACGGCGCCGTCGACGAGCACGCGCGAGCCGTCGTCAGAGGTCGAGAAGAACGTCCAGTCGCCAGCGGTGGGCACGTCGACGAAGCCGAGCAGCAGCACCGCGTACAGGTCGGTGCCCGCCCGCGCTGCGGGGAGGGCGAGCGTCGGCTCCACCGTCGACGTCGATGGCGTCAGCGTCGCGAAGTCGGGTAAGGCGTCGAAGCTGCCGTCGTAGGTGGCGCAGCGGACGCCGGCGGTGGCTTCGGGGCCCGTGCCTTCGCCGTGCAGCGGAACGACGACACGCTCGGTGGCCCGCGTGCCGGTGGCGAAGACCAGCGCGCCGCGCAGCGGTCCGGTGGCCACCGGCGCGAAGCGCACCGTGAACGTGGCGCCGCCCGGGCGGACCAGCGCGGCCGGCTGCTCGGCGATGGCGAAGGACGGCGCGTCGAGGCCGGCCACGAGGATCGGCGGGTCGGTACGCAGCGTGACCGACGACGACGGATCGACGGGCAGCAGCTGCACCGTCCGTTGCGCGCTCGCCCCCGGCTGACCGAGCGTCGCCGCCGCCACCACGCCAAAGTCAACCGCGCCGCCGTCGCTCGCGCCAACGTCGACGTCGACGCCGTCGACCAGCACGCGCAGCGGCGACGCCGGCTCGCCCTCGCCCTCGCCTTCGCCTTCGCCTTCGCCTTCGCCTTCGCCTTCGCCTTCGTGGCTGGAGCCACCGCAGGCCGGACCGGGCGCGGCGCCGGCTCCGATGAGGGCGGTGAGGATCAGGCAGACGCAGTGGATCCGGCGAAGCAGCATGGCCGACAGCGTAGCCGGGGAAGGCGCCGCGTTCATCCGCCGAAGGGGGAACGCCGGGCGAAGAGCCGGGCGAGCCGCTCGGCGGGCAGCGTCGCAAACGTCCCGCGGGCCTCGGCGGCGACTTCACCGCCGGGCAGCAGCAGGCGGCCGCTGGTGGTCACGGCGCGACCATCGACGGCGGTGATCGGGCACTCGAGCGTCACCGTCGTGAGCAGCGGCAGCGGCCGACGGAAGCCCACGGTGAGCTCCTTGGCGAGCACGCGGTGGCCGGCGACCCAGCAGCACAGGCCCATCGCCTCGTCGAGCAGCGCGGCCATCGCGCCGCCGTGTACGTAGCCGGGCGGCCCCTCGGCGTGCGGGCCGAACCAGGCGCGGCCGACCACGGCGCCGTCGTCGTCGCGGCGGAAGAGCGCCACCCGCAGCCGGTCGCCGCCGGGGTCGCCGGAGACGAACGAGTGCGTCGCCGCCAGCTCCGAGAAGTCGGGCAACGCGGTCCAGCCGGGCGCGGGCGCGCGCAGCGCGTCGATCGTGGTCACGACGGGTCTGTTATCACCCACGGCGTCGGCCGCGCAGGGCGGCGACGCCACCCCGGGAGCGCCCATGGCACCAACCCACTCGGCAGGCTTCCTCGCCGTCGTGAGCGAGGCGAAGCAGCACATCCGCGAGTGCACGATCCACGACCTCAAGTCCCGCCTCGACCGCGGTGAGCGCCTCCACCTGATCGACGTGCGCGAAGATCACGAGTGGGCAGTCGACCGTGTGCAGGGCGCGACGCACCTCGGCCGCGGCGTGCTCGAGCGCGACATCGAGGCGAAGATCCCCGACCACGCCGCGCCGATCGTCCTTTACTGCGGCGGCGGCTTCCGCTCGGCGCTGGCGGCCTGGAACCTTGGCAAGATGGGCTACACGAACGTGCTGTCGATGGACGGCGGCATCCGCGCCTGGCGCGAGGCTGGCTATCCTCTCGAAAAGCCATGAACGGCGCGCCCCGCCCGCACCTGCATCCGCACCGGCGCTGGTGTGAAGATGTGACGTCGTGACGATTGATCTGCCCGACGACTGGCGGGCCGCCCTGGCGCCGGCGCTCAAGAGCGAGGGCTTCGCCGCCCTCGTCCGCTTCGTCGACGACGAGCGCGCCCGCGGCCCGGTGTTCCCCGCCGAGGGCGATGTCTGGCGCGCCTTCGCGCTGACGCCGCTGTCGGCGGTCAAGGTCGTGCTCGTCGGGCAGGACCCCTACCACGGCGACGGCCAGGCCCATGGCCTGTGCTTTTCGGTGCGGCCGGGCACGAAGAAGCCGCCGAGCCTCAAGAACGTCTTCGCTGAGCTGAAGCGCGACCTCGACGTCTACGAGCCCGCCGAAGGCGACCTGACCGGCTGGGCCCGTCGCGGCGTGCTGCTGCTCAACACCGTGCTCACCGTGCGCGCCCACGAGGCCCACAGCCACAAGGGCCGCGGCTGGGAAGAGCTCACCGACGCGGCGCTGCGCGCGGTGTCCGCGCGGGAGCGACCGGCGGTGTTCTGCCTGTGGGGCAACCACGCGCAGAAGAAGGCCGCGCTCGTCGACGCCCGTCGGCACGGCGTCGTCCTCGGCGCCCATCCGTCACCGCTGTCCGTGGCGAAATTCCGCGGCAGTCGACCCTTCTCGGCGATCAACCGCGCGCTGCAGGAGCGTGGCGTCGACCCCCTCGACTGGCGCTTCTGACGACGGGTGCGTACCACGATGACGTGGCAGCCTCCGGTGAACCCAGTCTGCGGTACGCGCTGCTGCGCGGAATCGTGATCGTTGCCCTGTTCGTCGGCGGCGTCGCGCTGTTCGCCCCGCCACCGGGCCCGTCGTCTTCGGTCACGTCTTCGGTCACGTCGGCAGCGTCGTCGGCGGCGGACGTGCCCTCGGCGGCGTGCGACGTCGGCGAGCGCGAGTGTCGCTTCGCCTTCGACGGTGACCACGGTGTGGCGCTGTCGTTGTCGCCGCAGCCGGTGCAGTCGGCGAAGCCGCTCGTGGTGCAGGCCCGCTTCGACGGCGCGGCGAGCAACCCCCGGGTGACCTTCACCGGCGCGGCGATGTCGATGCCGGTGACGACGCTGTCGTTCCTGCCGCGCGGGCAGGGCGTGTTCGTCGCCCGCGGCGCGCTGCCGGTGTGCACCGAGGCGGTGATGACCTGGACCGCTCGCGTCGACGTCGACCTCGATGGCGAGCCCCACGCGGCGACGTTCGCCTTCGTCACGCGCCGCGGCGCCGCTGACGACGCCAGAGACGGGACCGATGCGGGCATGGTGGATGCGGCCGGCGCCGCGTTCGCCGATGACGAGGCGCTGGTGCTGCTGCCGGCGGCGCCGCCCGTCGACATGACGCTCTCGTCGGGCCCGCACGCGGTGACGTTGTCGTCGCTGCGCGGTCACGTGGTCCTGGTGGCCTTCGGCTTCACGTCGTGTCCGGACGTCTGTCCGACGACTTTGTCGTCGTGGGCGGCGGCCCGGCGGGCGCTGACGCCCGACGAGCGCGCCCGCGTGAGCGGCCTGTTCGTCTCCGTGGATCCCGCGCGCGACAGCCCGGAGCACGTCGCGGCCTACGTCGCCCACTTCGACGCCGCGTTCGTCGGGGCCACCGGGACGCGCGCGCAGGTAGACGCCGCGGCCCGCGCGTTCGGCGCCTACTATGCGGTGCAGGCGACGCCGGGCGCCGACGCCGGCCCCGACTACGGCGTCGACCACTCCGTGTACACGTGGCTCGTCGACGCCGACGGTCGCGTCGTCGCCCGCTTGCCACACGCGCCGTCGGTCGAGCAGACCGTAGGGGCGTTGCGTCACTTCCTGTCGCCGAGGTCACCATGAAGCTTGTCGTCGCCGTTGTCGCCTCTGCGCTCGTCCTGCCCGTCGCCGCGGCGGCGGAGGCTCCCCCCGTCGTCGTCGCGTCGCCGCAAGCGACGCTGGCGCCGCCGGCGACGGCGGCCACGGCGCCGGCGCCGGGATCCGCCGGACGCTGCGCCGCGTTGTCGGTCGTCGACGCGTGGGTGCGGGTGTTGCCACCGGGGGCGAAGAACACCGCGGCGTTCGCGCGGCTGAAGAACGCCAGCGCTGTCGACGTCGTCGTCACCGGGGCGCAAAGCCCGATCGCGCGGCGCGCCGAGCTGCACGGCACCTCGATGAAGAGCGGCGTCATGAGGATGTACGCCGTGGAGCGCGTCGTCGTGCCGGCGGGCGGCGAGGCGGTGCTCGCGCCGGGTGGGCTGCACGTGATGTTGTTCGACCAGACGGCGCCCCGGCCCGGCGACGCGGTGACGCTGACGTTGTCGTGCGACGACGGCTCGCGGCAGACGACGACGGCGCTGGCGTCGGCGCGGGCGCCGACCGTTGCCCCTTCCGTGGCGCCGCAGGCTGGGCCTTGATCGCGGGTCAGTAGTGCAGGCGCTTGTCCTGCGAGGGCGTGTGCATCGCGGCCAGTCCGCGCTCGCCGACCTCAAAGACCTCGATGGGCTCGTCGACGCCCTTCACGAGGTACAGGCCGTGGCAGACCCAGTGCAGCGGGTTGAGCCCGGGGATCGTCAGGTTGCGCAGCGTCTGGCGCGCGTTGTCGGCGGCGAAGCGGGTCATGAGGATCTGGTCTCCGCCGGCGAGGCTCATCACCCGCGCGCAGGTGTCGACCTGCATGCCGTAGTAGTCGCGGACCTTGCCGGCGACGGACTCGATGGTCAGGAAGACCTCGCCGACGTGGATGCCGACGCGGTCGAGGACGACGTAGCCCTGTCCCGGGCTCACGCGCAGGCGGGCTTGCAGGCGCAGGGCAAAGCGGACCGCGTCCGACGGCGACTGGAACACGAGGAAGAACGAGTCGCCGGCGGTGCTGACCTCTTCGCCGGTCTGTGACTGCGACAGCACCTCGCGCACGACGCCGTGGTGCCACTGGATGAGCTCCATCGCGCGGTGCTCGCCGTGGCGCTGCTTCATCTCGGTGGAGCCGACGATGTCGGTGAACACCATCGTCACCAGCCGCAGCCGCCCCTCGTTCGCCGGCACGCGGTGCTCGGGCGGGGCGACTGGCGGGGTGTCGGGTGCCGGCGGCGTGAACGTGCGGGAGTACGTCGCCAGCGTCGGCGTCGATGGTCGAGCCGGCGCCGGCGAGGGGTCGTGGGCGAAGCGACCCGACGGCGTCTGCAGCATCGCGAACGTGGGCGCAGCCTGCACGTCGGCGAACGGGTCCGGCGCTGCCTGCCCGCCGGCGCCGGCCGGCACGGCGACGGGCGCCGGGGCCGTGCTGCTGTCGGGGCTCATGCGGCGCGTGGTGACCCGGGCGCCGTGGGCGGCGGGGGGGGGGGCGAGCTCGTCGGTGTCGGCGACGGACTCGCTCAGCTCGGCCGACGGCGTCGTGACCCGCAGGACGCGGTTCAGGTTGGCGAGCACGCGAGGCAGCGTCACGGCCTTCATCCGCGTGTGCAGCCGGGGCTCGGCGAGGAACCCAAGGTGGGTGCCGTCGGGCAGGGCCCAGACCGGGATGACCTCGCCCTGCAGCCGCTCCGCCCTCGACGCCGTGTTCAGCTCTTGGAGGATCTGCAGCCGCGTCGGCGTCGGCAGCAGGTTGAACGCCGGCTTCACGGGCACGAGGACCGCCGCCTCGTCCTCGAGCCGCAGGTGCGCTGCCTTTACTTTCAGTGACGGACCATCCACAGCAAAGACTCCGAGCGCCATGACAGCATGCGCGTGGGCGACGGCGCAAGGAACGGTCACCAGCGACGGCGACCCGGTCCGTCGGGCCGTGACCTCACGACGTGGTCACGCGCGTAGGGCAGCGATTGTGGGCAGCGGCGGGGGGCTCTGGCCGTGTTGTCGCGCTCGCGGGGTGCTGAAGAACGCCGTGCGTTGTTCAGCACCCCGCGAGGTGTTTCTCGCTCTCGTCGAGGACGAGCGCGAACTGGATCGGGCAGGGTGCTGAAGAGGCCAGTCGAGGACCTTTTTCAGCAGCCTTCTACGCCAGATAGCGCGCCGTGAACGGCGTCGTTCCGGGGACCCGCCGGGCGCGGCCGTTGGCGGTCAGGTGCTCGCAGATGCGCCACACCGTCTCTACCTCGGCGGGGGCCCCCGCCTGCGCGGCGAGAGCATCGACGGTGGCGCCGTCGCCGTCGTGCGGTAGCGCGGCGATGACCTTCGCCTGCAGCGCGATCACCGCCTGCGCCGCCTTCTTGCCGGCCTCGACGCCGGGCTGGTGGTAGGCGTTGACGTTCACGAAGGTCGCGTAGAACCCGACGGCCCGCTCGAACAGCGCGATGAGCGCGCCCACGGCCGCCGGCGTGACGTCGTCGAAGGTCAGTGTCACCGACGGCCGGCCGCCATCGTACAGCGCGCGGCGCGTGCCGAGCAGGAAGCCAAACAGGTAGTCGCCCGCCGTGACCCCCGGCTCGACCTGCAGGCTGCTCGCGCGGCGCTCCTTCAGCACCTGGATGAAGGTGACGAAGAAATTGGCCACGCCGTCGCGCAACTGCTGGACGTAGGCGTGCTGGTCGGTGGACCCCTTGTTGCCGTACACGGCCAGGCCCTGGTGCACGACGTTTCCGTCGAGGTCCTTCTCCTTGCCGAGGGACTCCATGACCAGCTGTTGCAGATATTTCGAGACCAGCGCCAGCCGATCTTTGTAGGGCAATACGACCATGTCTTTGGCGCCGCGCCCGCCGGTGGCCTTCCGCCACGCCAGCGCCAACAGCAGCCCTGGGTTCTGACGAACGTTGGTGGTGCGGGTGAGCTCGTCCATCGCGGCTGCGCCCGCGAGCATGCCTGCTACGTCGAGGCCCTGCAGCGCCGCGGGCAGGAGGCCCACCGCCGACAGCTCCGACGTGCGGCCGCCGACCCAGTCCCACATCGGGAACCGCGCCAGCCAGCGCTGCGCGACGGCGACGCGATCGAGCTCGCTGCCCTCCTGCGTGATCGCGACGAGGTGGCGTTCGGGGGCGAGCCCGGCGGCGCGGTAGGCCGCTTGCGCCTCGAGCATGCCGTTGCGGGTCTCCTTCGTGCCGCCGGACTTGGAGATCACGACGGTCAGCGTGCGCGCGAGCCCGCCGGTGGGCTCGAGCTGGTCGAGCACCCGGTCGATGCCGTCGGGATCGGTGTTGTCGAAGAAGAATGGTCGCAGGCGATCGGTCGCCGAACCAAGCGCGTCGGCGACGAATTGTGGACCGAGGGCCGAGCCGCCGATGCCCACCACCAGGACGTTGCCGAACCGCTCACCGCGCTCGGTGCGGAGCCGCCCGCCGTGCACGTCGGCGGCGAAGCGCAGGATGGCGGCGAGCGTGTCCTCGATGGCGCGACGCTCGGTCAACGATGGTGCGAGGTGCGGCGCGCGCAGCCAGTAGTGCCCGACCATGCGCTGCTCGTCGGGGTTCGCGACGGCGCCACGCTCGAGGGCCGCCATCGCCGCCAGCGCCCTCTGTGCATCCTCGGCGTGGGCGGCAAAGAACGCGTCGTCGATGTCCATCCGCGAGATGTCCAGCGCGAAGCCGAGCCCGGCGTCGCTGAAGTGCTGGGTTCGGGCGCGCTCCCACAGCTGTCTGGCGTCGGTCATCGCGTGCTCCTGCCGGTCGGGGTCTTCGTCGACGCCCCGTGGGACCGGCGACGGCCCGTGTTCGCAGAGGCGCTTACTCGGAGTCAACCGCCGCCGTGCGCGCTGTCTCGTCGTCGCCGGGCGGCGCGCGCGCGTCGATGGTCGCCCTCGGCGGCGTGGCCCGCGGGTCGCCGCTCAGCCGACCGTCCGCCGTCGATGGGCCGCCCGCAGCTCGTCGTCGAGCAGCACCGCCTCGGCCTCGTCGAGCGCGGCGACGATCTCGCGCAGCGCGCCCCGCAGGTCGCCGACGCCGCGCGCCACCGCCCGCGCCGGATCGAAGCGCGCGCGCAGCGCCCGCGCCGACGCGGCGACTTCGTGGGCGCTGGCGTCGGCGGTGAGCGACAGCAGGTGGAACCAGTCCCCCTCGCGGGCGCGGCGCAGGCGGTCGAGCACGCGCTCGCGCTCGAGGGTGCGCGCCTGGGCGAGACGGTCACGCCGCGCCTCCTCACCCGGCGCTGGCCCGCGGTGCTCCGGCTGCAGCGCGCCGAAGATCCACCCGAGCAGCACCGCGGTCGCCGCCACCGCCGGGGGCACCCCGGCGACGTCGACCACGGCTTCGAGGGTGCGCGTACCGTCGCAGCAGCGAAGCGCCCGACCCTCATCGTCGCGCAGCGCGGCGCGCCAGGCCGGCAGCGGCTCGTCGCCCAGACCGACCGACACCCGCGGCGTCCACACGCTGTCGCCGCCGCCGGCGGCGGCCAGCAGGCGCGGCTCGTCGAAGCGTCGACGGACGGCCTCGGCGAGGCGGCTCGCGAGCGCCCGCGCGTCGCCGTCGTCCGCGTGTCCGTCGGTGGCGCCGCGGCCGGCGCCCGCGTCGTCGCCGTCAGCGGAGCGGAGCTGCCAGGCGCCCGTGTCGACGGCGACGAAGGCCGCGAGCTGCTCCGCGAGGATCGCGGCGGTGACCGGCGCGCGCTCCTCGGGCAGCAGGGCGCCAGCCTGCACGAGCGCAGCGCTTAGCGCCTCGGCGGTCGTCGTCGAAGACGACGGCAGCGCCCTCGCCGCGCGGGCGGACGCAAGGCGCGCCGACGTCGACCAGCCGAGCCGCAGCAGCACCGCCTCGGCCTGCTCGGCGGGCGCCGTCGACCGCAGCGTCAGCGGAGCGCCGTCGACGAAGACGGCGGCGCGGCGTACGCCGGCGTCGTCGAGCAGCTCCAGCGTTCCGGCGCGCGCGCCCGCGTGGGCCGCCCACAGCAGCGCCGGAGCCAGCCCCGGGGTGAGCGTCCCGGCGCCGGCGGCAAGCAGCTCGTCGTCGTCGGTCGGCGCGACCACCGCGGCGTCGCCGAGCGCGGCGAGGAGCTCGTCGGGGGTCGCCGCGTGGGCGAACGACGGCGTCGACCGCGCCGGCGCGGGGTCCTCTTCGGGCAGGACCGAGCTCACCGCCGACAGCGCCGCTGGCGGTGCCCCGCCGTAGGCGAGCACCTTGCCGACGACCCGCCACGCCTCGACGGGCAGGGCGAAGAACGCGTCGCCACCCACCGCGACGACGGCGGCCGTCGACGACAGCGGGCTTGCGGCGGGGCCGACGAAGACGATGGGAGCGTCGCCGAAGCCGGGTATCAGGCGCAGCTCCTCGCACAACGGCTCGGCCAGATCCGCCACCGCGTCGACGTCGACGACGACGCCGACGAACGGGTCGTCGCGGCTGCCCCGTCCACGCGCGGCGGCGGCCGCGGCGGCGGCGTCATCGGCCACGTCGACGTCGAGGCCGCCGGCGGCGCAGGCGTCGACCAGCGGCGCCAGCAGCGAGGGTCGGCAGGACACGAGGAGCACGGCGGCAGACAAGCGGACACCTCGCTGGCCGCCCATCGCGACGTCGACGCGGCGACCGGGCGCTACCACGACGCCGGCCCCCGTCCAAGGCGCGGTCGTCCCACGCGCGGGCGACGGTCGGGATCGAGCGACGGCGTCGGTCGTCGGCTAGCATGCCTTCGTGCTTGCCCGGCTCCGCCGCCTCGTGCCACTCGTCGTCTTCGCCTTCGCCGCGGGCGGTTGCCCGTCCCCGCAAGCGCCTTGCGAGGGCATTGGCGACTGCGAGGCCGGCGAGGCCTGCGTCGAAGGCGCGTGTCGTCGGGCGTGCAACGTCGCGGCCGACTGTGTCGCCGGCGACGTCTGCGATCGGGGCGTCTGCGTGACAGGGACCGGCGAGGGCGAGGGCGAGGGCGAGGGCGAGGGCGAGGGCGAGGGCGAGGGAGAAGGTGAGGGCGAGGGCGAAGGAGAGGGCGAAGGCGAGGGCGAGGGCGAGGGCGAGGGCGAAGGCGAGGGCGAAGGCGAAGGAGAGGGCGA
>VGSZ01000027.1 GCA_016874845.1 Deltaproteobacteria bacterium
ACGAAGACGACGAGCACGAAGACGACGGGCACGAAGATGAAGGGCACGAAGACGACGGGCACGAAGACGACGAGCACGAAGACGACGGGCACGAAGACGACGGGCACGAAGACGACGAGCACGAAGACGACGAGCACGAAGACGAAGTGCACAAAAACGACGAGCGCGAAGACGACGAACGCGAAGACGACGAGCACGAAGACGACGAACGCGAAGACGAGAGCGAGGCGGCAGGGAGCCGTGTCTGGTGTCGATGACGACCGAGAGGCCTTCAGTGTGTCGCGGCGCGATGCTGTGTGAGTCCGTGGACAGGCGAAGCGACCCGCGCGCCGCAGCCAGTGAGGACGACGAAGCGAGCACGATCGACTGCGGGGCCCGGGTCGCTTTGCCGTGCTGGGACTCCGAGAAGCGCCGGGGGTCCTGGGGGCCGGGCGCGACCGGCCCCCAGGTCGCGCCGAAGGCGAAAGACAGCCACGCTGATCCGCAAGCAAGACAAAGACGACGACGGCGAAGACGACGGCAGCGGGGCGCAGTCTGGGGCAGACGACGGCGCGAGCCGCGAGCCGCGAGCCGCGAGGCGAAGAAGAAGAAGAAGAAGAAGAAGAAGAGGGTGCCGCATCGCGCGCCCCGTTCGTGCGTCTTCACGCAACCTCGAGCCGGACGCTCAGCCCGAGGAGCATCAGAAGGCTCCCCTCGCTCGGGCACACGACCTGCTCAAGGGACGCTCGCGCCAAGACGGCGCCAACCAGGGAGGAAGTCATGGCACTGGTCCGCTGGAACCCGATGAAGGAGGACGAGGGCATGCAGCGTCGGTTCGACAACCTGTTCGGCTCGACGATGGGGCCGATGGGCGCGGCGGGCTCGATGGGCGCGTTGCCCGGCCCGCAGCCGCTCGGGCTGTGGGGCAGCGAGCAGCTGTCGGAGAGCGACTGGACGCTGGCCGTGGACGTCGCTGAGACCAACGAGGGCTACCTGCTGAACGCCGAGCGGCCCGACGTGAAGAAGGACGATGTCAAGCTGGCGGTGCAGGACGGCGTGCTGACGTTGTCGGGCGAGCGCCGCGCCGAGCAGGCAGAGAAGGGCAAGCGCTACTTCCGCGTCGAGCGCAGCTATGGTCGCTCCGAGCGGAGCTGCGCGCTGCCGACGGCGGTGGATGAGAACAAGAGCACGGCGTCGTTCCAGAACGGCATCCTGCACGTGATGGTGCCCAAGACGAGCCCGGGGTCGGTGTCCGGTCGCGAGATCCGCATCGCCTGAAGGGCCGACGAGGAGACCGGCAGCCCGGTCTCCTCGTCGGGCTCCGACGTGGCGCAGGGGACCACGTCGTGCGCGTCGGCGCGGGGGGCCTCGACGCCGCGTCACGTTCCTTGCGAGGGGGGAGAGACGGCGGTGATGATCGTGCGGTGCTGGCCCTCGCGCTCGCCCTGCTCGTCACCACCGCCGTCGACGGCGAACCTGGCCCTGCAGGGGTGCAGCTGGGCCTGTCCGCCGGGGGCGGCGTCGTGGGGGGCGACGCCGTGGCCGGTGTCGACGTCGTCATGGGCGTCGGCACCGCGCCTTTTTCGTTCTTCGTCCGCGCCCCGTTGATCCTGCGCCTCGTCGACCGCGCTCCGGTCGTCGACGCCGCCGCGCCGTCGTTTTGTCGCGCGCTGCGCTGCGAGGAGCTGTTGCAGGGCGAGCGCCTCGACCCCACCGCGCTGGCCCGCCTCGTCGACGAGATCCGCCTGTTCTCGCCCGGCGACCCCGTGCGCGCGCGCGCCGGTCGCCTGCTGGTGACCATCGGCGACGGCAGCGTCGTCGACCGCTTCACCACCGCCGCCAGTTGGGACCGCCGCACCAGCGGCGCGCTGCTGGCGCTGCGCACGCCGTGGCACCACGCCAGCCTCGACGTCGTCGTCGCCGACGTGCTGTCCCCCGCCGAGCTCGTCGCCGCCCGCGTCGAGCTCGCCCCGCTGTCCGCCGGCGGCGACGACGGCTTCGCGCCGCTGCGCGTGTCGCTCGACGCTGGGCTCGACGCCTTCGCGCCCACCACCGCCACAGACCGCAAGGGCGAGTCATCGCCGCGCGCGCCGACGCGCCCGGTGTCGACGAGCGTCCTGGCCACGCGGCTGGTGCTCGGCGACGGCGTGTGGTCGCTGTCGCCACGGGTGCTGGCGGGCGTCTCCACCGGCTTCGCCCCCGACGGGGGCCCGCGCTGGACGCCGGGGCTGGGCGCCGGCGTTGGCCTCGACATCGGCGTGCGCACGCTGCCGGCGCAGGTGCGCGCGCGCGCCACGGTCGGCGCCGGCACCGACGGCTTCCGCCACGCGCTGTTCTCGACCCTGTACCTCGTCGAGCGCCGTCGCGCGCTGCTCGGCGCCGGCACGGACGGCGACGGCGACGGCGCACCGATGGGCCTCGCGCGCGTCCCCGCGCCGGCCGGCGTCTTCTTTGACGGGCGCATCGAGGCGAGCGTGCTCGACGCGGTGGCGCCGCTGGTGCGGCTGCACGTGGGCCCAGCGCCAGGCGAGAGCGTGCTCGAGGCGGGCGTCGTCCTCGACGAGGGCCCGCTGCGCCTGTCGCTGCTCGCGCAGCGGCGCGGCCTCGCCGGCGCCGCCGACGTCGTCGAAGCCGACCTCGCGCGCTTCCCGGTCGTCGGCGTCGTCGAGGCGGCCGTGCGCGTGTGGGGCCCGGTGTCGGTGGGCGGCCGCTGGCTGCGGCTGCCGCGCTTCGCCGGCGACGGCGCGCTGCGCATCGACGACGACGTCTGGGGCTTCGTCGCCATCGACGGCCTGTTCGCGTTCCCGTGACGACAGCGCGACGACGACAGCGCGACGACGACAGCGCGACGACGGCAGCGCAACGGCGACAGCGTTCCGACGACGTCGGCCTGTCGAAGACGTGTCGCGGCGGACAGGCGAAGCGACCCGCGCACCGCAGCCAACCTCGACGGCCAAGCGAGGATGATCGACTGCGGGGCCCGGGTCGCTTTGCCGTGCTGGCGCTCCCAGGAGCGCCGGGGGGCCTGGGGGCCGGGCGCGACCGGCCCCCAGGTCGCGCCGAAGGCGAAAGAAGGTCAGGCGAAGGAGCACGTCCCGCGACAACGCCGAACACGACGACGCCGGCAGCGGGGCGCAGCCCGATCGAAGAAGCACCACCCGACGACGCCAAGAGCGGGGCGCAGCCCGGTCGAAGAAGCACATCCCGCGACAACGCCGAGCCCAACGACGCTCAAAGCGGGGCGCAGCCAGCAAGCGCAACGAAGAAGCTCAACGCGCGATTTTGCGATTGCACAACGTATTGTGCACATGCACATTACAGAGATGGCGAAGAAGAACCGCGCCGATCTGCCGCTGGGCGAAGAGCTCCTCGACCGCAGCGTGGCCCTGCTCGAAGGACCGCTGAACCGCCTCGTCGAGCGCGCGCTGAAGAGCCGCGTGGTGCTCGTGCCGCTGGGCGTGTCGTTGAAGGTCGCGCTGAAGGCGGCGGCGCTGGTGGTGCCGCCGCCGCCGTGGTCGCCGTCGTCGGCCGCGCCGGCTGACGCGAAGAAGGAGTCGCGATGAGCCTCGTCGCCCGCATCGCCGCCCGCGCCGGCGTGCTCTCGGCCGTTCCCGACGCCGTCGCCCGCGGGGCCGGCGCCGTCACGCTGGCCCGCTGGTCGCTTGCGCGGCAGCCCGCGCCGGTGGCGCCGTCGTCGGCCGAGGTGATCGCCGTGGCGGGCGCGGCGAAGCTGCTGCGCTACCGCGCCAAGCCCGGCGTCGCCCTGTCGAAGGCCCCGATGCTGCTCTGCCCGAGCCTCATCAACCGGCTCTACGTCCTCGACCTGATGGAGAACCTGTCCGTCGTCGACGCGCTGCTGTCGGCGGGCCACCCCGTCTACGGCATCGACTGGGGCGACCCGGGCGCAGCCGAGCACGGGCTCGACCTCGAGGGCTTCGTGCTCGGGCGCCTGCGCTCCTTCCTGCAGACGGCGTGCAGCGACGCCCACGTCGAGCGGATGGCGCTGCTCGGCCACTGCCTCGGCGGCACCATGGCCACCACGCTGGCCGCCGTCGACGACGCCCACGTCGAGAGCCTGATCCTGCTCACCGCCCCGCTGTCGTTCCACGACGGCGGCATGCTGTCGGCGTGGACGCGCACGCCGCTGTTCGATCCGGCCGACCTCGTGCGCGTCGTCGGCCACGTGCCCGGGTGGGTCACGCAGCCGGCGTTCGCGGTGCTGAAGCCGCTCGGCCAGACCACCAAGGCGCTGCGGCTGTGGCAGTCGCTCGGCGACCCGAAGTTCCTCGAGATGTTCCGCTGCCTCGAGACGTGGATCAACGACAACGTCGCCATCCCCGACGCGTTCTTCGTCGACCTCGTCGGCAAGCTGTACCAGCAGGACGCCCTCGCCCGCGGCACGCTCGCGTTCTCCACCGGCCCGGTGCGGCTCGACGCGGTGAAGGTCCCCGTGCTCGCCCTCGCCGCGGCGCAGGACCACATCGTGCCGCCGTCGTCGGCGCTCGCCCCCGTGGCGCGCTTCTCGTCGACGACGAAGCGCTGCGAGCAGCTCGACGGCGGCCACATCGGCGTCGTCGTCGGCGGGCTTGGACGCAAGCGCCTGTGGCCGCTGCTCGTGCAGTGGCTGCAGACCCCGCGCGCCGCCGACGCCCGCGCCGCCTGACCAGCCGAACGACGAGCCGCCGTCGACAGACACCTTCGTCGACGTCCGGCCCCTTCCCCGCCGCCCCCGCGCCGCGCGCCGTGGCGACCGACGACGCCGACCGCGTCGACGACGAGGGGGCGCCGGGTCCGTCGACGTGACGCCGACGGCGCAGGGTCAGGCGCGCTGCGCGACAGCCTCGATCAGGTGGTGCGCCCCCGGGGCCAGCTCCCACGACAGGTAGCGCCGGGGCAGCCCGGGGCAGATCCCGTCGGTGTCGTGATCGACCAGCGCGACGCTGCCCCCGGTCGTCGCGGCGCCGGCGTAGAAGCGCGCGACGAGCTCGTCGATCGGCAGCGCGGTCGCGCTGCGCGCCGCGCCGGGCGCGATGTGGGTGGCTCGTCGTGGCCGCCGTGGAGGTGGTCGTCGTCGCGCTCAGGCGGGCCCGGGCGCCGCGTTGGCGTCGGCGGGGGCGGCGTCGCCGGCGTCGACGGACGCGGGGGCGGCCGTGCTCCCGTCGGCGGGGCCGGGCAGGAAGCCGCGGCGCTGGATGGTCTCGCCGATCACGTCGCGGAAGACGCCGAAGTAGGCGCGCAGATCGTCGCCGGTCAGCCCGTGCTCGGGCACCCACGTCGACATCTCGAAGCGGAAGCTCTTGTCGTCGCACACGATCTTGACGATCGTCTCGGCGTTGATCCCGGCGACGTCGGCCCCCAGCGGCGCGCACGGGCCGCTGCGCCAGCGCGGATGCAGCCCCTCGTCGTCACGCGAAAACGTCGACCACACCTGCAGCATGTTCGACGCCGGCAGATACGCGCAGCCGAAGTCGGTCTGCTCGGGGTGCGTGCACGTCCGCCAGCTCAGGTCGGGCGACGCCTCGCACTTGTAGCCCTCGCGCTCCACCACCGCGACCGCGGCGCCGTGGATGTCCTGCGGCGGCGCGCCCCGGCGCACCACCGCCGGGGTGGCGCACGACGACGACAGCGCGAGGACGACGAGGAGCGACAGCGAGCAACGACGCATGGGGACTCCCGACCGCAGACGACGACCCGCGACCGCCCGCGGACCCGCGCTGCCTGCGGCAGCTTCGCGTCCCGACCGGCGTCACGCAAGCACCCAGCGGGCGCCAGGCTCCGCCGCGTTGACCCCGCCACCGACGACCCCGATGCTCAAGGCCGCATGCGCCACTCTCCACCGCACCCCGCTGCTGCCCTGCTCGGCGTGCTGCTGTCGTCGGCCAGCGACGCCGGCTGCGGCGCCGACGACGCCAGCGCCGACGTCGTCGTCGAGCGCGAGGGACCCGACGCCGGTGACGTGTTGCCAGACGCGGGCGACGTCGTCGACGCGGGGCACGTCGTGGACGCGGGCGACGTCGTCGACGCGGGGGACGTCGTGGACGCGGGCGAGGTCGTCGACGCGGGCGACGTTGTCGACGCCGGCGACGTCGTGGTCGACGCCGGCGCGCCACCGGAGCCCGAGGCGGACTTCGCGTCGCTGCCGTGGGTGACGGGCGACGACGTGGGCTTCGGCGTGGCGTTCAAGGACTCGGGCAACCCGCGCGGCGCGGACGTCTTCGTCGGCTACGGCGGCTACGGCGTGACCCGCGATGACGCCTGCGCGTGGACGACGGCGTTGTACGCAGCGACGCTGCGCGCTCGCGGCGTGCGCTACGTGTACTGCGTGCAGGGGCCGGCGACGGTGGGCTACGTGGGGCTCGAGATCGGGAACTCGCGGGTGGCGCGGCGGATCGTGGCGCAGGTGGGTCCGCGCACGCGCTTCGTGCTGGTCGCGGCGCACTCGAGCGGCAGCTTCGTCGCCCACGAGCTGCTGCGGCAGCTTCACGACGGCTTCGACGACGGCGACGTCACCGCCGACCGCGTCGTCTACTTCAACCTCGACGGCGGCGCGGCGGGGCTGTCGTCGTCGGTGGTGGCGCGGCTGCGGCGCGCGTACTTCGTCGGCGCCGTCGACGGCCGCACGCAGACGCCGTCGCCCAACCGCGACACGATGGTGGCGCTCGGTGCGTCGTACGGCGGCGACGGCGCCTACCTGGCGCTCGACGCCACCGGCTCGGGGTGCGCCGCCGGCGGGACGTGGTGCGTGCACATGGCGCCCATCACGACGCGGCCCCACGACCCGCAGGGGTCGGACACCGCGCGCGACTACGGCGACTTCGCCGGCCGCGCGGTGACGACGGCGTGGCTCGACGCCGTCGAGGACGAGGCCGGGCTGCTGCCGCCCTGAACGCGCGAGCGAGCCGGCAGCGGCTATTGCAGCTCGATCACGCTCAGCTCGTCACGGTCTTGCACGAAGAGGTGCTTGCCCACCGACAGCATGGCTTCCTCGAGACGGATGCTGCCAGGCAGGCTGACGACGAACGGTGCCGAGGGATCGAGCGTATTCAGGATCACGCTGCTCGGCTCGTCTGCCGAGAACACGTGGTCGCCGGAGGCCACGATGACGGCGCCCCCGACGGTGGCGCGACCAAGCAGTGTCGGCGTCACCCGGTTGGTGGCGAGATCGTAGATCCGCAGCGAGCCCGTGCCCGTGCTCGTGGAGCCGCCCACGAACAGCTGGCTTCCCTGCACCGTCACGGCGCCGGCGAAGTCGGTGTTGGCGATCGAGCCGGCGAGGGTCGGGCTGGCTCGCGCTGCGATGTTGACGACGCTGATGTCGGTGGAGTTTGCGCGGGTGATGTAGAGGTGGTTGCGGTGGAAGGTGATCGAGCCATCGCGAAAGCCGGTGCCGTTCGGCAGGCCGAGGCTCGCCACGCTCGTGTTCGTCGACAGGTTCAGCACCCGTAGCTCGTTGCCCGTCCGCGCCTGGCCGCCGGTGTCGGAGAGGAGCACGTACGCGAAGGGCCAGCGGACGTGGAGCGCGTTGGCGCTCTTGGCGACGCCGTAGCTGGTGAGCCCGAGATCCTGGAGAACCCATCCTTCGGTCGTCAGCTTGGTGGTGCCCCCACCAGCGCTGAAACGGTAGGTACGCAGCTCGTTAGTCTCGGCCACGTAGACGGTGTCGTGGGTCTGGAAGAGCATGCGGTGCTCGGTCCCATCACTGATGTCGTTGTCGCGCAGCGACGGGCTCGCGGGGCTGTCGACACGGTAGAGCGCCACCCCACTGCGGCCGGCGATCAAGAGGTTGCGACCGCGCAGCGCCATCGAGCCGCCACCGTTCACCGAGTCGCCGAAGCGCCCATCGATCGCGGCGGTGAAGTGCGCGATCTCGCGCGGGCGCGTCGGCCGACCGACGCGGTAGACGCGCAGCCCCGTGCTGTCGTTGGCCTCGAGCAGCAGGTTGTTCGCGACCGCCAGACGCCCGGTCAAGCCGATCTCACGCGGAACCGTGCAGTCCTCACGCTTGACCACCAGCGCGCCGGCGTTGTCGCAGATCTGGAACGTGCTCTGCCCCGCCGTCGGCGCCTCGCCAAGGATCTGCGGTCGCTTGCTGATGGAAGAGCTCGAGAACGTCTCGGTCTTCACCGCCAGGATGCGATGGGTGGTGTTGTCGCTCTCGGCGATGAACATCACCGGACCGGCAACGGTCAGGGCGCGTGGCTGCCCGCTCACCTGCGCCACCGCGGCGGCCTGATCCTGCGTCACCGAGACCGTGCCGCCCGGAGCCGAGTGCACGCGAGCCATCCCGTTCTGCGCGATGTACACGAGGTGCCCGTGGGCCTCGACATCCCACGCCGTCAAGAAGCTGAACGCCGACTCATTTGTCCGCACCGGCTCCGCGGGCCTCGAGATGTCGATGATGTCGAGCACACGGGGCGCCGGGGTGTTGCCGATCTCGCCGGTGCCGACGTAGGCAAAGTTCCCCTGCAGATCGAGCGAGATGGCACTGCCCTTATCGCGGAAGACGCAGTTGCTGCCCGGACAGGGCGGGTTGTAGATGCCCGTCGGGCTCAACGAGACGACGCCCGACTCGTTGGTGAGGTTGCCGGACGAATTGAGCGTGAAGAGCAGCACGCCCTCGCGCTCTGCCGCCACCGCCAGCAGTCCTGGGCGCACTGCCAACGCGGTCGCGAAGTCCGTGCCGGCCACGGCGGCGGCATTGAACGACACGCTGTTCACCAGCGTGATGGACGTGGGGTCGGCGATGTTGAAGGTGCGGATCAGGGAGCCGTCGCTGACGAAGGCGCGCTCACCGAGGATCTCAAGGTCAAGCGCGCGCGCGTTGACCCCTGTCGTGGACGCAAAGGAGCCGACGAGCACGACCTGCCCCGGGTCGCTGACGTCATATGCCGCCAGGCCGCTCGAGCTGCACGTAGCGGCGTTGTTGCACCCGAATGCCACCCACGCGATCCCATCAGCCCACGCAACCGCGCGCGCGCGGCCAGCGCCAGGCATCGCCGTGGCCGACGCGAAGATGAGCGGCGTGTCGCTGGGTACGACCTCGGCGCCAAAGCGTTTCAAGGCTCCCGGACCAACGTCGTCGACGGCGCGGACGGCCACGAACACCGGCGTGCCGTTCGGCAGACCGGTCAGGCGCGCGGTGGTCGCCTGGCCGACGTCGACCGGGCTCGCCCCCTGATCGGCATACACGCCATTGTACTCCGACGTGATCGTGCTGTTGAGTGGTCCATAGAAGACCTCGACGCGACGAATGTCGTCACGGGTGGTGTCGAGGTCGTCCGCGTTCCAGCGCAACGTGATCTCACCATTGCCGGGGTCAGCGATGAGACTGGTGATGATCGGCCGGTTCGGATCGAGCCGGACGGTCAAGACGTCCTCGCCGCTCAGGTTGCCCGCCTGATCGACGGCGCGCACGCGGACGCGGTTCTCGCCGGTAAACAGCGACAATGACGGCACGCTCAACGAGCTGGTCCCGTTCCACCGGCAGGTCGTCCCCACCTGCGTCGTCCCGACCGGGCAAGTCGTGTTGGGAAAGATCAGGTCGTACGGCGTGCTGGCCCGCAGACCGGAGCCGCTGTCGGTGGACTGCGCGAGCAGCGGCGCGATGGTGAACGTCGACGCGGTGACGGTGCTGTCGCCGTCGAACTGCGGGTCGGTAGGTACCGTGGTGTCAAGGCGGATCGCGACCGCGGCGAGGCTCCCGCTGACGTTACCAACGTCGTCGGTGAAGCGCGCCCGCACTGTCTTGCTGGCATCGCCGCCCGAGAGCGTGAACGGGTAGAGCACGCCGGCCACCGGGACGAAGCTGAGAGCATCGTTGAACGACGTGAGCTCCGAGAGTTCGACGCGGACCACGTCGGTGGACAGCGTGCCGGTCACCCGGGCGTTGATGTTCACGGTGCGGGTGATCGTGCCGCTGGGGGTGCCCGTCAGCTCGAGCGTGAGTCCGCTGAGCGACACCGCGTTGTCGAAGACAACGGTGTCGGTCGATGGGCTCGCCGTCCGGTTTCCGACGGCGTCCTCGAAGCAGGCGTGGATCGTCTTGGTCTCGTTTGTCGTGTTGAGGAGATTCACGGTCAGGGCCGTGCCGTAGGCGGCAGTCGCACAGTCGAGCGCCGCGAGGCCGGTGCGGTCGGCGAGGGCAACGCGCACGGCGTCGCCGACGCCGAGCGGCACCGACGGGATGATGGCCAGCGCGCTGGAGACGTTGGTCTTGTTGTTCCCCTTGTCGGCGACCGCGATGGTCAAGCCGGCTGGCGCGGCCGTGTCGAGAACGATCTGGTCGACGGTGGAGGTGATGTTACCCGCAGCGTCACGCAAGCAGGCGGTGACGACCTTCACCCCGTCGCCCGCTGACAGCGTCAGCGCGTTGGCGATCGTCTGGGGGCTCACACCGACGCTGCTGTAAGTCGCGCTCGCGCAGTTGATCCCTTCGCCGAGCGCGAACTGCGTCGCCTCGCCAGCGCCACTCGCGAACGTGATCGTGACCGCTGGCGTCGTGTCACGGGTCGTGGTCGCGCCGGCCTCGAGGCTCAGCGAGACACCCGATGGAGCGCTGGTATCGAGTGTGATCGTGTCGCTGCGGCAAGGCGACGACACGTTCCCGGCGAAGTCCTTGACACAGACCTGCACGGTGCACGTTCCGCCGGGGCAGTTACCCGCGTTCAGCGTCGCCGTCGTCGTCGGCGAGAACGCCGCGAAGCTCTCGGTGTCTGCCGTGCCGTCGATCGCCACCTGCATGAATTCGGCGGCGGTCGCGGTGATCGCGAGCGCGACCGAGACGCTGTTCGTCGCCGACGCGTCGCCGTTGATGACCACACTCGCGATGGTCGGCGGGTCGCGGTCGAGGATGATGGTGTCGCCCGCGGCGGCGGACTCGTTGCCCGCGTCGTCGCGGAACACGGCGAGGACGGTCTTCACGCCGTCGTTCGCGGCTCCGGTCAGGTCTTCGATGGTCACGCTCTGCGTGTGTGGGAACGTGCGCGCGACGAAGCCGGATTGGGGTCCGGCATCGGGCGTGATGATGCTGAGCTGCGTGGCGCCGACGGCAGAGAACGTCACGCTGTTCGCCGCGATGGTCGTACGCTCGGCGCCGCTCGCGATGAGCACCGTCGCGTTCGACGGCGGCGTCGTGTCGAGGGTGATGTTCTGCGGCGCGAGGTTCGTCTCGTTGCCGGCCCGGTCGCGCACGATGGCGTTGATGGTCTTGGTGCCATCACCCTGCGACAGGAGCAGGAACGTCTGTGACGTCGAGGTGAATGGCACGAAGAAGGCGCCGACGAAGCCGCTGTCCTCCGAAGCCATCAGCTCGACGATGTCGGTGGAGGCACCGCTGAGCGTGAGCCGTACGTTGGTGTTGCGGGTGAGCACCGACGACGTCCCGCCCGCCGCCTGCCCGGTCAGGACGAGCGTCGCCGACGGCGCCGTGGTGTCCACCGTGATGTTCACATTCGTCGATGGCGACAGCCGGCCCGACGCGTCGCGGAAGCGCACTCCGATCGAGTTCACCCCGATCAACAACGTCGGCGTAGTGACCTGATCGTCGAAGGGCACGAAGGTCTCGGTCGAGGCGACGGTGAGGCCTACATCCTTGACGAAGCCGTTGGGGTTCGGATCTTGCGCCTCGACCGCGATCTTTGGCGTCGTTGTCTTGCTGAAGAGGTTGCCGCTCGTGTCGGTGCGGCACGTCGCGCAGGTCGCCGAGAGGTTCAGCGGGTTGGTCAAGTCGACGTTCACCGATGCCGTGGCCGTACCGACGTTGCCGGCCGGGTCACGCAGGCAGGCAGTGATTGCATGGCTGCCCTCGCCGCTGCCGAGCGTCAGCGAGCCGAGGTTCACCGACGCCGTCGAGGTCGTGGCATAGCCACCGGTATCGCTGCAGTTCACGTTCTCGCCGGCCTTGACGCGGAAGCCGGTCGGGAACGTGGCCGCTTCGCTGGTGATGGTCAGGCTCGCGGCGACGCTGGCCGTGGTGACGAAGCCGTTCGTCGTCGTCAGCGTCAGAGTCCCTGCCGGCGACGCGCGGTCGAGCGTCAACGTCTGCGTGAGCAGCGTCGTGTTGCCGACGGTGTCGCGCAGGCAGACCGCGATCGAGCGTGCGCCATCCGAGCCGTCAGCGAGGAACAGCGTCGACGTCTGCGAGAACGGTTCGTAGATAAGGCCCGTGTTGTCGCAGTCGAGGGTCGCGGCCTCGTGCGTCGCCATCTCGACCGTGTCGACGGACGCGTCGACCTCGAGCGTCAAGTCGAGCACGTTCACGACCGTCCCTTCGGCGACCACAAGGGTGGCCACGGGGTCGGTGGTGTCGACGAAGATCGAGTCGGTGAGCGGCGTCAGTGTGAAGTTGCCAGCGCGGTCCTTCAGGCAGACGAAGACCGTCTTGCTGCCATCGGCACCGAGGAAGGTCTGCGTCGTGTTCGCCTGGAACGCGCCGTAGCCGACCGTCGTGCAGTCGATGTTGGCCCGCGAGACCTGCATCCGGTCGACATCGTCGGAGGCGACGATTCTCACGGGAACGCTCGCGAGCGTATTGGTCACAGTCGCACCGTCTGCGAGCACCACGTTCCCGGACGGCGCGGTCCGGTCGACCGTGATGGTCGTCGTCGCCGACGAGACGTTGCCGGCGGCGTCCTTGAAGCACGCCGAGTACGGCTTTGCTCCATCGGCGGTCGACAGCGGGACATCACCGACCACGAACGGCGACGTCGACGGTAGCGCGACGTAGCCGGCGCCGGCGCAGTCGATCGCTCCTTCGCCATGCTTCACCTGTGTCGCCTGCCCGGCGCCGGTCGCGAACGCGAGCGAGACGTTCGCCCGCGCCGTGGTCGTGAAGCCGGCGCCGTCGCCGCCGGCAGTCGACGTGAGGGCGACCGTCGTCGCCGACGGCGCCGTCGTGTCGAGCTCGATGGTGTCGGTGACGGCGGTGCCGGCGTTGCCGGCGTCATCGCGGAAGACCACCGACGCGGTCTTGCACTGCACGCCGGCGTTGCAGTCACCGGCGCTGATGGTCGCGAGGGTGGCCTGGGTCACCGGCACGAAGGCGGCGCCATTGACACTCATCGTCGCAGCGTCGGCGGGCGGGGTGATCGTGAGCGTCACATTGGTGTTGTTGGTCACCGCCGCGCCGGCGTTGATCACCACGGCGCCGCCGGTGGGCGCGGTGCCGTCGAGCTCGATGGCGTCGCTGACGACCAGCTCGTTGCCGGCGGCGTCGCGGAAGCACACGACGACGGTCTTGGTGCCGTCGCCGGCGGGCAGCGTCACCGCGCGCGTCGCCGCGAAGGCCTCGAACGCCTCGGTGTCGGGCGTACCGTCGGTGGCCACCTGGATCTGGGTGGTGGCCTGCTCGGCGACCAGCAGCGACAGCGACAGCGTCGCCGCCGTCGAGCGCGTGCGCGCGTCGCCGTTGTTGATCGTGACCCCGGCGTTCTGCGGCGGCGTCGCGTCCAGCGCGAGGGTCGCCGTCGTCGCGGTCGCCGACACGTTGCCCGCCGCGTCCTTCAGGCAGGCGCTGACCGCCTTGGTGCCGTCGCCCGCCGTCAACGTCAGCGTCTGCGACGCCGCGAACGCCGCGTAGGTGGCGGTGGCGCAGTCGGCGATCGCCGCGGCGGCCCCCGACGCCGTGGCGAGGGCCAGCAGCGACGCGTCCGCCGACGCGCCGGTGAGCGTCACGGTGACGTTGCGGTCGCGGGTGGCGGCGGCGCCGCCGTTGACGGCGAGGGTCGTCAGCGTCGGCCGCACCGAGTCAAAGCCGATGCCGTCGAGGCTCGCCGTCGCCGTGCGGTTGCCCGCCGCGTCCTCGAAGCAGGCCTCGAAGCACTTGCCGCCCTGCGTGGACGGGTTGCCGAGGAGGTTCTGCGCCACCGTCTGCACGAGCACGCCGTCGATGACGGTCGCGCCGCTGACCGCCGCGTACGTCGCCGTGGCGCAGTCGAGGGAGGCCGTCGTGCAGCTGGCGTTGGTGGTCTCGGCCAGCGCGAAGCGCGCGGTGCCCGCCTCCATCCGCAGCGTCACCGCGACGTCCTCGACGGCGGTGAAGGCGGCGGCGCCGGCGACGATCACCGAGCCCGACGGCCCGGCCTGGTCACGCACCGTCGTGTCCGACGCCGTGGCGACGTTGCCCGCCGCGTCCTTGAAGCAGGCGAAGACGCCCTTGGTGCCGTCCAGGCTCGACAGCGCGAACGCCGCGCGCGTGAACTGGTTCACGGTCGCGAGCGATGGGCGCTCGTACGGCTCGGAGCCGCAGTCGACGCCGCCCTCGCCGAGCTTGAACGCCACGACGTCGCCATTGGTGGTCCAGCGCAGCAGCACGTCGACGGTGGTCTCGGCCTGCACGAAGCCGTCGCCGTCCTGGATCGTGACGGGCACCGACGCCAGCGACGGCGGCACGGTGTCGAACGTGATGGTCGCCGACGTCGCCGTCGTCGACGTGTTGCCGGCGCGGTCGCGCAGGCACACGAACACCGTCTTCGCCCCCTGCGTGCCCGACGACAGCGTGAACGGCGTCGACGTCGAGAGCGGCAGATAGGTCGCCGTCGCGCACGACGGCGCGCTGGCCGCCTCCACCAGCGCCATCGCCGTGGCGTCGGCGGGCACCCCGACCAGCGACGCCGTCACCGTCGCGTTGTTGGTCGCGCCGCCCGAGGCCGCGCCGTTCAGCCGCAGCCCGCCCGCCGTGAGGTCCGGCCGCACCGTGTCGACGACGATGGTCGCCGTCTTGGCCTGCGCGTCGGACGACACGTTGCCGGCGCGGTCGCGCAGCTTCACGCGGATCGAGCGCGTGCCGTCGGCGAGGCCGCCCAAGGCGAGCACGCCGTTGGTCACCGCGAACGTCGCCTCGGCGCCGCCGTCGATGGCGACCCGGGCGTCCTGCACGCCGCTGCCCGACTCGTCGAACGCGACGGCAAGGCTCAGCGTGCCCGACGCCGACAACGTCGTCGCGCCGTCCTGCGTGCAGCCCGGGCACAGCAGCGCCGACACCGTCGGCGCGGTGCTGTCGCGCACGGTGGTGTCCTGCGCCAGCGCGGCGTTGCCGGCGGCGTCGCGGAAGCACACGGCGAGGGTCTTCGTGCCCTCCGTCGTCGACACCGCCACGGCGGCGAGCGTCGTGGTGTTGGCCGCCGACGGCAGGTCGACGTAGCCGTCGTTGCTCGCGCAGTCGACGACGCCCTCGCCGACCTTGGCCCGCCGCGCGTCGCCGCTGGTCGTCCAGGCGAGGGCGACGTTGACCGCGGTCTCGCCCTGCAGGAACCCGTCGCCGTCCTGGATGACGACGGCGGTCGCCCCCGGCAGCGACGGCGGCACGGTGTCGAACGTGATGGTCGCCGACGTCGCCGAAGCCGACGTGTTGCCCACGCGATCGCGCAGGCACACGAACACCGTGCGCAGGCCCTGCGTGTCGGGGGCCAGCGTGAAGCGGCTCGTCGTCAGCAGCGGCCCGTAGCTCGCGCTGGCGCACGACGGCGCGCTGGCCGCCTCGACCATGGCCATCGCCGTGGCGTCGGCGGGCACCCCGACCAGCGTCGCCGTGATCTCGGTCGCGCTGGTGGTCGCCCCCGACGACGCGCCGTTGAGCCGCAGGCCGCCCGCCGCGAGGTCCGGCCGCGCCGTGTCGACGACGACGGCGAACGTCCGGGACTGCGCGTCGCCCGACGTGTTGCCGGCGCGGTCGCGCAGCTTCACCCGGAGCGACCGCGCGCCGTCGGTCAGCCCCGCCACTGTCACGACGCCGTTGGCCACCGCCGCGGCGGCCTCGGCGCCGCCGTCGACGGAGACGCGCGCGTCCTGCACGCCGCTGCCGGTCTCGTCGAAGCCGACGGTCAGCGCCACCGACGACGACGCGCTCAGCACCGTGGCGCCGTCCTGCGCGCAGCCCGGGCACGACAGCGACGTCACCACCGGCGCGGTGTTGTCACGGAGCATGGTGTCCTGCGCCAGCGCGACGTTGCCCGCGAGGTCGCGGAAGCACACCGCCAGCGACTTCGTGCCGTCGCCCGACGAGAGGCCCACGTTGGCCACCGTCAGCGTATTCGCGCCGGTCGGCAGGTCGACGTAGCCGTCGTCGCTGGCGCAGTCGATGGTGCCCTCGCCCAGCTTGGCGCGGCGCGCGTCGCCGTTGGTCGTCCACGACAGCGCGACGCTCACGGTGGTCTCGGCCTGCAGGAAGCCGTCGCCGTCCTGGATCGCGACGGCAGTGGCGGGCAGCGACGGCGGCAGCGTGTCGAGGCGAATGCTGGTGCTCAGCGGCGTGGCGCTGCGGTTGCCGGCGCGGTCCTGCAGGCAGGCGCTGACGGTCTTGTCGCCGTCGCCGGTCGGCAGGGTCAGCGCGAACTCGGCGACGAACGGCGCGTACGCCGCGGTGGCGCACGACGCGAGCGCCGCGCCGGTGCCGGTGGTCTGGGCCACGGCCATGGCGGCGACGTCAGCGAGCGAGCCCACGAGCGTGACGGTGACGACGCGGGCGCGGGTGACGTTGTCGACGGCGCGGCTGCCGTTCACGAGCAGCTGGTCGAGGGCGGGCGGCGCGTTGTCGAAGGTGACGACGAGGTCGCGCGCGGTGGCCGAGACGTTGCCCGCGCGGTCGGCGAGCTTGACGCGCAGGGTGCGCGCGCCGGCGGTGAGGCCGGTGACGGTCACCGTGCCGTTCACCAGCGCGATCGTCGACTCGGCGCCGGCGTCGACGGCGACACGGGTGCTGGCGAGGCCCGAGCCCGCCTCGTCGGCGGACACGGCGAGCACCACCGTGGCGTCGGTGGTGAACAGGGTCGCGCCGTCGGCGACGCAGTCGGTGCACGACAGCGACGTCACCACCGGCGCGGTGGTGTCGCGCAGCGTCGTGTCCGACGCGGTGGTGATGTTGCCCGCGGCGTCCTTGAAGCAGGCGAACGCGAGCTTGGTGCCGTCTCCCGAAGAGACCGCGAGCGTCTGCGTCGTCGTCGTGCCGGTCACCGCGGTGTAGCCGCCGCTGGTCTGGCAGTCGGCGCCGCCCTCGCCGAGCTTCACCGCGGCGACGTCGTTGGCGGTCGTCCACGACAGCACCACCGGAATGGTCGGCTCGGCCTGCAGGAAGCCGTCGCCGTCGTTGATGGCGACGGCGGCGCCGGCAGGCGCCGCCGTGTCGAGCACGATGGTGTCCGAGGCCGCCGCCGTCGACACGTTGCCGGCCTGGTCCTTCAGGCAGACGAGCACCGTCTTGGTCGCGTCCGCCGACGACAGCAGGAACGGCGCCTGGCTGACGAGGGGCTGGTAGGCGAGGTTGGCGGCGTTGCAGGCGATGGTGCCCTCGGCGGCGGCGAAGGCGACGACGTCGACGTGGGGGCGCACGTCGAGGGCCAGGGTCACGCTGCGGCGGGCCGTAGAGGCCGCGCCGTCCTCGATGACGACGGCGCCGTTGGGAGCGGTGCGGTCGACGACGAGGAAGTCGCTGAGCGCGGCGGCGCGGTTGCCGGCGGCGTCTTCGAGGCACACCTGCACGGTCTTGGTGCCGTCGCCCGCCGACAGCGTGAGGTCGAGGGGCGAGACGAAGGCGACGTAGGTCTGCGTCGCGCAGTCGACGGGGGTGGCGGCCTCGACGCGGGCCATGCGCACGGCGTCGACGACGTTGGTCAGCGCGACGCTGACGATGAGGTCGGTGGAGAACGCCGCGCCGCCGTCGAGCACGACGACGCCGGTGGGGCCGGTGCGGTCGAGGGTCGTCGTCGCCGTCGCCTGGCTGGTGTTGCCGGCGAGGTCCTTGAAGCAGCCGACGACGAGCTTGGCGCCGTCGGTGGCCGACAGCGCCAGCGGCACGGTGGGCGACGGCGTCGTCGGCACGGCGAGGTAGCCCTGCGCGGTGGCGCAGTCGAGGCTGCCTTCGCCGAGGACGAACTGGCGCGCGTCAACGGGGAAGGTCAGGCCGACGTTGATCGTCTGGTCCCTGGTGAGCGCCGGCACCGACAGCGTCACGGGCGAGGGCGGCGTGGTGTCGAGCACGATCGAGTCCTGCACCTCGCGGGTGTTGCCGGCCTGGTCGCGCAGGCAGACGAACACGGCGCGCGTGCCGTCACCGGGCGACAGCGAGAACGCGCGCGGCGACGTGAACGCCTCGAAGCTGCCCGAGCAGTCGCCGCCGGCCACCGTCGCCGCCGTCTCGGCGAACGCGACCTGCAGCACCTCGTTGGCGAAGCCGTTGGTGAGCGTCGCCGACAGCGTCGGCGACGACGTCACGTCGCCGGCGAGGGTCACCGTGCCCTCGGGGGCGAAGGTGTCGAGGAAGATGGTGTCGACGGCGGACTTCGTCTGCGTCGTGTCGGTGCTCTTGCGGATGCAGGCCGACACGGTGCGCGTGCCCTCGGCCGGGGCGCTGCCCGACGACAGCGCGGGCAGCGTGAACGTGTCCTGGAACGCGACGTAGCCCGCGCCGTTGGCGCAATCGAGGGTCAGCGCCTCGACGACCTTCATCTGGTCGAAGTCGGTGGACGGGCGGAACAGCGCGACGGGGACGTTGGTGCGGCGGCGGGTGGCGGCGGCGCCGCTCTCGATAGCGACGACGAGGTCGGCGCCCGCGGTGTTCTCGAAGAAGATGGTCTTGCGAATCGGGGCCGACAGGTTGCCGGCGCGGTCGGTCAGGCACAGCATGACGACGTTGTTGAGGTTCGGCAGCAGCAGCACCGTCGTCGACGTCAGCGGCGTGTCGACGGCCTGGCTGCAGGCCTGGTTGCTCGGCGAGGCCGTCAGCGAGATGCCCGCGACGTCGGCGTCGAACGTGAGCGTCGCGGCCACCGGCGAGATCGACGTCGTCAGCGCGCCGCCGGCCAGGGTCAGCGTGCCGGTGGGCGGCGTGGTGTCGACGGTGATCGTCGCCAGCGCCGACGCCGACGCCGTCAGCCCGGCCAGGTCCTTCACGCAGACGCTGACGCTCTTGACGCCGTCGCCAGCGCTCAGCGTGTGCTGCAGCGTCGGCTGGAACGTCGAGTACGTCGCCGTGGCGCAGTTCAGGCTGGCGGCGTTGGCCACCGCCACCTGCGTGACGTCGCTGGAGGCCACGAGGGTCACCGTCGCCACCCCGCTGCGGGTGAACGCGGCGCCGGCGTTCAGGGCCACCGACGTGGTGGGGCGCACGGTGTCGACGACGACGTTCGCCACCGCGGGCGCGGCGCTCGCGTTGCCGGCGGCGTCGCGCACGCAGACGCGGACGACGTGGGGGCCGTCGGGCCCGAGGGCCAGCGTCTTCGTCGCCGCGTACGCCTCGTAGCCGGCCTGGGCGCAGTCGAGGGCGACGTCGACGGCCAGCGCCATCTCGGTGACGTCGGGCGAGGCCTGCAGCGCCGCCGTCGTGCTGCCCGTGGTCGAGAACTGCGCCGGCAGCGACAGCGCCACGGCAGGGGCGCTGCGGTCGACGGCGAGGGTGGTGGTGGCGGTGGCGGTGTTGCCGGCGGCGTCCTCGAAGCAGGCGAGGATCGTGCGCGGGCCGTCGCCCTCGCCAAGGGTGACGACGAGGTCGTCGCTGGGCGGCGTGGCGGCGGTGAATTCGCAGACGCCGGTGGTCGACGCGGACACGCGCACGGTGTCGGCGGGCATGGTCACCGTCGCCGTCACCGTCGCGGCGCGGGTCACGCTGACCGGCACGGTGACGGAGCCCTGCGGCAGGGTGCGGTCGAGGTTGATGGTGTCGCACGCCTGGCTCTGGTTGCCGGCGACGTCCTCGACCTGCACGCACACCTGGCGCGCGCCGTCGGCGCCGGCGATGGCGAAGGTCGTGCGCGCGGCGAAGTCGGCGAAGGCGCCGGCGAAGCTGGTGGACGGCGACAGGCGCATGCGCACGGCGTCGCCGGCGGGGACGTCGATGGCGAGGGCGAGCGTCGCCTTGCGGGTGGTGGTGGCGCCCACGCCGTCGTCGCCGGGCTCGATGACCACCGCGGCGATGGTGGGCCCCTGGGTGTCGTGGCGGACGGCGCGCACGAACGACTCGCCGGCGTTGTCGACGACGTCGATGGGCACGATGGACATGGTCGCGTCGCGGTTCGTGGGCACGAGCACGCCGTCGATGCGGCCGCTCGCCGGCACGACGAACGTCTGCGTCGGCGCCGCGGCGAGCGGCGGCGAGAACGTGAGCTCCACCTTGCCCACGCGGGTCAGCGCGTCGGTGGTCTGCAGCACGAGGTCGACGCGGCCGTCGGCGCTGCGGCTGGCCATGACGCCGAAGCCGTCGTCAACGCACGTGGTGGACACGCAGCGCGCCGCGAGCACCGACGGCGGCGAGGTGTCGCGCAGCACCGTCTGCTGCGACACGGCGACGTTGCCGACGGCGTCTTCGAGATGGATGTCGACGGGCAGCGCGCCCTCGGTGGCGGGCAGCGTGAACGCCGCGTCCAAGGGCAGCGGCAGCGTGAAGGTCTGCGGCGGCAGCGCGGCGACGAGGAAGCGGACGACGCTGGGCGCCTCGGCGCGCTCGGGGACGGTCACGGCGAAGGGGATCGTGGTGGCGCGGGTGGGCGCGCCGCCGTTCAGCGACACGACGGCCACCGGCGGGGTCAGGTCGAGGCGCACGGTGACGCTCTGCTCTTCGGAGACGTTGCCGGCGGCGTCGACGAGCTGCGCCGACACCACCTGCTCGCCCTCGCTGTTTTCGAGCGGCGGCACCGCGATCCCGCCGCCGTCGCGCACGTCGTCGGCGAGCGCGACGGGGACGAAGCGCTGGATCGGGGCGCGATCCGCGGTCGACGCGCCGAGCGACAGGCGGACGCCGAAGACGTCGGCGACCGCATTGCCGTCCTCGTCGAGCACGTCGTCGCCGGCGAGGGTGGCGGCCCGCCCGAGGTCGAACACGCCGCGGTACAGGGGGGTCGGCAGCACGCGCACCGCGCCGTCGGCGACGCTGCCGTTGGCGGCGATGGCGAAGCCAGCGGCGGGCGGGGTGGCGTCGCGGAACACGAAGGTCGCGACCGGGTCGGCGCAGTTGCCCGCCACGTCGCAGGCCCAGGCGAGGACGTCAAAGCGACGCTCGTCGTCGTCGGGCAGCGCGACGCGGCAGACCTCGCCGTTGCGGCAGGCCTTGAAGCCGGCGGTCGGCGCGACGGCGGGGCGTTGGTCGACGAGCACGCGCGCCGGCGCGAGGGGCGCGACGGCGCCGTCGCCGGCCGAGGCGGTGATGGTGACATCGACGAACTGCTTGTTGGTGAAGCGCTCGTCGAGGGCGCCGGTGGCGAGCTGCCGCACGAGCGCGACGGCGTCGGGGGGCAACGTGTCCTTCACCAGCGGCGCGGTGAGCGGGGTGTTCAGCGATCCGTCGGCCTTCTCGGTCTGCACGCTCAGGACGAGGGCGCCGTCGTTCACGGCGGCGATGTCGACAGTGGCGCGGCCGTCCTCGCGCAGCGTCGTGCGCACCCCGGGCCCACCGTTGACGGCGACGACGGCGGCGACGAGGCCGGTGGTGACGCGCAGTCGGACGTCGACAGTAGGGTCGCGGACGAATTGCAGCGCCGTGCATGTCGGGTCGCTGGTCGCGCAGACGTCGAAGTCGCTGCTGCTGCGGCCGAGCTGCGTCTCCCCGAGCTCGAGGGCGTCGCCGGCGAGGGTCGTGGTCGTCGAAGCCGTGCCGTAGTCGCGGGCGCTGAAGGTGACGCGGAGCTGCTCGCCGGGCAGCGTGCGGGGCACGCCGCGCACGGCGAAGGCACCCGCCGGGCCGGTGAAGGCCGTGGCGGCGAACGCGCGGCCCGGCGACGCGAGTTCGACGGAGACCTGGATGCCGGCGTGGGCGGTGTCGTCGTCAGCGAGGTCGGCGCGAAGCGCCACGCCGCGCACCTCGCCCCGCAGCAGCGGCAGCACGAGGGCGCCGACGTCGATGGTCTCGTCGTCGTCGACCGCCAGGTTGCGCAGGCTGACGTCGGCGTGGCCGGAGAGGCGGGCGGTCAGCGCGTAGCCGCGGCCTTCGGGCACGGCGGCGAACAGGAACGAGCCGGTGGCGTCGACCACGCGGCGGTCGAGCTCGGCGCCGGCGGCGTCGGTCAAGGAGACCTCGGCGCCGGCGACGCTGCGGACGGTGTCCGGATCTTCGCTGGCGACGACACCGGCGACGGTGCCGCGCAGGTCGAGGGCCACGGTGCGCGTCACGCGCGTGGTGTTGCCTACGACGTCGACGACGATCGCCTCGAACGTGACCGGCAGGCCGTGGCGCAGCGCGGCGGGCACGGTGACGACGCGGTCGCCGAGCGGACCGACGTCGCGCTCGTCGACCTCGCCCTCGAGCCCGACGGCGACAAGCAGGTCGGTGTCGCCTTCGACGGTGCTCGTGACCTGCAGCGTCGCCGCGCGCGACCGCAGCAGCCCGTTGTCGGCGCCGACGACGGCGAGCGCCACCCGGGGGGCCTGCGTGTCGACGATGACGTCGAGCGTCTGCTCGGGGCTCTCGTTGCCGGCGCGGTCGACGAGGGCGTAGCGCAGCTGGTGGCGCCCGTCGCCGGCCGCCGTCGAGTCCTTCTGCAGGCGCTGCAGGCCCGGCGTCGGCAACGCGCCGACGGTCTCGGTGGAGTCGAAGCCCGAGCGGAGCGCGGCCAGCCCGCTGGTGACGTCGGTGCCGTCGACGCGCAGGGTGACCTGCGGGTCGGCCGACAGGTACGCACCGTCGGCGGCGCGCGGCAGGTTGAGGATCGTGGCCTCGGCGATCGCGGGCGCGGTGCGGTCGCGCACCACCTCGAGCACGAACGACGGCGACGTGAAGATGAAGCCCTGGCTGCTGCGGGCCTCGAACTGCGCGAACACCTTCACCGGGCCGTCCCGTGGCGGGATGGTCACGATGGCGTCCGGGTTGAACGGCGAGAACGGCAGCGGCTCGCCGGCGGTGTCGACGAAGGTCTCGGCAGACGACAGGCGCATGCCCGTGACGCCGACATCGGCGATGTCCGCGGCGGCGAACGACAGCACGGCGACGGGCACGTCGTCGCGCCGCAGGAACAGATCGTCGCCGTCGATGACGACGCCCTCGGACGGGATCTTGGGCAAGAGCACGGCGCTCACCGGGCGCACCACGATCCGCGCATCGCCGGTGAACGCGTGGGTCAGGCTGGCCTGCTCGCCCTCGTCGACGTTGACGTCGAGCCGGTAGGCCGGCGTGTAGCCGTCGCTCTCGACGACGACGGCGTAGAAGCCCGGCGCCAGCGCCGCGAAGTCGAAGCCGCCCTCGCCGACGACGGACTTGACGAGCGTGGTCTCGCCGGAGCGACGCGCGTACAAGCTGGCCTGCACGGTGCCGAGGGCGCCGGTCTCGGCGACGACCTCACCGCTGATGCGCCCCGGGCCCTCGTCTCCCTGGCCGACGTAGGTGAACACCAGCGTGTCCACCGTCGTCGTGCCGCCGGCGAGCACCGCGATCGTCAGCAGCGGCGGGCGGTCGTAGAACGACGGCACCCCGTCGATGACCAGCGAGTAGGCGCCCGGCGGGAGCTCGTCGATGGCGAACGTGCCCGTGCTCGCCTCGGGGTCGACGTTCTTCAGCACGACCGCCAGCGTCTCGCCGTCGCGGCTGATCCGCCGGCCCGAGTCGTCGAGCAACCCGACCCGCAGCGCGTTCAGCTGGCGCTCGCGCGTCTCGGGATCGAGCGGGTTCAACAGCTGCACTTGCCCCTGGATGGCCCCGCGGGCCTGGAGGTCCTCGGGCGCCTCCGGATCGAACGGATTGGTCGGGACCACGACCTCACAAGCGACGAAGAGCAGCGCAGCGAGCGCCACGATGGGACGGACGGATGACATCGAACACCTCGGACGGGCACGCAGGCTAGTCCTGCTTTCCGCCGCGAGCGACTGTGGTCTTTTCGCAACCAAAGTGTGCCAAGGACCCGACGGGGTGACCTTGCACAGGACGCCGTTGAATGACGAGACCCGCGCGCGCGTCCGCGGGCGATCGAGCATGCCCGCGCCGATGGTCCCCCGGTCGAAAACGGCGTCGTGCTCCAGCTGCTCGGCATCGACGCGACCCGCGCCCTCGACGCCAACGCCGAACGCGTCGTCGATCGCCTGCTGACCGCCCTGGTGGGGTCGTGGATCCGACAGGCGCTGCTCGACGCCCGGCGCGGCTGACTCTGCTGACTGCTCCGGTCGCGTCCGACGACAGCGATTGCCGGGCGGACCTACCGACCGGGCACACGTTATCCCTGCATCGTCGCTGACGGATGGCTGGTTTGCTTCATCGTCGGCAGTGCTCGTAGGTTGTCGCGCGCCTTGGATGGACCGGGGCCGGCCCTGGACGGCCGACACGCGAGAGGGACGAACATGGGGATCGACACGGGCGCCTGCCTGTCGGCAGGCTGGGAAGGCTTCAAGAAGAATCCGGTGAACCACATCGTGGCCGTGCTGCTGGTCGGCGCCGTCAGCAGCGTCGGTATGGGCCTGCTCACCGGCCCGATGATGGTGGGCTACATGCGCATGATGATGCGCGAGGCCGAGGGGCAGACCACCAGCGCCGGCGACGTGTTCAAGGGCTTCGAGGACTTCGTCCCCGGCCTGATCGTGGGCCTGCTCGGCTCGATCATCGTGTCGGCGGGCTACGCCTTCTGCTTCATCCCCGGCCTGCTGCTGGCGCCGTTGATGCCCTACGCGCTCTACATCGTCGCCGCCGGTGAGAAGGACGGCGTCGCCGCGCTGAAGCGGGCGTTCGATATGCTGCAGGCGCACCTGGTGCCGGGCGCCATCTGCTGGTTCGTGTTGAGCCTCGTCGCCGTGCTCGGCCTGGTCGGCTGCTTCGTCGGCCTGCTCGTCACCGCGCCCATCGCCGCCATCGGCAGCTTCTACATGGCGCGGATGGCGGCCGGTGAAGGCGCCCTCGCGCGCGGCTGAGGGCCTGACGGAAGACTGGCGGCGCCCCCCTGGCCGACCTTCGTCGCTCGCTCACGTCAGGCAGGTGCGCTCGATGCGCTCCTCATCCGGCGCGGCCGGCGGGCTGTCGGCGGGGCGCGAGCCGCGCGACGACACGATGGGCCCGAAGCCGGCCCGCGCGCGTCGTCGGCTTCGACGACGACGCGCTCAGGGTCGAGCCGCCGAGGACGTCAGCGCGATCGTCGAGCCGGGAGCCGCGGCCCGACCGTCGGGCCGTCGCGCAGACTGACGCTGTCCACGTCGACGACGCGCGCCCGGCGCTCCCCGCCATCCTCTTCGACGATGACCCGCGAGCCGTAGGCGTCGTCGAGGAACGGCAGCCGGGTCGCCAGCCGGCCGGGGACGCGGGCGCTCTGCTTCATCTGGAACGCCCGCTGCAGCGCGCGGTAACCGTCGCGGTCGACCTCGACGAAGACGCCGTAGACACGGGCCTTCGGGTGGTCGAGGGGCACGCGCAGGACGACCTTGACGAAGCCCCGGGTGCGGCGCGCGCCGCCCTCGCCGATCTCGTCGAGCAGCACGGTGTCGAGCCCGGCGCGCACCCGCGCCTTGCGCTCGTCCTCGGACAGCACGAGCACCGCCTCTGGCCAACGCGCCGACAGCGCCGTCTCGTCGACCGGCGGCTGCTCGACATCGAGCAGGACCGGCAGGCCCCTGGGCTCCTTCTTCTTCTTCGACGAGGCCGACGAGGCGAACGGGGCCGGCGAAGACAGCGGGGCCGGCAAAGACAGCGGGGCTGGCGAAGACAGCGGGGCTGGCGAAGACAGCGGGGCCGGCGAAGACAGCGGGGCCGGCGAAGACAGCGGGGTCTTCGGGATCCTCGGGGTCTTTGGGGCCTTCGGCTTCGTCACGCGGTCCTCGGCGCGCCGGGGTTCGGAGCGGCTTGGGTATGCTTGGATCCTGTCGTCTCGCGCGCAGCGGGGAAAGCCCCGGACGGCGCAGCGGCTGGCGTCGTCGTCTGCTTCGTCACGAGGTCGTGGTGCCCTTCACATCCAAGCTCCCCCCGTCGGTGGCCGAGTCGCTGAAGCTGAAGAAGCCGGAGCCGTCGGTGCTGGTGAAGGCCCGCACCCACCAGAGTCGGGCCGAGAAGCTGCGCCAGCAGGAAGAAGAGGCCACCCGCGACTCGCTGCTGCAGCAGTTCGAGGACAAGAAGAACCGCGGCCGCGCCGTCGACCACGACCGCCCCGAAGCGCCGAAGCCGCACCTCGAATTCCTGGAGCGCTGGAAGGTGCTCGAGGCGGCCCTCGGCCCCATCACCGAGAAGGCGACGCGCGAGTACGCCGCGAAGCTCGGCGAGGAGCCGCGGCCGCACCAGGTGCTCGGGCACCTGCTGGCGAACCTGCCGCGCCCCCGGCTGGACGCGCTGATGCGCAACGAGCGCTGGGCGAAGCTGAACGTCGTGTGGGGCCACCGGCCGATGGCAAAGGTCGTCGCCGACAACGAGCTGTTGCAGGATCTCGGCATCACGTGGACCACCTTCGTCGACGCGAAGCGCGATCTCAAATTCCAGCTCGGGATCCAGTCGTACAAGTCGGCGCAGGCGATGGCGGTGTACCTGACCGTCGTGCGCGCCGCCTGCGAGCCGAAGGTGCGCAAGACCGCCAACTTCGTCAACGACGAGGCCGTGCTGGATCTGGCTAAGGAGCTCCTGCGCGAGGTCACCACCCACGTCGTCGACTGCCTGCAGGGCGCCCACGACTCGTTCTTCGCCGTCGGCGACCGCGCCGCCCAGGGCGAGCAGTTCCGCATCGACCGCGCGAAGCGGTCCGGCCGCGCCGTGCCCGACGCCGACGCGCCCAAGGGCCAGCCGGCGCTGCGGGGCCCACCGTCGCCGACGAGACCCGGCGCCGGGCCGTCGTCGCCGCCCTCCTCTCCGCCTCGCCCGTCGCCCGGCGCACGCAAGGCGTAGGCCGCCGCCCGCGCGGACGCACGACCCGCACCGGCGCCGTCGTCGCTGCCGCTGCCCCCCCCTGCCCCGGCCGGCCTCGTCGCTCCCCCGTTGTCGACGACGACACGGCGCCCTTTGCTGCGGCGCGTGACCGACACGCCCCGCTCCGTGAACGACCGCCTGCACCAGGCCCTCGCGCTGCTCGACGAGGTCGTCGCCGACCGCGCCGTGCTCGCCGACGTCGACGCCGCCCTGCGTGAGCGCCTGCAGCGCGTGTGCGGCGAGGTCGCCCGCCCCGACCTGAAGCAGCGCAAGAAGCTGCAAAAAGAGCTCTTGCGCCGCGAAAGACAAGAAAAGAAAGACCACGACGAAGCGCTGCGCCAAGGTACCGCGATCCGCCAGCTGCGCAGCCAGCCCGTGTTCCCCACGCCGGCGCCGCACCCGTCGCTGCCGCCACCACGGACGCCGTCGCCTACGACGGCGAGCGCCGAGCAGGGCCGGTGGCGCGACGGGCCGGCGCTGCACGAGCCGCGCGTCTGCTACGTCTGCAAGGCGCGCTACGTCCACCTTCATTTCTTTTACGATCAATTGTGCCCGCAATGCGGCGATTTTAATTACGCACGCCGCAGCCCGCGCCAGGACCTGTCGGGGCGGGTGGCGCTGGTGACGGGCGCGCGGGTGAAGATCGGGTACCACGGCGCGAACCTGCTCTTGCGCAACGGCTGCGACGTCATCGTCACCACGCGCTTCCCGCGCGACGCCGCGGCGCGCTACGCGCGCGAGCCCGACTTTTGCGACTGGGGGCATCGGCTGCAGGTCTGGGGCCTCGACCTGCGGCACACGCCGAGCGTCGACGCGCTGGCGCGGCACCTGTCGACGTCGTTGTCGCGCCTCGACTGCGTCATCCACAACGCCTGCCAGACCGTGCGGCGACCGCCGGGCTTCTACGCGCACCTGATGGCGCACGAGGAGGCGCCGCGGTCGTCGCTGCCGCCGGCCGCGCAGCGCGTCGTCGAGGCCTACGAAGACTTCTGCGCCGACGCACGGGCCCCGCGCGGGCTCGCCGCCGCCGCCGCGCTGTCGCAGGTGGCCACCGACGCCGACGGCGCGCACGCGGCGCTGCCAGCGACGACGGCGGCGCTGCAGTCGATCTTCCCCGCCGGGGCGCTCGACGCCGACCTTCAGCAGGTCGATCTGCGCGCGCACAACTCGTGGCGGACGACGCTGGGGGACGTGCCGGTGGTCGAGCTGCTCGAGGTGCTGCTGGTGAACGCCGCCGCGCCGTTCGTGCTGACGAGCAAGCTGCTGCCGCTGCTGCGCCGCGACAACCGCGGCCGCGACCGCCACGTCGTCAACGTGTCGGCGATGGAGGGCCAGTTCTACCGGGCCCACAAGACCGACAAGCACCCCCACACCAACATGGCCAAGGCGGCGCTCAACATGCTGACGCGGACGTCGGCGATGGAGCTGGCGAAGGACGGCATCTGGATGAACGCCGTCGACACTGGCTGGGTCACCGACGAGGACCCCGCGCACCTCGCCGAGCAGAAGGTGCTCGAGCACCGCTTCAGCCCGCCGCTCGACATCGTCGACGGCGGCGCCCGCATCGTCGACCCGATCTTCACCGGCCTTGCATCGGGCGAGCACGCCAGCGGTGTGTTCTTCAAAGACTACCGTCCGACGCCGTGGTGAGGCGGCCGTGGTGAGGCGGCCGTGGTGAGGCGGCCGTGGTGAGGCGGCGCCAGGTCAGCCGCCACGGCACGACGTCACCACGCCTTGCCCCTCACCATCGCCGTGACCTCGGCAGGCCGCGCCCCGTCGTCCACGCCTTGCTGCCAATTCGCTGCCGGGGCCGACCGGCGCGCCGGACCTGAGCCGGCGTGCAGAGCGTCCCGTTACGCCGTCGGCCGCGGCGCGCGACCCTCGTCGATGCACGCGGCGCTGTCCTCGATGCGGTCGTGCATGAGGCTGTGGTGCACCTCGGCCACCACGCGCCCCGGCACGGTCTGGTCGAGGTGGTCACGCAGCTCGCCGAGCCAGCGTGGTGCGGCGACGCGCGCGCGCTCGTCGTACGGACTCTGCTGCAGCGCGCGCGTCAGGTGAGCGCCGACGGCGGCGGCGCAGCGCACCTGCTCGGTGTGCCGCGCGGAGCCGCGCTGCTTCATTGCCTGCGTGTGCCCGCGCCCTCGCGCGCTCATGCGTCCGGGCTCATCGCTGACGAGCTCCTGCTCACGCAGGTGCCCCGCCGGGTGCTGCAACGACTCCACGAGCACCGGCGCCGCGCGCCGCTGGCGTGACCAGACGCGCGCCTCGGCGTCGTCGGTCACCACGATCCACTGCACACGACCATTCTTCTGCCTCGCTGCCGACATGGGCCCCCCGTGGTTCTGGTCTCCGGCCCTGGTCGATCGTCACACCCGCGCATCGCGCGGTCGCGCCTCGCCCCACAGCTGACGACCGCGCTCGAGCAGCTCGGGCGCCCGCACGACGGCGGCGACGATGTGGCGTGCACGCAAGGCCGCGGGTTGTGAGTCCCGGCGACGGCCGCGTCGCGTCCGCGTGACGGCGCGGGCGGTCAACGCGCCAGCAGATCCTCGAACCACGTGCGGCACCGGTCGTAGTGGTCGGCGTGGCAGGTCAGGTGGCTGTCGTCGGGCAGGGCGACGAAGGCGCAGGTGTGCTCGGGCCCGGCGTCCAGCGTGTCGCACAGCTCGGCGATGGGCTCGCCGGCGACGATGTCGCCCAGGCAGGGGCGCAGGTTGCTGCCGCACTCAAAGAGCTGGAAGTCGCGCACGGCGTAGGCGTGCGCCGGCACCGCGGTGATGGTGTCCTCGGCGGCCCTCGGCTCGGCGGCGAGGTCGCAGGTCGCCTCGGTGGCGCCGGCGCCGCAGTAGCGCTCGAGGCCGCGCCGGTACGACACCGGCCTCTCGCAGGGGCGGCCACCGACGGCGCCGGTGGCGAGCAGATCGAACGTCGCCTGAGGGTCGTAGAGTCCGTCGAAGAAGCAGCCGGCGGTGAAGCGCGTGCCGCGCCAGTGGGGCTGGTCGTCGAGCGTGGTGCGGGCCATCAGGATCACGGGCGCGGTGGCGCCGTGGCTGATGCCTTCGAGCAACAGGTCCTCGCCGGTCCAGTACGCCCGCCCCCACGCCCCCGTCGTGGCGGCGCGCACGGCGATGTCGAGGCGGCTCGCCTCGTCGACGTAGGGCACCGCGCCCGAGCCGTCGGGGGTCTCGAAGTAGTTGATGCAGACGGCGGCGTAGCCCTGCGCCGCGTAGCCGGCGAGGACCCTGGCGTGGCCCGCGCCATCGTCGCAGCCCATCTCGCCGCCTGAGAACACCACCACCAGCTTCGCGCAGCGCGCGCCTGTGCACGCCGACGCGTCGGTGACCAGCAGGCAGCGCTCGGCCACGCCGCTCTCGCCGAGGCAGGCGTCGACGACGACTTCGCCCACCGGCGGCGGCGGCTCGCCTTCGCCTTCGCCTTCGCCTTCGCCTTCGCCTTCGCCTTCGCCTTCGCCTTCGCCTTCGCCTTCGCCTTCGCCTTCGCCTTC
>VGSZ01000028.1 GCA_016874845.1 Deltaproteobacteria bacterium
AGCCACTGTGCGTAGCGGACGCCGGCGGAGGCGTAGAAGTCGTCGTCGTCGGTGATCCCCTGGGCCGGCAGCGTCAGCAGGTGCACGACGAGCACCAGCAGCGCCGCGATAGTAGCCACGACGAAGGGGCGCGACCGGGCGATGCGAAGCCAGACGTTCATCGCGGCACCCCCGTGGGCTCGATGCGGAAGCACGTGTGGCGCTGGCCGTCGTCGGCGGTGGTGAGCCGTACGCTCACGGGGGCCGCGGTCGTCCCGGTCGCCGCGGGCGTCCCGGTCATCGTCCCGGTCGTCCCGGTCGTCCCGGTCGTCCCGGTCGTCGTCCCGGACATTCTCGCCACGACGACCGCGGCGAAGCCGCGGCGGTGGTGCACGGTCACGTCGCGGGCGTCGTCGCCCACGACGAGGGTCGCGGTGACGGCAGCGCCGCGCGGGTTGTCGGCGGCGGTATCGGTCAGCGCCAGCGACAGGCGCAAGCCGGCGGCAGCCACGGGCACCACGCCGTAGTCGACGACGACGACCCCGCCGCTCGTCGGGTGCGCCCAGACGCAGCGCTCGCGCCGGTCGCCGATGGTCAGCGTGTCGTCGCCGACGGTCATCCACTCGGGCAGGCCGAGACAAACGTGACGACGGCGTACGCCGCTCCACGGGCATTCGATGCGGCGCCCGTCGGCGGTCTCGACGTGCACGCGGGCGCGCTGCAGGGCAAGGCCGGCGGCCTCGCGGCCGTCGCCACGCCGATCGTCACTGCCGCCGTCGTCGACGCGAAACACGCGCACGCCGTCGATGACGCGCGCGGCCCCGGACCGGGCGGCGAGCACCGCCGGCAGCGGCCAGCTGTCGTCAGCGACGATCACGACGCTCGGCAACGGGTCGCCATGGCGGGGCGCCAGCGCCTCGGTGATCAGGGTGGAGGCCGGCAAGACGGCAGCGGTCCGCAGGGCGGTGACGACATCGTCGCGCCAAGGTGGATGCACCAGCACGGCGTCGCCCGGCTGCACGAGCGCGCGCAGCGACGAGAGTGCGGCGACGTAGCGGTCGGCCGGCGCGTCGCGGGCGAGCAGCGGCTGCACAACGCTGACGATGACGGCAACGACGAAGACGACGACCGTCGCGGCCGACGTCAGCGACGACGTCGGCGAGGATGGGGCGCGGCCAAGGCGCGCGGGATCGACCATCGTGGCGGAGCGTCAGCGCTGCGCGGCGAGCACGGCCTGCTGGCGGGCAGCGCGGGCGAGTTCGTTCATCTCGCGCACGGCGCGCTCCATGCCAACGAAGATCGCGCGCGCGACGATGGAGTGGCCGATGTTCAGCTCTTCGATCTCGAGGATCGACGCGAGGTCGGCGACGTTGTCGTAGTGGATGCCGTGGCCGGCGCAGCAGGCGAGCTTCAGCTTCACCGCGGTCTTCGCTACATCGACGATCCGCCGCAGCTCTTCGGCCCGCACGTCGCGGGTGCGCGCCTCGCAGAAGCGGCCGGTGTGCAGCTCGATGGCGTCGGCGCCGATGCGCGCCGCCATCTGCACCTGCTCGACATTGGGGTCGACGAACAGCGAGACGTGGATCTCGGCCTGCTTCAGCTCAGCGACGAGCCGCTTCAGCGCGTCCTTCTGGCCGATCACGTCGAGGCCGCCCTCGGTGGTGACCTCCTGCCGCCGCTCGGGCACCAGCGTCACGGTGTCGGGCCGGGTCTCGAAGGCGACTCGCAGCATCTCCGGCGTCGCCGCCATCTCGAGGTTCAGCTTCGTCTGCACCGTCTTGCGCAGCAGCTTCAGGTCGCGGTCCTGGATGTGCCGGCGGTCCTCGCGCAGGTGCACCGTGATCTGCGCGGCGCCGCCGAGCTCGGCGAGCGACGCGGCCAGCACCGGGTCGGGGTACGGCGCGTGGCGCGCCTGGCGGACGGTGGCGACGTGGTCGACGTTGACGCCGAGGCGGGGCAGGAGCGACATCGGGGCCTTCCGGGGAGCAGGTACGCGTTCAGGGACGGGGAGCGTCGAGGGCGCGCAGCACGCGCAGGGCGGCGCAGGCGGCGCCGTAGCCGTTGTCGATGTTGACGACAGCGACCCCCGACGCGCAAGACGACAGGGCCGACTGCAGCGCGCCGTGGCCGCCCGTGGCGACGCCGTAGCCGACGCTCGTCGGCACGCCGATCACGACGCCAGCGACAGCGCCACCGGTGACGCTGATCAGGGCCGCGTCCATGCCGGCCACCGCGATCACGACGCGCCGCTGGCGCAGCTCATCGACACGGGCGAGGAACCGGTGCAGGCCGGCGACGCCGACGTCGTAGATCTCGAGGGGATCCTCGTGGTGGAAGCGCAGCGTGCGCGCCGCCTCCTTCGACACGGGTACGTCGCTGGTGCCGGCGGCGACGATGGCCACCCGCCCCGTCTTTGGCGCCTGCGGGCTCCACTGGAAGTACGCCGTACGCGACGTGCGGTCGTCGTCGAGGCTCCAGGCCGGGGCCAGCGCCGACGCCTGCGCGTCGGTGAGCCGGGTCAGCAACAAGGGCTGCGCAGTGGCGCGGGAGCGCTCGAGGATCGTGCGCAGCTGCGCCGTCGACTTGGGCTCGCACAGGATCGCCTCGGGCAGACCGATGCGGTCCTGTCGCTGCAGGTCGAGGTTCACCTCGTCCGCCTTGCTCTGCGTGGTCATCCGATCACCCGCAGGAAGGCGCTGCCGCGCCGGTAGCCAGAGAAGGCGAGGGTGTCGGCGCGCGCGCCCAGCACGGGCCGGGCCGACGCCAGCAACGGCGCCACCACCACGCGCGCGGCGGCCTCGTCGAGTCCATCGTGCTCGATCACGACGTGTTCGGCCCGCACCCGGCAGCGCAACGTCGCAGGGGTGAGGGGCCGCAGCGCGCGCTCGACGTCATCGATGAGCGCGAGCAGCGCGGCGTCGATGCGCACGCCGGTCTGCACCCGCGACGACAGGCACGGCGACGCCGGCAGGTCGGCCACCGCGAGCAGCTCGAGCGCGCGGGCGAGCGCGCGCACGTCGTCCTTGGTGTAGCCGACGTCGACGAAGGGCTCGCGCACGCCGCGCTCGGCGGCAGCGCGGCGGCCGGGGCGGTGGTCGTTGAGGTCGTCGAGGTTGGCGCCGGTGCAGACGACGCCGTCGAAGCGAGCACGGATGGCGTCGAACAGGTGCGACTTGCAGAAGTAGCAGCGGTTGTCGGGGTTCTCCGCGTAGGCCGGGTCCTCGACCTCGCCGGCGTCGACGAAGACGACGTCCCAGCCGCGCGCGGCGGCCACGGCATCGAGCACGTCGCGGGCCGCCCGCGGCACCGCCGCGGACGTCGCGTGGAACAGCGTGACGTCGAGGCCGTCCGGCAATGGTCCGCGCAGCGTCCACGCCAGCGCCGCCAGCGTGACGCTGTCGACGCCGCCGGACACCGCGATGCCCACGCGGCCCCACGAGCGCAGCAGCGCCTCAAGGCGCGCCCGGCGTGCGCCCTGAGCGTCGCTGGCGTCGAGCACCGCGGTGGTCATCCCGGCTCCAGGGCGGCGCGCTCGGCGGCGGCGCGCCGGGCGCGTCGCCCGGCGAGGGTGTCGCCGTCGTCGCCGACGTCGTCGACGTCGGCCTTCACGGTGTCGCCGCCGGGCCGGCGAGCGCGCTTCACGCGGACGCCGTCGTGCTCGGCCAGCGCGCGGTCCAGCTCGAGCCGCTCGACGACGCACACTCGGATCCCCAGCGTCGTAGTCTGCGCGAAGAGCGCGCGAGCGACCGCGTCGGTGGCGTCTTCGGCACACAGCACGCGCAGCGACGCTGCGGCGCGCCCTTTCTTCATCTGCACGGCGAGCACGTGGACGTCGAGGACGCCCGCGACGCCGCGCAGCCGGTCGCCGGCGACGGCGAGCTCTTCGGCGGTCATGTCGTCGAGCTCGGTGGCAAGCTCGGCGATGCAGCCGCGCCGCCACGCGTCGTCGGCGCCACCGGAGCCGACGACGGCGGCGCCGGTCGTCGTCGTGTGGGTCAGCGTCGCGCGCAGGATGTTCGACAGGCCCGAGAACGTCCTGGTGCCGAAGCCCACGCCCGCGCCGCCGACGACGCCCGACGGCCGGCGCGCGCCCGGGGTCACGAGGTGGGCGACGATGGCCGCGCCCGTCGGCGTCACACGCTCGCCCGGCCGGCCGTCGTCGTGGACCGGGAAGCCCTGCAGCAGCGACAGCGTCGCCGGCGCCGGCACTGGCAGCTCGCCGTGAGCGGTCTGCACCCGGCCGCTGCCGAGGGGCAACGAGGCCACGCTCGCCGTCAGGCCGCCGTGTCGGTCGTGCAGGCGCGACAGCAGCACCGCAGCGGTGACGATGTCGGCGATGGAGTCCTGCGCGCCGACCTCGTGGAACTCGACGTCCTCGACGGGCATGCCGTGTACGCCGGCCTCAGCGACGGCGAGGCGCGCGAAGATGTCCGTCGCCCGCGCCTTCGCCGCCGACGGCAGGTCGCTGGCGGCGATGCGCGCGACGATGTCCTTGTGGGCGACGTGGGCGTGCGATGAGCCGTGCGCGCCGTGGGCCCCCGAACGCAGCACGAACGCGCCGCGCAGCGGCCGCTTGCGGCCGTCGGGGGTGCGCTCGCGCGGATCGAGGACGACGAAGCGCCGGCCACGAAAGGTCGCATTGCGGTGGTCGACGACGTCGACGGTGACGTCGTCGTGCAGCCCCGCCGAGCGCAGCAACGGCAGCAGCCCGTCGCCGAGCGACGGGTCGAGGTCGAGCAGCGCCGCGGCGAACATGTCGCCGGCGATCCCGCCCGTCGGGTCGAGGTGAAGGTGCGCGCCCATCGTCGTCGCTCGCAGGAGCATCAGGCGCGGCGGCGCGCGGCGCCGAGCAACGCCGCGCCGACCAGCAACGCGACGATGGCGGCGCCGACATCGACGGCGAGACGATCGGCGCCCCCCTGACCGGGGACTTCGACGTGGACATGGACCGGGGTGGCGGCGTGTCCTTCGTGGGCCAGCGTCGGGGCCCCGCCAAGCAGCGCGAACAAGACCACGATGACATCGAGGGAGACGCGGGTCATGCGCAGGTCGTCGTCGTCGTCGCCGCCGTTGTCAACGCCCACGCCGCCGCTTGCGACGGCGATCTTTTGAACATATGTTCAGCCCGTGTACCGTCCCGGGGATCCACGCCGCGCGCTTCGGATCGTCGACGTCGCTGACGTCGACGGCGTCGACGGACCGGCGGATCGCCCGACCGCGACGGCGCGGCGCATCGACAACCCGCCGAACCCGTTCGCCGGTCAGGAGCGGACCTGGCTCGAGGGCATGGAGCCGCCGGCGGCGCTCGAGGTGTGGGAGGACACCGCGCGCACGATCCTGTCGACCAACGACAGCCCCGACATCGGCTTCCGCTACACCGTCAACCCCTACCGCGGCTGCCAGCACGCCTGCGCTTACTGCTACGCGCGCCCGACGCACGAGTACCTGTCGCTGGGCGCGGGCACCGACTTCGACACGCGCATCCACGTGAAGCTGCACGCCGCGTCGCTGTTGACCGAGGCGTTCGAGCGTCCGTCGTGGCGCGGCGACACCGTCGTGTTTTCGGGCGTCACCGACTGCTACCAGCCGCTCGAGGCGAGCTACCGGCTGACGCGCGCCTGCCTTCAGGTCTGCGCGCTCTACCGAAACCCGGTGGGCATCGTCACCAAGTCGGCGCTCATCGAGCGCGACATCGACGTCCTGCGCGAGCTGCAGCGCGTGACGCGCGTCGGGATCAGCGTGTCGATCCCGTTCTTGGACGAGCGCAAGGCCCGGGCCATCGAGCCCTTCGTGCCTTCGCCCGCGCGTCGGCTGCGGGTGATCGAGACGCTGGCTGCGGCCGGACTCGACGTCGGGGTGATGACGGCGCCGCTCATCCCCGGCCTCAACGACGAGGACATGCCGCGCGTGCTTCAGGCCGCCGCCGGCGCCGGCGCCCGCCACGCCGGGTGGGTGCTGCTGCGGCTGCCGGGCTCGGTGGCCGGGGTGTTCGAGCACCGGCTGCGGGCGGCGTTCCCCGACCGCGCCGACAAGATCATGGCCCGCGTCGTCGACACCCGCGGCGGCGACGCGCTGTACGACAGCCGCTTCGGCACCCGCCAGACCGGCCGCGGCGCCTACGCTCAGGCCATCCGGGCGCTGTTCGCGACGACGACGAAGCGGCTCGGTCTGGCTCCGCTCGCCGGCGAAGGCGACGACGACGCGCTGCGGGAGCAGTCGCGCGCCCACGACGGCTCGCTGTGGGCCGGGGCGCCGACGACGTTCACGCGGCCGGATCGACGACGACAGCTCACGCTCTTCTGACGCTGGCCTCCCGTGGGTCCGATCCCGGAACCCGATGGATGAAGTCCATCGGGGTCCGGGATCGGCTTCTGACCCTCGCGGGCGGCACGGCCACCGCTCGCTCTCGCTCGCGAGCGCGCTGGCGCGCGCAGCGCCAGTAGGGACGATCGAGGATCAGAGACCACCGGGATGACGTGGGTCGGACGAGCTACCCGAGCACGCCGCGCTGCACGAGGCGCTTCAACCGGTCCTCGACGACGCGGGCGCTGGCTGGGCGCTGTTCGGCGCGCTTGGCGAGCAGCTCGAGGATGAGCTGCTCGAATTCGACGGGGCACGCCGGGTTGAGTCGGCGCGGGGGCTCGGGCGCCTGCTGCACGTGCATCATCAACAGCGGCACCAGCTCGGCGTGGCGAAACGGCAGCTGACCCGTCGCCAGCGCGTAGAGCATGACGCCCAGCGAGTACAGATCGGCAGAGTGCGCGACCCGCATGTGGCCGTGCGCCTGCTCGGGGGCCATGTACTCGGGGGTGCCCACGACCATACCGGCCAGCGTCAACCCGTTGTTCTTCGTGTGCGTGGCGATCCCGAAGTCCATCACCTTCAGGACGTTGTCTGTCGTCACAAACAGGTTCTCGGGCTTGACGTCGCGGTGCACGACGCCGAGGCGGTGCGCGGCGTCGAGCCCGGCACAGGCCTGGGCGAGAAGCAGCGCCCCGTCGCGCAGCGACAGCCCGCGGACCATCTTGGCGTGCATGTCCTCGCCAACCAGCAGCTCCATCGTCAGGAAGCGGGCGCCGGCGGCGAAGCCGATGTCGTACATGCGGATGACGTTCTCGTGGACGAGCTGGCGGGCGAGGCGGATCTCCTGCTTGAAGCGCTCGACGGCCTCTTCGTTGACCGGCTGGGTGAACAGCTTCAGCGCCATGGACTCGTTCAGCTCGACGTCGACGACCCGATAGACCGTCGACATGCCGCCCTTGCCGAGCACGTCGACGACCCGGAAGCGATCGGCCACCAGCATCCCGGGCGAAAACGCAAGGACCGCAGGCGCCGACGCAGCGGCCGCAGCGACCGAGCCGGGTAGCGGCGCGTTCTTCACAACGGTGGTGGCGCCGCCGTCGGCGTCGAGGACGGGTGTGGCACCGCCGACCTCCTCGGTCGCGGATCGCTCCAGCGTCGACGATGCCACGAGCGCGTCGGACGGCGGTCGCCCGAGGGCGCCGGCAGCCTCGGCGAAGGCGGAGTCCTCGGCGACGACGCGGGCCAGGACCGCCGCGCCGCCCAGGGCGTCGGCGAGCATCTGCTCCTTCAGGGCCGCGGCATCGCGGTAGCCGGGGCGCGTGACGAGCAGGCGGCCGAGCACCTCGTCGGCGTTCTCGGGGAAGCCGGCGGCAGCGTACACGCCGGCGAGGCCGTAGAACGCGTCCGCCTCAGCGTCGCTGCCGGGCCCGCGGCGGATGAAGTCGGCCAGCCAGCGGTCGATGTTCATCGTCAGCGGGGCGCCGCGGGCCAGCGCCCGCACGGTCTCGAGCGCCGCCGCCGCGTAGCGCGGGTCGCCGCGGGGGACGCGCAGCAACGACGCCGGGGCGCGGGTGGGATCGCCATGACGGGCGAGGGCGCAGCCGGCCTCGAAGGCGTGGTCGGTCTCGCCAAGGCGCACGGCCAGCGCGGTGAGCGCTTCGGAGTCCTGCAGCCACGCGAGCACCGACAGCGCGCGGGGGCCGCGCCCATGCTGTTCGAACAGCCGGGCCGCCTCACGGCCGCAGGCGCGGGCGCGCTCACCGGTCGGCGGTGTCTGGCGCGCCACCCAGGCAAGCAACAGTTCGGCCGCGTCGAGCCCGCGGCTGCGCCCGACGAGCAGGCGCGCAGCGTCCTCGATGAAGTCACCGTCGATGTAGTGCTGGTACGCCGCCGCGGAGTCCCCCGAGCGTTCGAGGGCGCGGCACTCGTCGAGGGTGCGGGTCACGCCGCACCTTCTTGCTTGAGGCGCGCCACCTCCCGCCGCAGCACCTCGGGCGAGGCCGACAGCTTCGCGGCCTCTTCGACGTCGACGAGTCCGTCGCGCACGAAGGCGAGCAGGCAGCTCTCGAGGCCCTGCATGCCCAACTCCCACGGGCTCGTCCCGGCGAGGTAGGCGTCGATCTGAACGATCTTGTTCTCCCGGATCATGCTGGCGACGGCGGGGTTGTTCAGCAGGACCTCGACGGCGGCGATGCGACCGTCGCCGCTGGCGCGCCGCAGGAGGTGCTGGGCGACGACGCCCTTCAGCAGCACCGACAACGACGCACGCAGCTGCTCGCGGATGTCCTCGGCGGCCATGTCGATGGCGCGCGTGATGGTCTTGGCCGCCGACGATGTGTGCAGCGTCCCGACGACGAGCACGCCCGTCTCGGCGGCCTGCACGGCCAGCTGCATCGTCTCGCTGTCGCGCACCTCGCCGACGACGAGGACGTCGGGGCTCTCGCGCAAGGCGGAGCGCAGCGCCTCGGCGAACGACTCGACGTGGATGCCTACCTGACGCTGCGTCACCGCCGACAGCACGGGCTCGTGCAGGAACTCGATGGGGTCCTCGACGGTCAGAACGTGCCGACGCGTCGTGCGGTTGATCTCGTGGACGAGCGCCGCAAGCGTCGTCGACTTACCCGACCCGGTCGGTCCGCCGATGAGCACCAGCCCCTGCTGCAACGCGCACAGGCCGCGCACCGCTGCGGGGAAGCCGAGCTCGTCAAGGAGCGGTGGGCGGTCGGGGATGATGCGGAACGCCGCGCCCCAGCCCTGCTGCTGCTGAAACAGGTTGGCGCGAAAGCGCCCGACACCGGGCAGCGCGTACAACAGGTCGAGCTCAAGCTCGACCTCGAGCCGCTCGCGCTCCTCGGGGGTCAGGATCTCGAACAGGAATCGCCGGGCCTCGCCCTCGGTCAGCGAGCGGAACGGCAGCGGCACGAGCTCGCCGTCATGGCGGATCAAGGGCACCGAGCCGGCGGTGAAGTGCAGGTCGCTCGCGCGCTGCTCGACGACGAGCCGCAGGAAGGAGTCGATGCGCGCCATGGGTCTTTTCTAGCAGGTAGCGCGGCTGCGGGCGGCGGGCGAGACGACGCCACGGCGGCAGGCGCGCGACGCCGGGCGAGCAGGCTGCTGAGTAAAGCCCACAACGAGCCTCGTCGTCATCCTGCTAGCTCACGGCCTTCCTGGCCTCGGTCGGCGGGCGACTCGGCGACTGTCGATGCTGCTGTTGCTGCTGCCGCGCCTCGGCGAGGGCCGCCTCGACCAGCGGCTTGTTCCGCGCGCGGGCCAGGACGTCGACATCGTCGACGAGGCCGGTGCGGGCCAGGCGGATCAGGTCGGCGTCCAGCGCGATCATCCCCGCCTCGCGCGACGTCGCGATGGTCGTCGGCAGCTGCATCGTCTTGCTCTTGCGGATGAGGTTGGCGACGGCGTCCGTGTTCAACAACAGCTCGGCGGCGACGAGCCGTGGCCCGGCCAGGCCGGCGCGTCGACGCAGCAGGGTCTGGTACAGGACCGCGCGCAGGCTGTCGGCGAGCGAGGCGCGCACCTGATCCTGCTGCGCACGGGAAAACGCGTTGACGATCCGGTCGATGCACGCGTCCGCCGACGACGTATGCAGCGTGCCGACGACGAGGTGGCCGGTCTCGGCGGCGGTGAGCGCCAGCTCGATGGTCTCCTTGTCGCGCATCTCGCCGATCACGATGACGTCGGGGTCTTCGCGCAGCGCCGAGCGGAGCGCGCGGGAGAACGACCGGGTGTGCGCGCCGAGCTCGCGCTGCTGCACGAGGGCCTTGTGGTTCTGGTGCAGGATCTCGATCGGATCCTCGAGGCTGATGATGTGCCGCGGCTCGGTGCGGTTGATGTGGTCGATGAGCGCCGCCAGCGTCGTCGACTTGCCCGAGGCCGAAGCGCCGCCGACGAGCACCAGCCCGGTGCGCATGGTCGTGAGCGACAGCACCGCTGGCGGCAGGCCGAGATCCGCGAGCGCGGGGATGCTGCTGCGGATGGCCCGGAACACCGCGCCGAGCCCGCCACGCTGCCGGAACATGTTCACGCGAAACCGCTGGCCGGCGCCTTTCAGCTCGAACGAGAAGTCGGCGTCCTTGCGCTGCTCCAGCCGCACCGCCGCCTGCGACGTCACCAGGGGCGCGAGCATCGTCGCGACGCGATCGGCGGACAGCGGCGTTGTGCTGACCGGCTCGACCTGCCCGTCGCGCTTCAGGAACACGTGGCGCTCGGGGGCCAGGATCAGGTCACCGCCGCCGTCGGTCAGCTGCCGCAGGTACGACTCGAGCGGTCGGTCGTCGCCGTCGATGGCCGCGGCCACCACCGGCGCCGGCACCGCCGCGTCGGCGAGCTTGTCCTGACGCGTGACCCGCCAGCGCGCCAGCAGCGCGGCGGCAAGGCGGCGCACGGCGGGCTCGTCGTCGTCGGCCATGCGCTCGACGGTGGCGTAGTGCGCGGGATCGTTCTGCTGCTCGATGTAGCCCAGCACCAGCAGCCGGACGTCGGGCTCGGGCGAGGTCGAGAGCGGCAGCAGGAACGCGGCGGCCTGCTGGAGGGCGAGCCGGCGCAGCGCGGCGATGCAGGCGATCTGCAGCTCGGGCGTCTGCGTCATCAGCTCGATCAGGCTCGGCAGCGCCCGCACGTCGTTGAACTCGGCGATCACCTCGACGGCTTTTTCGCGCGCCCACCAGTCGGGATCGGTGCGCGCGCAGTGGACGACCGCGGCGATGGTGTCGGGGTCCTTCAGGCGGTGCAGGACGTGGAGCGCGAACCGCCGCACGACGTCGCTGTGGTCCTGCAGCCACGCCACCATATAGCCGCTCAGCCCCTTGCCAGCGAGATCGACGAGCGCGTCCATCACGCGGTCGCGCACCCACCAGTCGTCGTCGCGCAGCGACCCGAGCAGCTTGGGCCACAGCTCGCCGTGCGGGTCCTTCACCGAGCGCAGCACCTCGGCGGCCATGCGGCGCGTATGGACGTCGCCCGACCGCAGCAGCCACACGACGGTGCGCCCCAACTCGACGCGCTCGCTGCGCGACAGCGCCGCCATGACCTCGCCAGCGCGGTTGCGCACGGCGACGTGGGGATGACCCAGCGCGGCGACGACGGCGCCAATCAGCGGATCGAGGTCGACGGGCGTCGTCGCCTGCGCCGCCTGGGCGGCCGCCCCCTCGATGCACGCCAGCGCGGCCAGCCGCAGCACCTGCGGCCCCGACGCCAGCTTGCGCTCGAGCAGGTCGGCGGTGCGCGCCGTCGGAAAGCGCCGCAGGCCCTCGAGCACCGCCGCGGCGACGTGCAGGTTCTTGCCGTCGACGAGCGGCGCGAGCAGCGCGTGGTAGTCGGCCTCGGACGCGATCTGGCCGACCGCCGTGACGGCGGCGACGGCGATGGCCTCGACAGGGTCGCGCAGCAGCGGCTGCAGCAGCCGCTGCGCCGCGCCCGTGCTGCCCGCCATGTGCTGCGCGTCGCCGAGCCAGCGGATGGCGAGCAGCCGCTCGGAGAGGTCGGGGCGCTGCAGGACCTTGTCGAGGAGCGGCAGCGCCTGCGGCCCCGCCGTGCGCAGGATGACCTCGAGTGCCTCGCGCAGGCCGACGAAGCCCCGCTCCTGGGTCAACGCCGCCAGCGCGGCGATGGCGTTCTTGCTGCCGGCGACGACCAGCACGCGCGCGGCGGCGGCGCGCACGTCGGCCTCGGGGTGGCGCATCACCTCGACCAGCTCCATCTGGTCGGCGACCGCGTTCACCCGCGGCAACACCTCGACGAGAACGGCACGCACGTCGACGGGGGCCGTCTTCAGCGCCCGGACGAACGGGCGGAACAGCGCCTCGTCGGAGCGCTTCAGCACCAACGCGTGGAAGACCATGCGCCGCAGGGCGTGCCGCTCGGCGTCGGCCAGCAGCGCCTTGTGCTGCAGCAGCTCGAGCACCTGCACGAGGTCGTCGGCGTCAGCGTCGACGGCAGCCACGAATTGCTTCGCCTCGGCCACCGAGGCCCACGCGGCAGAGCGGATGGCGGTGACGACGGCAGACAAGCGCAACGACCCCCGAGGCCGGCAATGCTACCGCAGCCAGCGGCGGCCCCGTCAGGTGCCTCAAGGGTCGCCGGCGCCGCCGGTGCGCGGCCGCCGCAGGGGCGCGAGCCCGCCCGCGTCGACGACCCACGTGCCGGCTGCGGCGTCGGGCCGGCGGACGACGCCGTCGGCGCCGCCCACGATGCGCACCCCGGCCGGCACGGCGCGCCCCGCGGCGAGGGTGACGCCGGCGCCGACGAAGGCGCCCGGCCCGAAGGCCACGCCGCACGGCAGCTCGCCGGCGCCACGCAGGCGCCCGCCATCCTGCACGCGCACCTCGCCGCCGGGCCGCCCGTCGTCGTGCAGGACGGTGTCGAGGGCGCGGGCGAAGCTGGTCAGCCCGACGCCGCTGCCGACCACGCAGGCCTGCAGGTTGTTCGCGCAGGCGTCGGCGTCGGCGAACGTGCAGCACGCCTGCATCGAAGAATTCAGGCTGACGAAGGTGCGCGGGCCCAGCGTCGACTGCGCCACGTGGGCGCGCTGCTCGATGCGGCAGCCATCGCCGACGACGCTCTGCAGCACCACGGCCTGCGGGCCGATGAAGACGTCGTCGCCGAGCACGCTGCCCTCGACGACGGCGTTTGGGTGGACGACGACGTTGCGACCGCGAAAGACGAACGCGCGCTTCCACGCCGCCAGCCGCGCCGCCGACGACGGCCGCCACCTCGTCACGGCGCGCCACGCCGACTGCAGCGGCGCGGCCGTCGCCCGGTCGAGCAGCCACACCTGCGGCGCGACGTGGGACGCGCGCAGCACGTGCAGCCAGTGGCGCACCCGCAGCGCCACCGTCGACGTCAGCGGCCACGGCGTCGTCGGGTCGCTGCGCCCCATCAGCGCGCGCGGCACGGGCACATCGACGTGGATCTCGCGGTAGGGGATCAGGCACGGCGCGCCGGCCGAGAGCGCCTGAGCGGCGACGATTGTGACGCCGACGGGCACGAAGGCGCAGCCGTAGATGGCAGCGCCGTCGTCACCTTCGTCGACGTCCTGCAGCGGGGCGAGCAGCGCGAGCAGGCGCGACCGCGGCAGCGCCAGCCGCACCGTCCTCGTCGCCCGGCGCGTCGCCTTGACGAAGGCGCGCAGCGCCCGTCGCGTCACCCACACGTCGTCGGCGAGGACGAGGGCGGGGCCGGTCACCGTCGTCGACGGCGGGCACTTGTGGTCGGGGGCGACGAGGCCTGCGGCGCGCAGCGCCGCGCGGCGGGCGTCGGCGAAGGTGCCGCCGCCCAGCGGGCAGTCGTCGGTGACGACGCCGAACGGCTCGATGCGCCCGCCCTGCTCGACGACGAAGACCTGCACACGGGCAGCGTCGTCGATGCGTGGGCCGGACGCAAGAAACGACGACGCCGGGCCTCGTCGCCCGGCGCCGTCGTCGCTGCCGCAGGGGGCGTCACCAGCTGAGGCCGGTGCGGCTGCCCTCGGCGCGGATCATGGCGCCCACCTCGGCGTCGAACGAGTCCTTCTGCGCCGGCGCCTTCTTCGCCGCCGTGGCCAGGTGTTCGTCGCGCTGCTTCGACAGAGCCGCGATCTTCTTGCTGAGCGCGGCGCGCTTGGCGCGGTTGTCCTCGAGGATCTGCTCCTGCTCGGCCTTGGTGCGGCCGCGCAGCTCCGCCGGCAGCTCGTCGCTGGCGACGCGGGACAGCGCAGCGGCGGCGCTGCCGCTGGCCTCGGCCAGGGTGACGAGGTCTTCGTCGGCCTTCATGCCGGCGCCCAGGGTCGCCTTTGCCACCGCGCGGTCGGCGGCGGCGGCGGCGGGCGCGGCGGCGGCGTAAACGCCGGCGCGGCGGCGCGACGCGACCTTGGCCTCACGCTCGGCGGCGCGGCCGTAGGTGAAGTTGGTGGCGTCGAGCTCGCGGGCCAGGCTCGCCAGCTCGACGTCGTAGGGCGTGGCGACGGCGGCGACGACGCCGCCGTCCTGCGGGATCGCGGCGAACCGACCCTCGGCGGCGTGGGCGATGCTCTTCCACAACGTCGTCGTCGCCGGGTCACCGCCGCACTGCACGGTGTTGATGTAGATGCGCTTGTGCACCGCCGCCTGCGCCGTCGTCGACCACTGCGGCTGGCCGGGGTAGTCGACGTGGGCGGGGGCGTCGCCGACGAGGAAGACCATCTTCAGCACACCCTTGTCGTCTGACCACGCCATCTTGGAGACGGCGTCGGTCAGGGCGGCGTTGACGTCCTCGGGGGTGTCGCCGCCGCCGTCGGCGCGCAGGGCCATCAGGCCCTCGTAGACGGCGTCGAGGTTGTCGGTCAGCGGCGTCACCTGAGTCACGTAGGCGTCGCCGCGGTCGCGGTAGGCGACCAGCCCGATCTTCACCGCCGGCCGCTGCTCGGCGCGGGCGACCTCGTTGGCGATCGCCCAGATCTTGCGCTTGGCGCCGTCGATGAGCCCGCCCATCGAGCCGGTGGTGTCGAGGGCGAACACGATCTCGACCCGCGGCTTGATGGTCGGCACGAGGCCGGAAGGACCGCCCTGCCCGGCGGCCGCCGCCAGCCGCTGCGCCGGTGGAGCCGGCGGGGCGACGCTGTTCGAGCGGGCGAGGGGGGCGGGCGTGACGGCGAGAGCGAGCAGCAGGGAGGCAACAGTGCGGCGCATCGGGTTCTCCGGGTCTGTGTGTCGCTGCGAACGCACCCCGGCCGCGAAAGTTCTCGGTGTGGATCCGCGCCTGCACGGGCGTCACAACCAGCGCCGCGCTGCGGCGCCCACCACGGGCCCACGGCGGGCCCGCGGCGAGGTCAGAACGCCGAGCCGACGCCGAGGAAGAAGTTCAGCGGCTGGTCGAACGACCGGCGGGTGAGCGGGACGCTCCACTCGAACCGGAACGGCAGCACCGGCGTCTCGAGCAGCACGCCGAAGCCCGTCGACCACAGCAGCTGCAGCGGCAGCGTCGCCGTGCCGCGCTCGACCTGCGCCAGCCCCGACGCCCACTCGTCCTCGCCAAACGCGTTGCCGGCGTCGACGAAGCCGAACACCCGCAGCGGCACGCCGGGCCACAGGGGCGCCTCCAGCTCGACGTTCTGCACGACCTTGACGACGCCGCCGGCGAGCACGTCGACGAGCGCGCCGTCCTGCAGCGGGGCGCGCACCGTCGGGCCGATGCTGCGCGGAAAGAACCCGCGCACCGTGCCGAGGCCGCCGAGGAAGTAGCGGTCGGTCACCGGCGCCTGACCGCCGAGCGGGTTCTGCACGCCGCCCACCTGCGTGTTCGACTTCAGCGTGATGTCCCAGACCGGCGACCAGAACGCCCGCACGTTGGCCTGCCCGTCGACGAAGGCGAGGCCCGACGCCGTCCACGGGCCGGCGGTGCTGCCCTCGACGGAGACGAGCAGGCCGTTGCGCGGCGACAGCCCGCCCTCGCGGGTGTCGAAGCCGGCGCGCACCTCGACGACGTTGCGCAGCACGTCCTGCGGCAGCAGCGACGACGGCGCGAGGGGCTTGTCCTCGTCGGCGACGACGCCGCCGTACTCGACGCCGACGCCGCCGCCGACGAACCAGCGCGCCGGCCCGCCGAGGCGGAAGCCGAGCTCGTGGGCGTAGTTCGCCCGCCCCGAGCCGCCGCCCTGCGAGACGAGGGAGAAGCCGCGGTAGCGCAGCTGACGGCGGTGCCCCTCGATGGTGGCCGACGATCGCGTGCCGAACAGGCGCGGCTCGGTCAGCGAGACGTCGAACAGGAAGCGCAGGCGCGAGGCCTGCACCGAGCCGAACGCCTGCAGCCCGGTGCCGAGCAGGTTGCGGTCGCCGACGACGCCGACGAAGACGAAGCCCTCGTTGGCGTCGCCGTAGCCCGCCGGCGACAGCAGCCACGTCGTCGTCTCGGCGACGGTGAACTCGACGTCGACGGCGGCGGCGTCGTCGGGCAGGCCCGGCACCAGCTCGTGGGCGAGCTGCTGGCTCGTGAGGCGCCCCGGCTCGTCGACGGGCACCGCGCGCCCCTGCGCCGACAGCAGGATGCCCGTCTGCAACAGCTGCTTCTCCGACAGCTTGACCGCCTTGTGGTCGTAGGGCGCGCCGGCGACGACGACGATCTCGCGCCGCAGCACGTGCTCCATCGTGCCCTTGTTGCCAACGATGCGGACGCCGCGCACGACGGCCCGCGGCCCGCGCACCACCTGCAGCGTCACGACGATGCCCTTGTCGCCCTCGCGGCCCGACGGCGGCGGCGCCACGGCCAGCTGCTGCTCGAAGCGCGCGAACGGATGCCCACGCTCGCGCCACGCCTCGAGCAGCGGCTCGGTCTGCTGGTTCAACGTCACCAGGTCGGCGACGTCGCCGTCCCGCAGCGCCACCCGCGCCCGCCAGTCGCCGCTGGTCACGCCCTCGGGCAGGTCACCGGCGAAGACGAGGCCGGCGAGCTCGTAGCGCGGGCCCTCGGCGACGGCGAGGGTGACCACGAGCCCGCCGAGATCCGACGCCGCCGTCACGCGCGTGTCGACGACGCGGGCCTCGAGGAAGCCGTGCTTGTAGTAGTTGAAGACGACGCGCTGCTGGTCCTGCTCGAGGTAGGGGCGATGAAACAGCCCGGCGCGGGTGAGCGCGCCGAGCGGCTCGGGCGGGCGCGAGAAGAACCCGTCCTTCAGCGCCGCCTCGTCGACGCGGACGTTGCCGACGACGTGTACGGCCTTCAGCTCGGCGCGCTCGCCGGCGCGGATGTCGAAGCGGGCGACGACGGCTGTTGCCCCCGGCGTGGCCAGCGCCGGCACCGGGACGACGGCGACGTCGACCTCGGCGCCGAGGTAGCCGCGGGCGCGGTACTGGTCGGCGATGGCGCGCGCGTCCTCGGCCAGCTGGTCTTCGTCGACGGGGGCGTCGAGCTGGCTGCCGATGAAGGTCAGCAGCGTCTCGTCCTTGAAGTAGGTCCGGCCCTCGAAGACGAAGCGGGTCAGCGTTGGCGCGCGCGAGGCCGCGGGGGCCGGTGGCGCCGTCGTCGCGTCCGTCGTCGCGTCAGTGACATCGTCGGGCGACGACGACGTCGGGGCGGGCTCGGTGGCCAGGGCCGGCGGCGCCGCGCACAGCAGCAGGGGCAGCGGCAGGAGCAGCGGCAGGAGCAGCGGCAGGAGCAGCGACGCGACGACGGCGCGCGGGGTGACGGAGCGCAGGATCACGTCGGGGAGCGTGCAGCAGACGACCGCGTGAAGGAAGGCCCCGCGCACAGGCGCCCCGCGCCCGGTCGGCAGAGCACGGAAGCGAGTGCCTTGACCTCAGATCGGTGGCAACCACGTCCGCCGAGCAACAAGACGGACGAAGCCCGCAGGGCCACCGACGCAACCGGCGATCCGCGTGACCATGAGCTGTCCCACGGCGAAGCGCCAGCAACCGTGTGCGCACCGTCGACGCGGGTCCGGGCCAGGAGATCGGTTGGCGAAGGCGGACGGATGCGGCACGACGCGCGCCACGATGTCGCAATCCATCCTCTCCGCGGATGAGCATGAATCGCTCTATGTCGCGCGCAAGCGCCTCATCGACCTGCCGCCCGAACGCATCATCGACGTGCAGACGGCGCCGCCCGCAGCGCTGAAGCAGTTGGCTCCATCGCTGCAGGGAGAGTCCACGTTGGTGCGGGACACCGTGCTCGCGTTCGTGAAAGCGGTGAACGAGCTGTGCGACGGCGTCCTTCGCAAGCAAGGAAAGGTGAACCGCTCCGCCGTGGAGGCGGCCGAGGCCGGCTTCGAGCTCCTCGCGCGGCAGCTCCAGCTCGGCACCGACGATCCGGGCACGTACCTGCGTGCGCTGCGCAACGACCGCGCCGCGGCGCGGAAGCTCGATGTGCCTGCCATCGAGGCTGCGATCCGCGCGCGCGCGGCCGCACGCGCCGCGAAGGACTTCGCGACCGCCGACCGCCTGCAACGGGAGCTGCTCCTGCAGGGGGTCATCTTGTGGGACCACGCGAACGGCAGCGACTGGACCCTGCCCGCAACGACCGGTCAGTGACGGCGGATGCTCGGCTCGTGACGTCACGCCCGACGAGGGTAGCGGCGCGCAATGAAAGCCCTTGAAGAACGCCCGTCACGAAGCACGATGACGCTGTCGTCCGTCGAAACGGGAGATTTCGCGAGCTCGCTTCGCGCGCGCGCGCAAGGTGAGTCGAAGGCGCCGTCGCGTACAATCACGCGTTGGACGATGACAACGAGGTGAAGGCTTTCATCGGCGAGCTGACTCAGTGTCGTTCTGACGGTGCCGGGCGAGAGCGCTCTGCGAGAGCCAGGGTCAGAACGGCACCGGGCTCTGAAGCGCGAGGCGCTCGCCCGTCGTGGGGTGCGCGATCGACAGCGTGGCGGCGTGCAGCAGCAGGCGCGGCGCGCTGGCGGGGTCGCCGTAGAGGGCGTCGCCGGCGATGGGGCAGCCGAGGCCAAGCGGGTGGGCGGCGTGGGTCCGCAGCTGGTGGGTCCGTCCGGTCTCCGGGCAAAAACGGACGCGGGTGCGGTGCGCGTCGGGGTCGCGGTGCAGGACCGTGAAGCGGGTGACGCCGACCTTGCCGTGGATCGGGTCGTAGATCTGGTGCGGCCGACGCTCCACGTCGAGCCGGAAGGGCAACGTGATCACTCCTTCGTCTTGATCGACGAGGCCGGTGAGCACCGCCTCGTACGTCTTTGCGACGGCGCGGGCCTCGAATTGCAGGCGCAGCGCCCGGTGAGCGGCCGGGTGCAGCCCGACGACGAGGAGGCCCGAGGTGGGCTGATCGAGGCGGTGGGCGAGGATGGACCCGGTGGCGTGGGGGAACACACGGGGGACCCGGGTCTGCACCGAGTCGCACAGGGACGGGTCACGCCCCGGACACGACAGCAGCCCCGACGGCTTGTCGAGGACGGCGAGGTCGTCATCGGCGTAGACGATGTGCAGGAGCGGCTCGCTCACGCCGGCGCTCCGCCTGTCGGACCCGTCAGGCCAATCGGGCCCGTCGGGCCCGTCGGGCACAGCATAGCGCCGAGGAGCGGAGCGCACCGGAGGTCACACGGGGCGGCGAGCGCTCCGTGGGCGCGCTCGCCGTCGACCACGCCGGGCGCCCAGCTTGCCTCCGCCGCGCTGACGACCTCGAGCCTCAGCGCCCACGCCGCGTCGAGGAGCTTGGGCAGGGCGCAGTCCGCCGTGCCGGAAGGGATGCCGCGCCCGGCGCGGGCGCCGACGAAGGCGTCGCGGAGCGGCACGCGACGTCCACCGCGCGTCCGCAGGCGTGTGGCGTCGATCATGGCCGCCATCAGCGCCGCCGACGCCTGCCTCCGTTCTCGCCGGGCCAGGTCACGCACCGCGGGGTCGCACGACGTCAGGCGCGCCGTGGCCTGCGCCACGATCTGCAGGGTCTCGTTCTCGAGCGCGGCGGTGTCCTCGCGGCGGATGACGGAGGGCACGCAGCCCGCGACGTCGCTGGCGCCGCCGAGATCGCCCGAGAAGGCGCGCAGCGTGACGGTGGCGCCACAGGCGTCGCGACCGACGAGGGTCGCCAGCATCTTGCGGCCGCCCCCCCGCGCGAGCAGCGCAAGGAACGCGCGATCGGCCTCCGTCGTCGGCGACGACAACGCTGTCCACCACCGCGACAGCGCAGCGAGCGCGGGGGCGGCGTCGTAGTCGAGCCAGTGGGCGGCGCCGCACAGGCCGCACGCACCGCCGATGCGCGCGATGACGGCGCCAGAAAAGGGTGCGGTCGACGGCTTCAATGCATGGCTCCCTCAGACCTCGCCCGCGCGCCTGCCGCCCTTGGTCCTCGACCGCCGGCGGCCCGGGGGGCGACGCCGCAGAGGTTGCCCGTGCGCCTCCTCGCCGCCAAGGAGTCCCGCAGAGTGCCGCAGAGTGCCGCGAAGTCCCGCGAAGTCCCGCGCGTCGCCGCGGCGCGCAAGCGACCGCGAACGGCAGTAGCGTCGCGCCATGAGAGCGTCCTCCTGCTTCGCCCTCGCGCTGTCGGCCCTGCTCGCCGGCGCGGCGCCGTCGTCGTCGACCACGCCCACCGCGCCGACGCCTGCCCCGCCCACGCCCGACGTCATCGCCCGTGATGTCATCGTCCACGATGTCACTGCGCAGGTGCAGCCCGAGCGCGGCCTGCTCGTGCTGCAAGACCGGCTGCGGCTGCCGCCGGGTCGGCGCACGGTCTTCGTCGAGCTGCACGCTGGGCTGCAGCCGCAGGTCGACGGCGGCACAATCACCGCGCGTCGTGTCGTCGACAGCGTCGCCGTGCTGACGCTGTCGGCCGATGCCGACGTCGTCACGCTGCGCGCGCAGGGCGTCATCGCGCAGCCGCCCGTGCAGGTGGCCACCGAGCACCAGCGCTCGTTCCAGGAGACGCCGGGCACCATCGAGGCCCGCGGCGTCTACCTGTCGCCGGCGAGCCGCTGGCTGCCCACCGTCCTCGGCGACGACGGCGCCCCGCTCTTGTGTACCGGGCGGGTGCAGGCGAGCGTGCCCGACGGCTGGCGCGCGCTGTCCGAGGGCACGCTCGACGAGGCCAGCGGCGCGTGGACGCAGGCGACGCCGGTAGAGGGCCTGCACCTGGTGGCCGGCCCGTTCGCGACGTTCGCGGCGAAGCGGCGCGGGGTCGACGTGCTCGTGTGGCTGCGCCGGGGCGACGACGGGCAGCCCGCCGCCGACGCCGCGGCGCTGGCCGACCGCTACCTCGAGGTGACCGGACAATACCTTGCACAGTACGAGTCACTGATCGGCCCTTACCCCTACGCCAAGTTCGCGCTCGTCGAGAACTTCTGGGAGACGGGGTACGGCATGCCGTCCTTCACTGTCCTCGGGCCGCAGGTCGTTCGCTTTCCTTTCATCCTGCACACGAGCTGGCCCCACGAGCTGCTGCACAACTGGTGGGGCAACGGCGTGTTCCCGCCGACCGGCGCCGGCAACTGGACCGAGGGGCTGACGGCGTACCTGGCCGATCACCTGCACGACGAGCAGGAGGGCCGCGGCGCCGACCATCGCCGCGCGATCCTGCAGCGCTACCAGGACTTCGTCGCTGTCGACCCCGCCCGCGACTTCCCGCTGGCCGCGTTTGCGAGCCGCTCGTCGGCGGCGTCGGAGGCCATCGGCTACGGCAAGACGGCGATGGTCTTTCACATGCTGCGCCGCCGGCTCGGCGACGACGCCTTCAAGGCCGGCCTGCAGCGCCTGTGGCGCGACCGTCGCTTCCAGCGCGCGTCGTTCGGTGACGTGCACGACGCGTTCGCCGCTGCCGCGCCCGGCGCGGGGGACCTGGCGCCGTTCTTCGCCGCGTGGACGACGCAGACCGGGGCGCCGTCGCTGCGCCTCGTGCAGGTCTCGTCGTACCAGCGGCCCGGCGACACCGGCGGCAAGCGGCTGGTCACGGTCGTCATCGAGCAGACGCAGGCGGGCCCGGCGTTCTCCGTCGACGTGCCGTTCATCGTCACCACCGTCGACGGCCGCAGCGTCTCCTCCGTGCTGCCCCTCGCCGACCGGCGCGGCAGCGCCACCGTCGAGGCGCCCGCCGACGTCGCCCGCGTCGACGTCGATCCGTTCTTCGACGTGTTCCGCGCGCTCGACCCTGAGGAGGTGCCACCGTCGCTGTCGCGGGCGCTGGGCGCGCCGAAGATGCTGTTCGTGACGCCGACGGCGGCGCCCGGCGACGAGATCGCGGCGTGGCGGGCCTTCGCCACCGGGCTGTGCCCGGACGCCGACCGCTGCCGGATCGTCGACGACGTCGCGGTGGGCACCCTGCCCGCCGATGCCGCGGTTTGGGTGCTTGGCAACGCGTCGCTGCTGCGCGGCGGCGCGTTCGCCTTCAGCCGCCCGTTCGGCGTGCGCTTCGACGACCACGGGTTCTTTCCGCCCGGCGCGTGGGAGCGCGTGCGCGCGGCGAAGGACCGCCTGACGGCGCGGCGCCGCGACCTCGTCGACCTCGGCAAGAGCGCGCTGGCGGTCGTCGTCGAGCACCCGCGGGATCGCCGCGCGTCGATGGTCTTCGTCGGCGCGCCGCGCCCGGGGCACGTGCCGCAGCTTGCGAAGAAGCTCCCGCACTACGGCAAGTACGGCTACGTCGCCTTCGGCGGCAGCGCGGCAAACCCCGACGTCCTCGAGAACGCGCTGAAGGGTACATGGACGGCGACGTCGTCGCCGCTGTCGTGGCTCGCGCCGGGCGCGACGGCGACGCTGGGCGTGCGCGCGCCGCCGGCGCTGGCGCGCCTGCCGCCGCCGTTCGACGGCGAGGCCATGCTCGCGCTGGTGCGGACGTTGTCGGCGCCGACGCTGCAGGGCCGCGGCACGGGTACCGAGCCCATGACGCGCGCCCGCGCGCTGGTCGTCGACGCGCTCGGCAAGGCGGGACTTCCGGCCGACGTCGTCTGCGACCCCGCCGACAAGGCGCTGTGCAACGTCGTCGCCCGCCTGCCGGGGGCCGACCCGTCGCTGGCGCGCGTCGTGCTCGGCGCGCACCTCGATCATCTGGGCAGCGACGGCGATGGCCGCAAGCGCGTCGTGCACCCCGGCGCCGACGACAACGCCTCGGGCGTCGCCGTCACCGTCGAGGTCGCCGGTCGGCTCGCGCGCGCCCCGGGCGCCCGCGGCGTCGACGTCGTCCTGTTCGACGGCGAGGAGACCGGCCGACGCGGCAGCCGCTCGTTCGTCGCAGCGGCAAAGCCGGGGGAGCACTTCGCGATGGTGAACCTTGACACCGTGGGGCGCCTCGGCGGGCGCAAGCTGCTCGTCCTCGACGGCGACAGCGCCGCCGAGTGGGTGCACGCGGTGCGCGGCGTCGGCTTCACGACGGGGGTGGCGGCCGAGCTGGCCCCGCAGGGCGGCGGCGCCTCCGATCAGCAGAGCTTCCTCGAAGTCGGCGTGCCCGCGGTGCAGCTGTTCTCGGGCCCCCACGCCGACTACCACCGCCCCACCGACACCGCCGACCGCGTCGAGGCAACGTCGCTGGTGCAGGCGGCGGTGCTGGCGCGCGAGCTGGTGGGCTGGCTGCGTGACCGACGCGAGCCGCTGACGTGGGGGCGCGCCCCGGGAACGTCGTCGCCGCCGTCGTCGCCGGGGGCCGCGTCCCGCCGGGCGAGCCTCGGCTCGGTGCCCGACATGGAGTTCGCCGGGCCGGGGGTGCGCTTCGCCGACGTCGTGGCCGGCTCGCCGGCGGCGGCGGCGGGGCTGCGCGCCGGCGACGTGCTCGTCCGTCTGGACGGGGCGGCGGTGGCCGACCTGCGAGCCTACAGCGACGCGCTGAAGCAGCGCGCCCCCGGCGACCACGTCGTCGTCGTCGTTGAGCGGGGGGGGCAGCCGGTGACGGTCGAGCTCGTCCTCGGCGCTCGGTGACCGGCCGGAGTTGGGGTCGGGGCCGGGCTGGGCCTGTCTCGACCGCCGTCGGGCGTTCGACGGATGGGGAGATCCGGCTGGTTCCGGGCAAACTCTTGCAGTCGTCGTCGGCTGTCGCTTGGAGGTCCGCATGTCCAAGGTCCACCCGCTGTCGCTGCTCTGGTCGCTCTTCGTTCTTGGGGCCAGCGTCGGATGCTCCGAGCCGCAGTCCGTCGACGGCGGCAACGACGAGCCCTCGGCGAACGACGTCGACGGCGACGGCATCCCCAACGGCGAAGACGGCGATGTCGACGGCGACGGCTACCCCAACGCCGTCGATCTCGACATCGACGGCGACCGCATCCCCAACGAGATCGACGACGACATCGACAGCGACGGCACCGCCAACGGTGACGACGATACGCCGTTTGGCGCCAACCCCGACGGCGTCGTGGGCCCGTGGGCCGACGCCGACGCCGACGGCGAGCCGAACCTGCTCGACGCCGACGACGACAACGACGGCGTGCCCGACGGCGTCGCCGGCAACAACGACTGCAACGGCGACGGCATCGCCGAGCCCGAAGACGCCGACTGCGACGGCTTCTGCATCGATCCCGAAGGCTCGTACGTCCCCTGCGACGACGGCGCCCTGCCCGGCACCGGCGCCCCCGACTCCGACGGCGACGGCATCCCGAACCCCATCGATCCCGACGACGACAACGACGGCGTGCCCGACGGCGAGGACCCTACCGACACCGGCGTCGATCCGTGCATCGGGCTTGAGGGCCCGCCGCCGGAGGAGTGCAACACCCCCGTCGGCGAGGACCCGCCGGATGACGGTGACGGCGGCGGCGGTGGCAATGAGGGCGAGGACGAGCTGCCGCCGAACTGCACCGAGCAGGTGTTCGATCCGGCCGAGCCGATCCCGCCGCGCATCATGCTGGTGGTGGACCGCTCGGGCTCGATGAACGACGACGCCGTCGGCTTCCCCGGCAGCAAGTGGGACACCGCGGTCGACACCCTCGACACGGTGACGCACCAGCTGGAGACGTCGGTGGAGCTCGGCCTCGCGCTGTATCCGGCGGGCGCGGACCAAGACCAGCTGTGCTCGGCAGGCAGCCTCGCCGTCGCCGTGCGCCTGAACAACGCCAACGCCATCGTCAGCGCGCTGAACGATACGGGCCCTGGCGGCGGCACGCCGACGGCGACGACGCTGCTGGTGGCCCGGGGCAACCTTTCGGCGCTGGGGTCCCAGGGTGGTCAGCGGGCCATCGTGCTGGCCACCGACGGTGGTCCGAACTGCAACGACTCGTTGAACGGCAACACGTGCACGTGCGTGGCGCGGCGCGACGACGGGTCGCCGGATCAGCAACAGTGCCGCGACTTCTCGGCGAACTGCCTCGACGACGTGAACACCATCGCCGCGGCGGCCCAGGTCGCGTCGGCGGGCTTCCCGGTGTTCGTGCTCGGCCTGCCGGGCACCGAGAACTTCAGCGGCGTGCTGCGGTCGACCGCGCAGGCCGGCGGCACCAACGACTTCTACAACGCGAACTCGGCGAGCTCGCTGGCGCAGAGCCTCGAGGAGATCGCCATCCGCCTGGGGTCGTGCCGCTTCGACCTGCCGGGCAGCCCGCGGCCCGACCAGATCACGGTGGCCGTCGACGGTGCGCCGGTGGCCCGCGACGCCGGGCGCGACGACGGCTGGGACCTCATCGACAGCAACACCATCGAGCTGTTCGGGCCGGCGTGCGAGGGCGCGAGCCGCGCGCAGCAGGACGTCACCGTGACGACCTGCTTCTGAGCTCGCCCATGGCAGCGCGCTTCACGGGTCCTGCGCTCGTCGCGACGCTCGTGGTTGCGGCGGGCGCGCGCGGGCAGAGTGTGGCGGCACCCATGCTGCCCGACCCGCGGCGAGTGGTCGTGGTCGTCGAAGACGCCGGCGACGTGGGCTTTCGCATCTCCGACGCGCAGGCGGCTCACGAGCTCGTGATCACGAGGCTGCGCAAGCGCCTGGGCAACGACGCGGTGGTCTACGAGGGCGCGCGCAAGAGCGCCGAGCAGATGAAGAAGATGCTCGGGGCCAACGCCGAGACGACCATCCAGGACGCGCAGCTGCGCTACTACGACGACGCCGCCAGGGCAGCGCCGTGGCGCGTGCGCGTGCGGTTCGGCCAGAAGACGGGCGAGCACTGGATCACCATGGCCTGCCGCCGCGCCGACAGTGAAGCGAAGAAGCATGTCGAGGAGCGCCGGTTCACCGGCGCGAGCTTCCTCGCCGCGCGCGACGCGGCCGCCGCGGGGCTCGATCACTTCTGCCTCGCGCTGCCGGCGACGGCGGCGTTGGCGCCCGTCGAGGCTGCCCCGGGGCCGGGCGCCGCAGGGCGGGGGCCGGGGGCCGGGCCGGGGGATGGGCCGGGCGTCGTGCCGGGCCTGCGCAAGAAGCCGGCGCCCGCCCCCTGGACGCCGCCGCCGCGCCGCGATTGACGGGTCCATCGTCGACGACCGCCGCCGCGACGCCGTCGTCGAGGGCGACGGCGTGGGTGACGCATCGCGCGTTTGCGCAGTCGCGTCGACGCATGTCGGAGCCCCCGTCGCCGTCGGTGCAGCTGCCTGCGCCGTTCGGCAAGCACCTGCTCGAGAGCCTGGTCGCCGTCGGCGGCGTGACCGAGGCGTACCGGGCCCGCATCTTTGGCGCCTCGGGCTTCGAGAAGGAGATGGTCATCAAGCGCATCCTGCCGAAGTAGGCGCGCAAGCCCGCGTTCATGCAGATGCTCATCGATGAAGCGAAGATCGCCGTATCTTTGACCCACGGCGACGTCGTGCCCATCGACGAGCTCGGCGAGCTTGACGGCAGCTACGACATCGCGATGGAGTACGTCGACGGCGGCACCGTGCTCGACGTCCTGCGCGACGCCCACACGCAGCGGAAGGTGCTGTCATGGCCGCAGTGCCTTGCCATCGGCGCCGAGGTCTTTCGCGGGCTCGCCTACGCCCACGGCTGCGCCGACCTGGCGACGGACCGCGCGCTGGGCCTCGTCCACCGCGACCTCGACCGGCGCAAAGTCGTCATCACGCGGCGGCAAGGTGAACGTCCTCGACTTCGGCGTCGCCCGCGCGTCGACCAAGCGCCACCAGACCGCCTTGGGCGTGGTGCAGGGGACGCCAGACTCTATGTCGCCCGAACAGATGTACGGTCATACCGTCGCTCATCGGTCGGACATCCATTGCGCCGGCGTCATGGTGTTCGAGCTGTTGACGTTGCGACGGCCGTTCCCGGTCTGGGACGTCGCCGAGATGCGTCAGGTGTTCGAGGCGGGCCCGGTGCCCGCGCTGTCGGGGTTGAATCCGGCGCTGCCGGCGGCGCTCGACCCCGTGACCGCGATGGCCCTCGCCCCCGACGCGCGCGATCGCTGGCAGACCCCCGCCTACTTCGAGGAGGCCTTGCGCACCGCCATCGCCCGGGTCGGTATCGCCGTGGCCGCGTCGGGGCTGGCGCGCGAGAGCGCGGCCCTCGAGGCGCCGGCGCCGGCGACTGCTCCGGCCCCGCTCGGCAGGCCGACCCAGGCAACGGCCGAGGTGCTGCCCGGAGCGCAGACGGCATCCTCGCGGCGCCCGGCGGTGGTCCCGCTGGCGACCACCGCACCGTCGGGCGAGTCCCCCGCGCCGCCGCCGCCGTCATCGGCGTCGCCGGCGTCGGCAAGCACCACGGCCCGGGCACCCCGCACCGCCGCGCCGGCGGGCGACGACGACGACGTCGGCTTCGCCGTCTCGGTGGTGGACAAGCGCGCGCCGGTGCCGCTGGCGCCTCTGCCGGCGGCGGCGAAGCATCCCGACGCTGCGCCACCGCGCACGCAAGTACTGGCGCAATACGGCGCGCTGGCCTGGTCGCAGAACGTCGGCGACGACGCCGAGCTGTTGGCCATCGCGCGCGCGGTGGGCAGCGCGCCGGATGCCGGCCGTCGCTCGCTGCTGGCGGCCGCCGCGGTGGTGCTGGCGCTGGGCGCCGGCGCGCTGGCGCTGCCTGGGGACGACCTCCGGGTGGCCGCCGACCGCGCCATCCGCGGGCGCCCGCGGACGCTCGGCACCATCGTCGTCGAGGTGCGACCGCCGCCTGACGACGTGTTGCTCGAAGATAAGAGCCGCGGCGCCGGCCAGAAGAAGATCACCAACGTAGACGTTGACGTGCTCCATCGGCTGGTGGTGCAGTCGCGTGGACGGCCCGCTCTGGCGCGCGAGCTGTCGCGCGCCGACTTCGTCGATGGCGCCGACGGCACGCCGATGTCCTCGTGGGAAGGCGACCCGGGCGAGGCGCCCGCGTTGCCGACGACCACGACGCCGTAGCGAAGGCTGCAGCGACGGCGATGACGAAGGAGCCGGCCGCACCGGGCCGGCCGGGGCCCGTCGGGGCCCGGCGGGGCGCTTCAGGGCAGCTCGGCGTCGTGCTCGCCGAGGCGGGGCGCGCGCCCGGTGCGGACGCTCGGCGTGTCGAGCCCGGGGTCGGCAAACGCGCAGCGCCGGCCGTCGACGTCGACGTGGACGAGCCGCGCCTCGGCCCTCGCCGCGGCGGGCGACAGCACGGGCTCGCAGCAGGCGTCGACGTCGTGCAGCACGGTGGTCCACTCGGCGGTCGTCCTCGTCGCGAACGTCGCCGCGAGGGCGGCGCGGGTGTCTTCGTCGAACGCGGCGGCGAGCAGGTCCTCGCGGCCAATGGCCGCGCACAGCGCGGCCCAGAACTTGGGCTCCAGCGCCCCTACCGAGAAGAAGCCGTCGGCGGTGGGGTAGACGCCGTAGCAGGGCACCGCGCCGACGAGCAGGTCGCCGCCGGCGGCGATGGCGTCCTCGCCGTCGACAAGGGTGCGGGCCAGCGACATGGCCAGCAGACCAAAGACGCCGTCCTTCATGCTGACGTCGATGGTGCGCCCCTGCCCGGTGCGCGCCCGCCCGACCAGCGCGGCGCAGATCTGCGTCGCCGCCGGCCACGCGCCGCCCGCGAGGTCGGCGACCTGCACCGGCAGCAGGTCGGGCGCGGCCATCATGCCGAGCGCGCCGGCTCTGGCGACGAAGTTGACGTCGTGGCCGGCGCGGGCGCGCAGCGGGCCGGTTTGCCCGTAGCCCGAGATCGAGCAGACGACGAGGCGCGGAAAGCGTCGCACCAGCGCGTCGGGAGCGAGCCCGAGCCTGGCCATCACGCCGGGGCGAAAGCTCTCGACGACGACGTCAGCGTCGGCGCACAGGCGCAGGAGGCGCGCGCGGCCCTCGTCGGTCTTCAGATCGATGGTGACGCTGCGCTTGCCGCGGTTCACCGAGTGGAACAGGGCGGAGACGCCGTCGTGCAGCAGCGGCGGCATCGCGCGCAGGTAGTCGCCGCCGGCGGGATCCTCGACCTTGACGACGTCGGCGCCGAGGTCCGCGAGCACCTGCGTGCAGTAGGGGCCGGGCAACAGCCGCGACAGGTCGAGCACGCGGACACCAGCGAGCGGGCCTTCGTTCGTCATCATTCGACGTTGCCACAGCGGCGTCGTCGGCCCCAAAAGGCGCGGGGCGCCCGAGGGCGCCCCGCAGGTCGACCAAGGTCGACCGCGACGCTCACTGCTCGTCGCAGAGGCCGTCGGCGCGGCACGCCTCGCTGCTCCAACCACCGAGGTAGTAGAGCAGGTTGTCGAGGTCCCGGCCGTCGAAGGCGACGAGCTCCGCGAACGACGCGGGCGACGGGCCGTCGTAGCCGGTGCCGAGCGCGAACGCCTGCACGTCGGCGTGCGTGGCGCGCGCGGCGACATCGACGCCGGTGGCGGCCGGCAGGTCGGCGACGTTGAACGAGCCCGAGTGGCTGCCGTCGAACCAGACGTTCCACTCACTCTCGCCGCCGTCGTCGAGGTTGACGCGGTAGAAGTCGGCCTCGCCCTTCTTCGTCAACGCGAAGGTGCCCGTGGCCCCCGGCGTGAACGAGCCGCCCTGGCTCTCGAGGAACGAGTTGCCGGCGAACGCGTTGCCCGTCCTCGGCAGCGAGCGTGACACCTGCGTGATGATGCTGGCGCCGAGGCCGGTGCTGTCGGTCAGCGAGTTGATGTCCAGGGCGATGGCCACGGTGACGTAGAGGTTGCCCTCGACACCGTCGTGCGGCGGCGCGTAGTCGAGGCGCAGCTTGCCGTCGGCGGGCGCGTTGTCGCCCGCCTGCGCGGCGACGCCGTCGAAGTCGTCGGTGTTGTCGCCGTCGGCGTCGTCGAGCGCGGCCGTGATGCCGAGCGGCACGAGGCCCTGGCCCGGGACCACGACGCCCGTGAGCAGCACTGTGCCCGACGTGTACGAGCTGACCTTGTCGCAGGTGGCGCCGGCGGGCAGGCTCGCCGGGCACTCGTTGACGAAGATCTCGTTGTCGCCGTCGACGACCTTGAAGACGTCGTTGCCGCAGCGGTTGCCACCGCCGGCGAAGCCCTTGGGCGCGCACGGCAGGTCGGGCAGGTCGTACTCGGCCTCGAGCATCAGCAGCGTGTTGGGAGCCAGCGTGACGTTCTCGAAGTTGGCGTCGCCAGCGGCGCGGGCCGCGGGCGAGAACT
>VGSZ01000029.1 GCA_016874845.1 Deltaproteobacteria bacterium
GACGACCAAGAAGCCGACGACGCAGAAGACGGTCCTGGTCCGGCAAGGTCCCTGATCGCCGCGCGCCCGATCGTGCCGGCGAGGTCGGCGGCGCGACGGACCACGCTCCGATCCGGGGCATTCGCGCACGGCGGCACCGTCATCCAAGGCACGCAGGAGCTCGACGACGTCGGCGAAGTCGGCTTCATGCTCGGTGGTCCGATCATCAAGGACACGCTGTTCTTCTTCGCCGTCGGTGACCCGTCGACGATCCGCTACGCGCTGCACCGCAAGCTCGTCGCCACCGATGGCACGGTGCTGCCCGGCGGCAACTCCGACGCCTACGCGAGCCAGGTCAGCCTGCGGGGTCTCGCCAAGCTCACGTGGGCGATGAACGAGACGCATCGCCTGAGCTTCACGGTGATCACGACGCCGTCGCAGGGAGGCGGTCACGGCGAGCTCGGCATCGGTCCGCCGACCGGCAACCCCGAGACGACGTCCCTCGACGGCGACGTCAAGGCGCGCGGCCACGTCTACCGCGGCGGCGCCCTCGACGGCGTGCTCCAGTAGGAGGCGACGCTGCCCGGGAACGACGGCGCGGCCCGGCGGCTGCGCCTCGACATGTCCCTCGGCCTGCACCAGGAGTGCAGGCGCGCTTGCCGTCGGACGGCACGGCCATCGGCAGCCGGCAGGGCCTGTCGGCGGTGCCGCGCGTCGAGTTCCGCCGCAGCGATCCGGGCTCGTACTCGCTCCGCAAGTTCGAGGACGTCGGCCGCGGCTCCTGCGAGGACGGCAGCGCCGACAGCGCGACCTTGTGCCCGGTGCAGACCTGCCAGTTCGGCGGGCCGGGCTTCCTGCGTGCCGCGACGTTCGAGCGCCTGCAGGGCCGCCACGTGGCGCAGTACACGCTCGAGGCGGGCGGCCTGCATATCCTGAAGGCCGGCGGCGACGGCAGCCACACGAACCACCAACTCGTGCAGGGCACGTCAGGCGGCAACGCCTGGCGCGACGCCAGCGACGGCGCCTACTTCTTCAACGACGGGCTGTACGGCTCCCTCGTCGGCCTCGACGATCCGCGCGCCATCGACCGCTACGACGTCAACGTCGGCATGCTCAACAAGTGCGCCTCGCGCAGGACACGTGGACGCCGTCCGACGCCTTGACGGTGAACGTCGGCGTACGCTGGGAGGGCGAGTGGCAGTTCGCCGGCGACGGCCAGCTGTCCATCGCGATGCCCCACGAGTGGTCGCCGCGCCTCGGCGTGCTCGTCGACCCGACGTCGTTGGGGAGGATGAAGATCGGGGGCAGCTTCGCGCGCTACCACCAGAGCATCCCCCTCGATATCGCCCAGCGCTCGGGCACCGGCGACCCCACGATCCTCAGCTACAGCCCCTCGGACGTCTGCGGCCCGACGACGCCCGAGGGGCGCAAGGCCTGCGACGCCCCCGACAACAAGTCCGTGCTCAACGGCTCCGACCAGCCCGACCAGCAGTCGCACGTCATCGGTGCCGGCCGCACCGCCGTCGATCCGAACCTGCAGCCGCCATCGTCTGACGACCTCACCGTCGACGCCGAGGGCGCGGTGTTCGCCAACGTGCACGTCGGAGCGGTGTACACGCGGCGCTGGATCGGTTGCCCCTTCGACGGCGCCATGAACGTCGCCGCGGCCCTCGCCGCGTCCGTGACGTCCTCGTGCGCGCAGTGCCCGGTGCCCTGCACCGTTGGCCGCTCGCTGCCGTACTTCGCGAAGTACGAGCCCGTCTCCACCAAGGGCGCCCGCGACGGCACGACGTGGCTGGTCGACCTCGGCGCGCGCCGGGCCGTCGGCCAGCAGTTCGCGTTCTCATCCGCCGCCGCCGGCGTCCCCGCGGCCACCGCGCTGCGTTCGCTGACCCTGCACGTCCTCACTGTCGGCGCGCGGCGCTTCCTCGATGGCACGTCGAGCACCGGCGCGGGCATGTTCTTCTGGGACAGCCGATGGCGCCCGAGGTCGACGGCGGCGGTGCCGGGCACGTTGCGTGACGCGCACACCGACGAGACCGCGATCAGTCGTCTCCTCATCGGCGCGTCGCGCACCGTGCACGTCGCGGTGCGCGGCGAGCCCACCGCGTCTTCGTTGTCGTCGACGCTCACCACCGATGCCGCAGCGCTCACCATCACCTATCGCCTCGACGGAGCGACGCCATGGTCGTCCCGGTCCTCGTTGTGCTGCTCGTCGTCCTCGTCGCACCCGTGGCAACCGTTGCGACCGAGACGCCGGCTGCTCGCTCCACGCGGTCCGCCGCCGCGGCGTCGAGCACGGCAGAGAGCGCCGCCGACGCATCATCGTCAACGCCGGCGTCGCCGACGCCCGTCGTGACTGCCGCCGGCGCTGAAGAGCGGCGCGTGGTGCGGGCGGCGGTGCGCGACTTTGTCGTCGGAGACGTCCGGGACGAGCGGCTCGGCCGCGTCGTGACCGAGGTGCTCTTGGTCGAGCTGCGCAAGCTGCTGAGGACCAACGTGACGGTCATGGAGGGGGGCTGAGCGCTCATGAGCTTCAGAGCCGACCGGCGGCTCGCCGGTTGTGACGAGGGCTCGTGCCCGGCAGAGATCGTCGAGGCGCTGGGCGTCGACTTGCTGGTCCTGGGCCAGCTCGAGCGTCTGGGCGCCGAGCGGGTCTTCGTTGTCCGCGTCCTCGACCAGCGCGAGGGACGCGCGGTGGCCATCGTCAGCCGGCGGCTCGTGCTCGCCGACGGCGAGGAGGTGCTCGCGATGGTCGGGCCGACGGTGGCCGAGATCTTTCCCGCGGTGTTGTTGCGCCCGGGGGTCTCAGCCGGGGCGTCGATCACGGGCTGGCGCTGCGGCTGAATCCGCCTCATCTCGCTCCGTGGGTGCCATGGACCGGTTTGGTCGTGACCGTGGCGCTCGGTGCGGGAGCCATCGTCGGCGGCATCGTCAACGTGAGCACGTTCCGCGATGGCTCCGCGACGTTGTTGTCAGCGAGGTCGTCGGCGCCGGCGAACGGGGCGTCGCTCGTCCAGCCGCAGCGCACGGTCGTGGCGTCGTTCGCGGCGCTGGCCGGCCTCGGCGCAGGCGCGGTCATCGTCGGCGCGGGCACGATCATCGCGGCGCTCTTCACGAACCGGGACACCGCGGCCGCCGCGGTGCCATGACGGCGCTGTCGCCTAGGGTGCCGAGGTCGAGACCGGCCTGCCGAACACGAAGCGTGGCGGCGCGTGGCGTCGTCGTGCCCGCGGGGAGATCCCGCGGTACCCGCGAACCGGCTGGACAAGTGGGAGTTCGTGTGGGAGAGGTCCGCACGCTTCGGATCACCCACGGGTGATCACTCCTTCGCTTCCTGCGGAAGCCAGGCGAAGCGGGCAACGTCCGCGGCAACCGCCAAGGGCATTTCACCGGGCGCAACGTCGTGTCGACGTGGCGTCCACTCGGGGCCGAGAACCCCGGCGATTCGTCGTCGGGGGTTATGGCCACGGAGGGTTGGATGGGTATTCGTGACTACAAGCCGACGAGCGCTGGACGCCGCGGCATGACCGGACACGACTTCAGCGACATCACGAAGTCGACGCCGGAAAAGAAGCTGACCAAGGGCAAGTCGGGTTCGGGCGGCCACGGGAACACCGGCCGCGTGACGGTGCGCTTCCGTGGCGGTGGCCACAAGCGCAAGTACCGCATGATCGACTTCGCCCGCGACAAGCAGGGCGTGCCGGCCAAGGTCGCCGCCATCGAGTACGATCCCAATCGCACGTCGCGCATCGCGCTGCTGCACTACCTCGACGGTGAGAAGCGCTACATCCTCGCGCCCGTCGGCCTGAACGTCGGCGACACGATCGTCAGCGGTCCCACCGCCGACATCAAGCCGGGCAACCACCTGGCGCTGGCGAACATCCCGGTCGGCACCCAGATCCACAACGTCGAGCTGAAGCCCGGCGCCGGCGGCCAGCTGGTCCGCTCGGCTGGCGCCTCAGCGCAGCTGATGGCCCGCGAAGGCCAGTATGCGCAGATCCGCCTGCCCTCGGGCGAGACGCGCATGGTGCTCGCCGTGTGCACGGCGACCATCGGCCAGGTCGGCAACGCCGAGCATGAGCTCGTGCAGCTCGGCAAGGCTGGCCGCAAGCGTTGGCTCGGCAAGCGTCCGCACCAGCGCGGCGTCTCGATGAACCCCATCGACCACCCGCACGGCGGCGGCGAAGGCCGCACCTCTGGCGGCCGCCACCCGGTCACGCCGTGGGGCAAGCCGACCAAGGGCCACAAGACGCGTCAGAACAAGCGCACCGACCGGCTCATCGTCCGTCGTCGCAACAAGGTCTGACCTCTTTCTCTCTTCTCTTCGAACCTCTTTTTAGGATACTCAAACATGCCTCGCAGCGTAAAGAAGGGTCCGTTCATCGACCATCACCTTTGGAAGAAGGTGATGAGCAACGGCGACAAGAAGGTCATCAAGACCTGGTCGCGCCGTTCGACGATCGCGCCCGAGTTCATCGGTCAAACGTTCGCCGTGCACAACGGTCGCAAGTTCATCCCGGTGTACGTCACCGACATGATGATCGGCCACAAGCTTGGCGAGTTCGCTCCCACCCGCACCTTCGTCGGCCACCCCGCCGACAAGAAGGCGCCTGCCGCCGCCGCCGCGAAGAAGTGAAGGTTGGTGAACCATGACCGAACAGAAGAAGCCCAAGCGTGAAAAGGCGAAGGCCGAGGCTCGCAAGCAGGCGCGCCAGGATGGTCCGGTGACGGCCCGTCTGCAGGCGGCTCGCATCAGCGCCCGCAAGGTCCGCGTGCTCGCCGACGTCGTCCGCGGGATGCCGGTTGGCGAGGCCATCACGGTGTTGTCGTTCCAGCAGCGCGCCGGTGCGCCGCTGCTGCAGAGGGTGCTGCACTCGGCGGTGGCCAACGCCGACCAGCGCAAGCTCGACATCGACCAGCTGGTGGTCGCCGACGTGCAGATCGACAAGGCCGGCGTGATGCGCCGTCACCTGCCGCGCGCCCACGGCCGCGCGACGCCGATCCGTAAGCAGCTCGCCCACATCACCGTCAAGCTCGCCGCGCCCGCCGCCGAGTGAACAGGTAGGAAACTCACATGGGTCAGAAAACGCATCCGACAGGTTTCCGTCTCGGCGTCATCCGCAGCTGGGACTCGCGCTGGTTCAAGGAGAAGGGCTACGCCCAGTGGCTCCACGAGGACCTGAAGCTCCGCAACTACATCCACGACAAGCTGAAGTCGGCGGGGATCTCCCGCGTCGACATCGAGCGCGCCGCGAACAAGTGCAAGATCAACGTGCACACGGCTCGACCGGGCATCGTGATCGGCAAGAAGGGCTCGTCGCTCGAGCAGCTGAAGAAGGACCTTCAGAAGCTGACGTCGTCCGAGGTCTTCCTCAATATCCACGAGGTGCGCAAGGCCGAGACCGACGCGCAGCTGGTGGCCGAGAGCGTGGCGCAGCAGCTTGAGCGTCGCGTGGCGTTCCGCCGGGCGATGAAGAAGTCGATCCAGACCGCGCAGAAGTTCGGCGCGAAGGGCATCCGCATCGCGGTGGCCGGTCGTCTGGGCGGCGCCGAGATCGCTCGACGCGAGTGGTACCGCGAGGGCCGCGTCCCGCTGCACACGCTGCGCGCGGATATCGAGTACGGCTTCGCGCAGGCCTACACCACCTACGGAGTGATTGGCTGCAAGGTGTGGATCTTCAAGGGTGAAGTCCTGCCGCAGTCGGCGCGCCGCAACTGAGTTTGTAATCGGGCGCCGTCGTCGTGAGGCGACGGTGGTTCCGGCAAGGAGATTTTCGCCATGATGAGCCCTGCGCGCGTCAAGTTTCGCAAGCAGCAGAAGGGCAACCTGAAGGGCAAGGCCACCCGCGGCTCCGCCGTGTCGTTTGGTGACTACGCCTTGATCGCCACCGAGCCTGGTTGGCTGACTGCCCGCCAGATCGAGGCGGCGCGTATCGCGATGACCCGCAAGATCAAGCGCGGTGGTCGCATCTGGATCCGCGTCTTCCCCGACAAGCCCTTCACGAAGAAGCCGGCCGAGACCCGCCAGGGTCACGGCAAGGGCAATGTCGAGGGATGGGTCAGCGTGATCCTGCCCGGCCGCGTGCTCTACGAGATGGAAGGCGTCGACCTGCAGACGGCGAACGAGGCGTTGGCCCTCGCGGCGTCGAAGCTGCCGATCGGCACGCGCTTCATCGATCGCAAGAACGAGCTCTGAGTTCGTCACCCCCCTTCGCCGGTCGGCGGCCGCACCCGTCGACCGGCCCTGTCTCTGGAGAATGGCCATGGCCAAGAAGACCGACTACGCGAGCATGAGCGCCGAGGATCTGACGAAGACCGAGGCGCAGCTGCGCAAGGCGCTGTTCGACCTGAAGTTCCAGCACGCGACGCGCTCGCTGGGCAAGCCCACCGAGATCGGCGCCCAGAAGAAGGAGCTCGCGCGGCTCCTGACGGCGAAGAGCGCCAAGAAGGCGGGCTGAGCCGAACGCCCCTCCCCGCCGTCGACGTCGTCGTCGCCGGGGTTTTTTGCGCCGACGCGCACGATCGGGGTTGACGAGGTCGACTTCGCCTGCGACAGACGCGCACATCATTTCCGGAAGAGATCATGACCGAGATCAAGAAGACCGACGAGACGAGCGACCGCGGCTACGGCCGAACGCTGCGTGGCGTCGTCAAGAGCAACAAGATGACGAAGACGATCACCGTCGAGGTGGTCCGCACCGTTCGTCACGCCAAGTACAACAAGTTCCTGAAGAAGCGGGCGCGTTACTACGCGCACGACGAGCGCAGCGAAGCCGGCATCGGCGACACGGTGATCATCGTCGAGTCGCGCCCGCTCTCGCGCCTGAAGCGCTGGCGTCTCCAGTCCATCGCCGAGAAGGCGAAGGTCTGAAGCGCCTCCGAGCGGGCTGACACACGCCCGCTCCCGTCGACGCCGCCGTCTCGGACAGCGGCGCCGACCCCGGCTTCGGAGACCCTGGCCCGCCGCCCGCGAAAACGCCCGGCCGGCCCTGTGTCCGAAGGTCCCTTGGAGAGCTTTGCTCTCGCCACAAGGTCCTTCCTCTCCGTCGCCACTCCCGACCGTGCTGGTTCGCCGAACCAGCATCGTCGTCGGGGATGGCATTTGTCGTTTCCCGTTCGTCCCCTCCGCGAAGGAAGAAGAACATGATCCAGACCCAGTCTACCCTCGAGGTCGCCGACAACTCCGGTGCCCGCAAGGTCATGTGCATCAAGGTGCTCGGCGGCTCGAAGCGCCGCTACGCCTCCATTGGCGACGTCATCGTCTGCTGCGTGAAGGACAGCGCGCCGACGTCGAAGGTCAAGAAGGGCGACGTCGTCCGCGCCGTCGTCGTGCGCACGGCAAAGGAGATCGCGCGTCCCGACGGCACGTACATCCGTTTCGATGCCAACGGCGCCGTCCTCATCAACAAGGACAACGAGCCGGTCGGCACGCGCATCTTCGGGCCCGTTGCCCGCGAGCTGCGCGCCAAGAAGTTCATGAAGATCGTCTCGCTCGCGCCCGAAGTCCTCTGAAGACCGCGCGACGACGAACCTCTTCTTTATTCTGAAAGGCAGAGAAGCCATGAAGTGCAGCATCAAGAAGGGCGACACGGTCAAGGTGATCGCCGGCGGCAAGGACATCAAGGGCAAGACGGGCAAGGTGCTTGAGGTCCTCAAGGACGGCGACAAGGTTCGCGTCCGGGTCGAGGGCCTGCGAATCGTCAAGAAGCACATCAAGCCGCAGAAGTCGGCGAAGCACCCCGAGGGGGGCATCGTCGAGGGCGCCGGCTCGATCCCGCTGGCCCACGTGATGCTGTTCTCCGAGGCGCTCGGCCGCCCGGTCCGTACTGGCTCGGTGGCGAAGACCGGCGAGGGCAAGGAGAGCCGCCGTCGCGAGCGCGTCGCCCGTGGCAAGAACATGAAGGCCGAGAAGGTCTGAACTTTTACAGTATCTTTGAACGGGTCGAGTCGTGAGACTCCCCGCCTGGAGACAGAACAATGGCTACGAAGAAGACCGATGAGAGCCCCGAAGCCGTCGCCGCTCGTCGTGAGAAGGCGAAGGCCGAGGGACTGGCAAAGAAGGCGGCGAAGGCTGCCGGTGGTGACCTGAAGGCGTCGGATCTGCCGCCCGAAGAGAAGCGTCCGCCGCGCCTGCGTAACTTCTACAAGAAGGAGATCGCCCCGGCACTGCAGAAAGAATTCAACCTGCGCCCGATGCAGGTGCCGCAGCTGAAGAAGATCGTGATCAACATGGGTCTCGGTGAGGCCGTGCGTGATCCGAAGATCCTCGAGGCCGCCGCCGCCGACCTCGCCAAGATCGCTGGCCAGAAGCCGGTGCTGACGATGGCGAAGAAGTCCATCGCGACCTACAAGCTGCGCGAGGGCATGCCCATCGGCTGCATGGTCACGCTGCGCCGCGAGCGCATGTGGGAATTCCTCGACCGCTTCGTCAACCTCGCGCTGCCGCGCGTGCGCGACTTCCGCGGCGTGCCGGCGAAGATGGACGGCCGGGGGAATTACTCGGTGGGCCTGAAGGAGCAGATCATCTTCAACGAGATCGACTACGACAAGGTCGACAAGCTCCGCGGCATGAACATCACCTTCGTGACGACGGCCGCCAACGACGAGCAGTGCAAGTCGCTGCTGGCGCACCTGGGCATGCCGTTCCGCAAGTGAGCGCCTCCTTCTCCCTCTTCGATTTCACACTCCTCTGAAGGTCAACCCATCATGATGACCGATCCCATCGCCGACCTCCTCACGCGCCTGCGCAACGCCCTGATGGCGAAGCACAAGACGACCACCGCCCCCGCGTCGAAGCTGAAGACCCGCATCGCCCAGATCCTGAAGGACGAGGGCTACATCGAGGACTTCCGCGTCGATCAGGATGGCGGCCGCGCCACCCTTCACATCACGCTGAAGTACGACGACCGCAGCCAGCCGGTGATCGAAGGCCTCACCCGCGTCTCCAAGCCCGGTCTGCGCCAATACTCGTCGGCCGACGCGCTGCCGACGGTCCGTGGCGGCATCGGTATGGCCATCGTCTCGACGTCGCGCGGCGTCATGACCGACACGCAGGCCCGCAAGGACCGCGTCGGCGGCGAGGTCCTCTGCACCGTCTGGTGACCCCGCGCTGAGCCTAGCGCCCCTCAGGGGCGCCCGCCCGCAGGTCACTTTATTCCGAACTCCATCAACTGATTTGGTGCACTATGTCCCGCATTGGCAAGAAGCCGATCATCGTCCCCAAGAACATCAAGGTCGCCGTCGCTGGTGGTGAGGTGAAGGTCGAGGGCCCCAAGGGCAAGCTCTCGTTCAAGCCCCACGTGGCGATGAAGGTCAGCGTCGAAGGCGGCAACGTCGTCATCGCCCGCCCCGACGAGGAGCGGAACAGCCGCTCGCTGCACGGCCTGACGCGCACGTTGATCCAGAACATGATTGTCGGCGCCGAGAGGGGCTTCACCCGTGAGCTCGACATCCAGGGCGTCGGCTACCGCGCCGAGGTCAAGGGCAAGGAGCTGCACATGACGCTCGGGTTCAGCCACCCGATCGTGTTCAAGCTCCCCGAGGGCATCGCCGCCGCCGTCACCGACGAGAAGAAGACGCACATCGTCCTCAGCTCGGCGGACAAGACGGCGCTCGGCGCCTGCGCGGCCAAGGTGCGCTCGTTCCGCCCGGTCAACAAGGACCCCTACGGCCTCAAGGGCGTCCGCTACTCCGACGAGAAGCCGCTGCAGAAGGAAGGCAAGTCCGGCGCCAAGTGATCCTTCTGACCCGGTGGATGCTCGGTCGAAGGCAACTTCGCCCGGGCATCCATTGGCCCCCAACCAAAGCGAGGATGCTGGTTCGACCGGACAAAAACGAGCCCGCTACCCTCAGGAGACAGTGTCATGCGTAAGGTCGATCTTTCCAGCCTCCGCCGCAAGAACCCCAAGGAAGCCACGCGCGTCAAGCGCAAGTTGGGCATCCGCAAGCGCGTCGAGGGCGACGCCGAGCGTCCCCGTCTGACGGTGTTCCGCAGCGCGACGCATATCTACGCGCAGATCATCGACGACAACCAGGGCAAGACCCTGGCTGCGGCGTCGACCCTCGACAAGGCCATCCGCGACGCCCTGAAGGGCAAGAAGAAGGCGGACGCGGCCAAGGAGGTCGGCAAGGCCGTCGCCGAGCGCGCCAAGAAGGCCGGCGTCGAAGCCGTCGTCTTCGACCGCAACGGCTACCGCTACCACGGCCGCATCGCCGCGGTCGCCGACGGCGCCCGTGAGGGCGGCCTGAGCCTCTGAACCCGACTCCCCCTTAAGATTTCAAGGACAAACAAAATGGCCGAGAAGCCGATCAATCCCGAGACCCTGGGTGAGCTCACCGAGCGGGTCATCCACATCAACCGCGTCGCCAAGGTCGTGAAGGGCGGCAAGCGCTTCAGCTTCGCCGCGCTCGTCGTCGTCGGCGACGGCGAAGGCCACGTCGGCGTCGGCTTGGGCAAGGCCAACGAGGTCCCTGAGGCCATCCGCAAGGGCGGCGATCAGGCGAAGAAGCACCTGTTCAAGGTCAGCCTGAAGGGCACGACGATCCCCCACGAGGTGAAGGGCCACTTCGGCTCGGGTCTCGTGGTGCTGCGTCCGGCCTCGGATGGTACCGGCGTCATCGCCGGCGGCACGGTGCGCGCCGTGCTCGAGGCCGCGGGCATCCACAACATCCTCTCGAAGTCGCTCGGCACGAAGAACCCGCACAACGTCGTGCACGCCACCGTCGACGCGCTTCGGCAGCTGAAGAGCGCCGCCGAGCACGCCCGGCGCCGTGGCGTCGAGCTGCCCGCCGATGCGGCGACGCAGCCCGCCGCGCACGCTTGAGCCAGCCGGCCAGGGTGACGCCTTCGCCCTGCCCGTCGCAGCCCGACGAACCCACCGTCCAGCGAGGACTCCGTCATGTCGAACGCCACCAAGATCCGCGTCACGCAGCTGCGTGGCCTGTCGCACAAGCCCGAAGCCCAACGCCTGATCCTCAGGGGTCTCGGCCTCCGCCGCATCGGCCACACCGTCGAGCTGCGGGACACCCCCGCCGTCCGCGGGATGGTCGAGAAGGTCCAGCACCTCGTCTCGGTGCAGGTCCTCAAGGGCGAGGCCGCGCTGTTCGGCGGTCGGCACCGCAACGCCGACGGCACGCCGAAGAAGTGAGGCTGGCCGCGGGGTCTGGCCCCGCAGCCTCGTCCGAAGCTTCGTCTCTCTTGTCGTTGCCGCGCCCTCGGCGACGACCCCTTTGACAGCCGCCCCGGGCCGATCGATCCGGACGGCGTACGATTACCGGCGTCGACGTCGCGTCGACGCTCTCATCCAAGTCGCCTGCGCAGCAGGCGGCGCAAGGAGCCAACCATGTCGACCACCGAGATCCAGGGCCTGCACAACCTCGTCGCGCCGCACGGCGCCCGCAAGAACAAGAAGAGGCTCGGCCGCGGCCGCGCGTCGGGCCACGGCAAGACCGCTGGTCGCGGTCACAAGGGGCAGAAGAAGACCAAGTCGGGCAACGTGCGCCCGGGCTTCGAGGGCGGCCAGCTCCCCCTCGCCCGCCGCCTGCCCAAGCGTGGCTTCAAGAACTTCGACTTCCGCGTCGACTACGCGACGGTGAACGTGGGCCGCCTCGAGGAGCGCTTCGACAACGGCGCGGTCATCGACCAGCAGGCGCTGTTCCTGTCGGACCTGGTCAAGAAGCAGGGCGAGAAGATCAAGGTGCTCGGCACCGGCGAGCTGAAGAAAAAGTTCACGGTGCGCGTGCACGCGATCTCGGCGGGCGCCCGCCAGAAGATCGAGGCCGCGGGCGGCACCGTCGAGGTCCTTGACGCCGCCAAGGCCAGCGCCTAACCGTTCCGCGATGCGGGCTCGTCGTCGTCGACGAAGAGCGCCGTGCTGGGTTTTCCTTCCGCGACGCCGCCGATGACTCGGCGGTGTGCCTGATGGACGAGGTGGCGACGTGGCCTCCGGACTCGTGAACATGTTCCGCATCCCCGAGCTGCGGAAGCGCATCGTGTACACGCTGGCGCTGCTGGCGGTGTACCGCATCGGCATCTTCGTCAGCACGCCGGGCGTCGACCGCGCGATCATGCAGGACTACCTGAAGACGTCGTCGGGGGGCGGCGGCTTCCTCGGCCTGTTCAACTTCTTCTCGGGCGGTGCGCTCGAGCAGCTGAGCGTGTTCGCGCTGGGAGTCATGCCCTACGTGACGTCTTCGATCATCATGCAGCTGATGACGGTGGTCGTGCCGTCGCTGGAGCGCCTGCAGAAGGAGGGCGAGCAGGGCCGCCGCAAGATCAACCAGTACACGCGCTACGGCACCATCATTGTGTCGGTCGTGCAGGGCGTGATGCTGTCGCAGTGGCTGAAGGGCATCAACAACAACGGCCAGAGCGTCGTCGACGCCGACTGGGCTGCGTCGGTTGGCGGCCTCGGCTTCACGATCATGACGATCCTGACGCTGACGACAGGCACGACGTTCATCATGTGGCTGGGTGAGCGCATCCAGGAGCGCGGCATCGGCAACGGCACGTCGATGATCATCTTCGCCGGCATCGTCGCTGGCCTGCCGGCGGCGTTGTTCAGCACCGGCGTGGGCATCAAGGAGGGGACCTACTCGGGCGGCGAGCTCGCGGTCCTCGGGCTGACCATCGTCACCGTCATCTTCGCCATCGTCTTCATGGAGCGGGGTCAGCGCCGCATCCCGGTGCAGTACGCCAAGCGGATCGTCGGCAACAAGCAGTACAGCGGTCAGGCGACGCACCTGCCGCTGAAGGTGAACACCTCGGGCGTCATCCCGCCGATCTTCGCGTCGTCGCTGCTGATGTTCCCGGCCACGCTCGCGTCATTCATCGAGGCCGAGTGGATGAAGCCCGTGCAGGAGGCGCTGCAGCCCGGCACCTGGCAGTACATGACGCTGTACGTGCTGCTGATCATCTTCTTCGCGTTTTTCTACACCGCGATGGTCTTCAACCCGGTCGACGTCGCCGACAACCTCAAGAAGTTCGGCGGCTTCGTGCCCGGCGTGCGCCCCGGCCGCGAGACGGCGGAGTACATCGACCACGTCCTGACGCGCATCACGTTCGCCGGCGCCGTGTACCTGTCCATCGTCTGCATCCTGCCGACGCTGATCCAGAGCTTCATGTCCAACCAGGTGCCGTTCTACTTCGGCGGCACCGGCCTGCTCATCGTCGTCGGCGTCGCCCTCGACACCGCGCAGCAGATCGAGGGCCATCTGATCACGCGCCACTACGACGGCTTCGCCGGCGCCGACGGCCCGCGCATCCGTGGCCGGGCCCGCACCAGCCAGAACGTCGTCGCCGAAGAGGACACCCCGCCGCAGCCGGCTCCTGCCGCCTGATCGCGCTTCGCGGCGGCGACCCTGCGTAGACCAGGGCCCGCCGCGCCGCGCTTCCGCGAGAGACACCATGCGCATCATCCTGTTCGGGCCGCCCGGCGCCGGCAAAGGCACCCAGGCGAAGCAACTCGTAGAACTCTACGGGATCCCGCAGCTGTCGACGGGCGACATGCTTCGCGAGCACGTGAAGAACTGCACGACGATCGGTCTTCAGGTCGCGGCGGTCATGCAGGCGGGTGGCCTCGTCGGCGACGCCATCGTCATCGAGATGATCGCCGAGCGCACCACGCGCGAAGACTGCAAGAGCGGCTTTCTGCTCGATGGCTTTCCGCGCACCACCGCGCAGGGCGAGGCGCTCAACGCGATGCTCGCCACCCGCGGCGAGCGCATCGACGTCGTCGTCGGACTCGACTGCCCCGACGCGGTCGTGCGTGACCGGGCGATCTACCGGCGCTCGTGCCCGTCCTGCGGGCACATCTGCCACCTGCAGTCGATGCCGCCGAAGGTGGTCGACACCTGCGACCGCTGCGGCCACAAAGGCCTGACCCACCGCCCCGACGACACCCTCGAGGCAGTGAACAAGAGGCTCGCCAAGTTCCACGCCGAGACGGCGCCGGTGCGCCACCTGTACGGCGCCCTCCTGCGCACCGTCGACGGGACGCTCGGCCGCGAAGAGGTGACTGCGGCGATCCGCGCCATCCTCGACCCGCTCGCCCGCAAGGCCATAAACGGGGAGCGGGCCGCTGCTCCGAAGAGGTCGGTGGCGAAGAAGAAGCCGGCGGCCAAGCAGACCGCGAAGACCTCGACGAAGAAGGCCGCGAAGACCTCGACGAAGAAGGCCGCGAAGACCTCGACGAAGAAGGCCGCGAAGACCTCGACGAAGGCGGGAGCAAAGGTCTCGACGGCGTCGCGGAGGCCGGCAGCGGCGAAGAAGAAGAAGGCGAAGAAGAAGTAGTCGTAGACATCCGGGGCGGCGATTGGTAGTTCCTGTTCCGCCCGGTCTCTCCTCAGGGAGATCGCTCATCGCTCGCCCGCCGTGAGGCGGACGCGGAGGCTGGTCATGAAGGTTCGTGCGTCGGTCAAGAGCATGTGTGAGAAGTGCAAGGTCGTGCGCCGCAAGGGCGTGGTGCGCGTGATCTGCACCGACCCGCGGCACAAGCAGCGCCAGGGCTGAGCCCTCGCCTGTCGGGCCCGCGCGCGACGTCGCTGCGGCCCCCTGTTTCGCGCATGGAGATCGGTCCCTCGTGTTCGACGGGCCGGTGGAGCGCGAAGAGCAGCGCCGGGACGACAACCGGAAGAGCGCTCCCTCCAAAGGCGACCCGTCGCCTTTGCCTCCATGCACTTTTGAATCTGTCCAGCAACGGTCTTTCATCCGTCTGCTGAAAGTGTTCTGGAGGCAACTGTGGCTCGTATTGCTGGTGTCGACCTTCCTCGCAACAAGAAGATGGGCATCGCGCTCACCTACCTCTACGGCATCGGGCCGGTGACGTCGCGGCGCGTCCTGACCGCGGCCAAGGTCGATCCCGAGAAGCGCTCGGACGACATCGGCGAGGACGAGATCGCGCGCATCCGCGACGTGCTCGAGTCGGAGTACAAGGTCGAGGGTGATCTGCGCCGCGACGTCGCGCTGAACATCAAGCGATTGATGGATCTCGGCTGCTACAAGGGCCTGCGTCACCGCAAGGGTCTGCCGGTGCACGGCCAGCGCACGCACACCAACGCCCGTACCCGCAAGGGTCCGCGCAAGGCCGTCGCCCGCAAGCCTGCCGCCGCTGGCAAGTGAGCGCGCGCGGGCGCCGCGCACGCGGTGCCCCGCTCGTGAACGCCCGCGCCGCGGCTCGCCGCTCCGGGCACCCCTCCCGTACTCTTTTTCGTCGCGCTCTGTCGCGCGGTCAGGATCGAAGAAATGGCTACCCCCAAGGGCAAGAAGAAGGTCAAGAAGAACGTCACGACGGGCATCGCCCACGTGCTCGCGTCGTTCAACAACACGGTCATCACGATCACCGATACGACGGGAAACACCGTGTCGTGGTCGTCATGCGGCGCTCGCCAGTTCAAGGGCTCGCGCAAGTCGACCCCGTTCGCCGCGCAGGTCGCCGCCGAAGACGCGTGCCGCAAGGCCATGGACAACGGCATGAAGGCCATCGAGGTCCGCGTGAAGGGCCCGGGCAGCGGTCGTGAGTCGGCGCTGCGCGCCATCGCCAACTGCGGCATGCGCGTCACGCTGATTCGTGACGTCACGCCGGTGCCGCACAACGGCTGCCGTCCGCCCAAGCGCCGCCGCGTCTGACGGGCCATCGACGGCGTCTTCGTCGTCGCGGTCGTTCGTGGGTTCGCTCGCTTCCGGTTTTTTCGTCTCGTGTCCCTGCCGGGCTCGCCGACGTGGTGTCGGGGTGTCGGTGGGGGCTCAGGAAAGAGGTAGATGTCGATGTCGCTGCAAAAGAACTGGCGTGACCTGATCCGTCCGAAGAACATGGTCGTCGATCGCGACACGTTGACGGCCCACTACGGCAAATTCGTCGCCGAGCCTCTCGAGCGTGGCTACGGCGTGACGCTGGGCAACAGCCTGCGCCGCATCCTGCTCTCGTCGCTGCAGGGCGCCGCCTTCACGTCGGTGCGCATCGAGGGGGCCTCCCACGAGTTCATGTCGGTGGCCGACGTCAAGGAAGACGTCACCGATATCATCTTGAACCTCAAGGAAGTCGACCTGAAGCTGCAGGGCAGCGGCGACGGCAAGACCGCGCGCATCGAGATCCAGGGTCCGCGGGAGATCAAGGCGCGCGACATCTCGCACGACGAGAGCGTCATCATCTTGAACCCCGACCAGCACATCGCCACCGTGGCCGAAGGCGGCACGTTCAAGGCTGAGCTGACCGTGAAGCGTGGCCGCGGCTACGTGCCGGCGAACCAGTTCCGCCAGGAAGGCCAGGCGCTGGGCACGCTGCCGATGGACGCGCTGTTCTCGCCCATCGTCAAGGTCAACTACAACGTCACCCACGCCCGCGTCGGCCAGCAGACTGACTACGACAAGCTGACCCTCGAGGTCTGGACGAACGGCGCCGTGTCCCCCGAGGACGCCGTCGGCATCGCCGCCAAGATCCTGAAGGAGCAGGTCTCGATCTTCATCAACTTCAACGAGGAGATCGAGCCCGAGCTGCCCGAGCCCGAGGTGAAGGAGGAGCGCGTCAACGAGAACCTGCTGCGTTCCGTCGAGGAGCTCGAGCTGTCGGTGCGCTCGGCCAACTGCCTGCAGAACGCCAACATCAAGTTCATCGGCGATCTCGTGCAGAAGACCGAGAGCGACATGCTGAAGACGAAGAACTTCGGCCGCAAGTCGCTCAAGGAGATCAAGGAGATCCTCCACGAGATGGGCCTGTCGCTCGGCATGAAGCTCGAGAACTGGCCGCCGAAGCCTGGCGCCGCCAAGCCCGTGATCGTCGGCGGCCCGGTGCTGCGCGACACGCTGAGCGACGACGACGACGACGACGGCGACGACCTCGAGGCGTGAGCCCGCTCGCGCCGGCGACTTGGACGACGTCGCCGGCGCTTGTGCCCGCGCTTCCTTCGACCTCTCGTCCGACCTTCCCTTTCGAGCGTCGCGAGACGCCCAACCCCAGGAGACAGACATGCGTCACCGTAACTCTGGCCGGAAGCTCGGCCGCACCGCGAGCCACCGCACCGCTCTCTTCCGCAACATGGCGACGTCGCTGTTCCGCCACGAGCGCATCGAGACCACCGACGCGAAGGCCAAGGAGCTGCGCTCGTTCGCCGAGCAGCTGATCACGATCGCCAAGGCCGGCGACCTGCACGCCCACCGCATGGCGTTCCGCGACATCAAGGACGGCGAGGTGCTGAAGAAGCTCTTCAACGACATCGCCCCGCGCTTCAAGACCCGCAACGGCGGCTACACGCGCATCACCAAGTCGCGCATCCGCCGCGGCGACAACGCCCCGATCTCGATCATCGAGCTCGTCGGCAACGAGGTCCCGCTCAACGCCGCGACCGAAGAGTCGAAGGACTGACACCACTCGCGTCGACGTCGCGCGCTTCGGCGCCGGCGTCGCTGCGCTCGACGAGGCAGTCGGACCCGGCTTGCGCTGCGTCCGGCTGCCTCCTGCCTTTGTGCCCGCCGCTTCGGCCGCTGCCCGCATGACCGTCGTCGTCGCTCTGCTGTTGCGCGTGGTCTTTCGCGTCGTCGACGCGGTTGTGCTCGCGCCGCGGCCAGTGCTTTGGCGAGCGTGGTGGACCGGCTGGCGCGCGCTGCCGTCCCCCTACGCCACCGGCGCCCGCGCGACCGCCGCCGACGTCGCCGCCGACGTTGACGACGATGACCTCGTCTACGGCGAGGCCTTCGTCACGGTCGCCGCCGCGCTGCTGCGGGCCCACGGCGCCCACGCCGGCAGCGTCGTTGTCGATCTGGGCTGCGGCCGCGGCGCCGCGCTCGTCGGCGCCCGCGCGCTGGGGGCCGCCGCCCGCGGCGTCGACGTCTGCCGCTCCCACGTCGACACCACCGGCCCTGCGCTGCGCGCCGCTGGCGTCGACGTGGCGGTCGGTGACGCGCGCACGACGGGCCTGGAAGGAGCCACCCACGTGTGGCTCGCCTGGGCGACGTGGAGCGTCGCCACGCGGGCCGCCGTGACCGCGCGGCTGCACGCGCTGCCGTCGGGCGCGGTCGTCGTAGCCGTCGTGCACGCCGTGGACGACGATGCCTTCGCAATCGTCGCGCGGCGGCGCGCGCCGTTCTCCTGGGGGGTCGCCGACGTCGTCGTGCAGCGCCGGCGGTGACCGACGCTCGACGGCGCAGCGCCGGCGTCGTTCACGCCGCGGGCGAGGGCGGCGCGCCCTCGTCGACCGCGGCTCCCGGGGCCGGCAGCGCGCGGCCGGGGCCCGCCACCGCGGCGGCACCGGCGCGCTGATGGTGCCCAGCGAGGAGCGCAGGTCGACGCTCAACAGCGTGCTGCCGCGGGCGACGACCACGACGTGACGACGTGACGCGGTGTCGGCGTCGCGCCACAGGTCGCAGTTCACGTGCCGCCCGACGGTGACGGCGGCGAGCAGCCCGGCGCCGTCGCTGCCAGTGTCGTGGACGACGCGGGCGGCGGCGCCGTCGGGGCTCCTCGCGACGACGGCGAGGGCCTGCGCTCCCGGCGGCGGCGACAGGGGGCGCTGCCACGCCGCGCGGACGTCGTCCCACGGTGGCAGACGGCGCAGCGCCGCCTGCCGCTCGAGGATCGAGATACAGCGCGTGTCCTGCGCCCCCCGGACCGACCGAGCGCAGGGAGAGCATGTCGACCTCCCCGGCGTGCTGCGATGTGAGGGGCGTGCCGCGCGGGGGGGGCGCGGCGGACCGGCGATGAACGCGGCGGCGCCGCCCACGGCCGGACGTTGACGTCTCCGTCGACCGGGCCGGTCGGCGCACCGGGCCCGGCGCAGATCGCAGGTGTGTTCGACCCGCGCGCCGGGGGAGAATGCCCCACCCGTCGCCGGCGGCGGCTGGGTGCAGGAGGGGCGGGTGTCGAAGACCCCAGGTAGGACGAGGAAGCCCGAGAACACCGCGGGCCGGGGCGACCGGCTGCCCGGCCCCTTCGGCGGGCGCGCGCCCATCGTCGCCGTCCGCGTGCACGAGACCGGCGAGGCGTCGCTGCTGCTGCCCCTGGCCGACCTGCGCAGCGCGGTGCTCATCGGGCGCTCCGAGCAGGCCGACATCCGTCTGCGCAGCGACCGCGTCAGCCGCGTGCACGCGATGCTGCGCCGCGACGGCGAGCAGTGGTCGTTCCTCGATCTCGGCTCGGCCAACGGCTCGTTCCTGACCGCGCTGGACGAGGCGCGCGCCGGCGCAGGGAGCGGGAGACGACTCGTCGCCGGCGACGCCGTGCCCCTTGATGTCGTCGAGGCCATCGCCCTCGGCAGCCGCGCCTGCTGGCTCGAGACGCTGACGACGCTGCCAGCGACGTCGTCGACGGCGACGCGGTCGACGGCGGGGCGGCGCTTCGAGGAGCAGCTGTCGGCGGCGGCGCCGTCGAAGCGGCCGGTGTTCCTGCTCGGCGCGTCGGGCACCGGCAAGACGTGGGCGGCGCGCCAGCTGCACGAGCGCGGCGGCTTTCGCGGCGCCTTCGTCGCCGTCAACTGCGCCCGGCTGCCCAACGATCCCCTCGCGCTGCGCGCGCAGCTGCTCGGGCACGCGAGGGGCGCCTACACCAGCGCCGACCGCGCCGTCACCGGCGCGTTCTTCGACGCCGACAGCGGCACGCTGTTCCTTGACGAGGTCGAGTCGCTGCCGCCGGTGGCGCAGGGGTTCTTGCTCGACGTGCTCGAGGGCAGCGGCGACTACGCGCCGCTGGGCGTCGCTCCCCACGAGGCGCCGCGGCCGCCGAAGTTCCGCCTGATATCGGCGTCGAAGCAGCCGCTGCGGGCGAGCGCGCTGCGCGCCGACCTGGCGTGGCGCCTCGCCGACGGCGAGATCGTGGCGGTGCCCGGGCTCGCCGTCCGCCGCGCCGACATCCCCGGGCTCGTCGCCACGTTCCTCGCCGCGCTGCCCGCCGCCGACGGCGGCCGCGTCGTCGTCGCTGACGAGGCGATGGAGATGCTCGCGCAGGCCCCGTGGCCCGGCGAGGTGCGCGCGCTGCGCGCCACCGTGGAGACCGTCGCCGAGGCCACCGCGCGTGCCGGGCGCACCGTCGTGTCCATCGCCGACGTCCGCGCGCGGCTGCGCGCCGTGAGCGACGCCTTCGGCGACGACGAAAACACCGGCTTCGGCGAGCGCACCGGGCGCTTCCGCTCGCACGAGACCATCCACGACGCGCACCCCGTCGTCCCCGCCGACCGCTCCGCTGGTGACGAGCTCGTCGGCGTGAACCCGCGCCACCTCGACGCCGCCTTCGTGCGCGCGGCGCTGGCCGCCACCGGCGGCAACATCGAGCACGCCGCCCGTCGACTTGGCATCGCTCGTCGCACCCTGATGAAGAAGATGGACGAGTTCAGCCTGCCCCGGGCGCGCCGCATCGGGCCCGTCGACCCCGAGTGACACCGTCCGTCCACCGCTGGGCCGGTCGGGGCGGGCGCCAGCACCACGCACGGTGGGCGAGATCGGAGACGACGGATACGATTCGGCGTGCGAATCCCGGAAAGCACGCCGCTTTTTCGTGTGAGGGGGCAGGGGTGCACATGGCCCTCGCTTTTCCGCGAGGGTGTGATACATCTCCCCACCACTCGGGTCTGTGTCGCGACCGCGATCACACCCTGCCGGCGGCCATGTGGCCTGCCGGGGTTTCTGCGGAGGTGCCGTCGAGAACGTTCTCTCGCGGAGCAGGCCGATGTGGGAGCCAACCCGCCGCTTCGCGTGCGCCCCACGATTGGCCGAACTGGTGTGTCCTCGAGGGTGGCGCGCTGCTCCATCCCCGATGACATCCCCGCTGTGTCCCCCCGACCCGACCGACCCCATTCGACCCGACCCGACCCGTGACCTTGGAGTACCTGTGGCGCTGACGCGGACCCTGACGGCGACGAAGACCAAGACCAAGACGGCGACGAAGCCGGCGAAGAAGGCGGTGACGCTGCGCGACAAGAAGGCGGTGACGCCGGCGAAGGGCGACAAGATTGGGGCGACGAAGATCGCGCGGGCGGCTCGTCCGTTGCACTCCGAGACGGCCGGCAAGACGGCGGCCCGGGTCGAGGTGGCGTTGCGCAGCGTGAAGGCTCCCGTGGCACCGAAGCGTCCGTCGGCGGCGAAGACCGCCCGGATCGAGAAGCCCGCTCGTGCGGACAAGGCAGCCGCGAGGGCGGCGGACAAGCCGGCCCGGGCCGAGAAGCCGGTGCGGGCGCGCCGGGCGACGGCGATGGTGGCCAGCGAGATCGCGGAGGCGATGCTGGGCGAGTTGGGGGTCGCGGGCGAGGACTCCGCGCTCGAGCGGCAGGCGGCGCGGTCGCAGCGCGAGCGCGACCTGCTGGCGCGGCTGGCGATCTCGGTGGGCCGCACCGACGAGATGCCGAACCTCGAGCTGGCGGCCGACATCGTCTTCGCCGACGACGCCGACGCGGTGTCGGTCCTGATCGCGGTGATCGAGCGCCATGACGACGTGCACGCCCCCGACGCCGCCCGCGTCGTGGCCGAGGTCGGCACGCGCGCCCCTGAGCTGCTCCTCGGTCACGCCGAGCGCTTGATCGAGATGATCGACGCCACTCGCCGCGAGATGCTGCAGTTCACGATGCTGGCGCTGTCGCCCGTCGCGTCGAAGCACGCCGAGGCGCTGTGGCCGTCGCGCGACCTGTTCTGGCATGCACTGGCCGACCTGACGCAGCCCGCCGAGCTGGCCCAGGCCGGCGCGGTGCGCCTGCTCGCGGCGCTGTGCGCCGCCGGGCCCGACTACGCGCGCACGCTGGCCGGCGGTCTGGTCGACCTGCTCGGCAAGTGCATGCCTCGCGACGTCGCCTTCTTCGCCGAGAGCGTGCTGCCGGCGCTCGGGGCGGCGCACAGCCACCGCGCCAAGCCGGTGCTCGACCGCCGCCTGAAGGAGCTGACCCCCGCCGAGGTCGCCCGCCTGCGTCGCGCCCAGCGCGCCGCGCAGTTGGGCCCGCCGCTGGCGGCCTGAGACCCGCTGCCGCTCGCGGCGACGACGTCGCCGGCTCCCGACCCCGCCCCCTTCTTTCGCGAAGCCCGCCGCGCGTCGCGGCTGAAGGGGGCGCTCACCTTCAGCGCGCGCCCATGGGCGCCGTCGCCGTCGCCCGTCGTTTCACCGATCGCGGCGGGAACGCCGCATCAAGCCGCGCGCGGCGCGCGGCGGCGTCCTCGGGCACGAGGGCGAGCAGCCCGTCCACGACGGCGCGCGCCCCCGGCGACGCCCACGCCGCCCGCGCGGCGTCCCACGCAAAGCGCTCGCGCCCCACGCGCTCTGCGGGCCGCGCCGCCAGCACGCGGTCGACGTCGCCCGCCGAACACACCCGCCACGCCGTGACGTCGTCGCCAGCCACGAGCAGCGACGGCAGCGCCGGCGGCGGCGCTGCCGTCATCGTCGTCGCCTCCGACTCGAGGGCGGCCGCGTCGCCGCCGACGAGCACGCCGCGGTCGCCGACCGAAAACAGCGCCACCGCCGGCAGCGCGGCGCGCGCGCTGCGCACCAGCGCCACGACGACGTCGACGTCGGCGCCCGACCACGGGAACGTCAGCGCGAACACCCCGCCGGGCCGCAGGCTCGCGCCCGCGGCGGCGAGCAGCGCGCCGTCCACGAGGCGCGCGGTGCGCGCGGCGAACAGCGGCGGCGCCTCGACGACCACGACGTCATAGGCGCCCGCCGCTCGCGCGAGCGCCGCGCGCGCGCCGCCCGGCACGACGACCACGCCGACGTCGCCCTGCGCGCGGCCGCGCGGCCGCACCGCCGCCGGCAGCGTCGTCGGCGTCACGACGTCGACGACGGCGACGTTCGCGGCGCGCAGCGCCCGGACCAGCGGCTCGGGCGCGGCGGCCGCCACGAGCGCGCGCGTCCGGGCCCTGGTGTGCGCCAGCGGCACCAGCGCCCGCCGCGCCGCCGCGCGGACGCCGCGCCCGCCGCGCCCGTCGTCGTCAGCGACGACGAAGCCGTCGTGCCGCAGCGCCTGCGCCGCCCGCGCCCCGGTGGCGCGGGCCCGCTTCGACGGCCGCGTCTTGACCCGCGTGACGAGCCCGTGGGCGACGTCCTCGGCGTGGGCGACCAGCGCCGTCCGCGGCGCCACCTTCGCCGGCCGCAGCGTCGTGGGATCGACAGTGGCGAACGCCGCCCACTGCCAGTCCGGCAGCAGCACCGCCACCGTCCCCCACGTCACCGCCGCCGCCCACACGCCCACCGGCTCGCTGCCCGCGGCGCGCCGCCCGATGAAGGCCAGCGCGCTGCCGACGACCAGCAGCCCGAGCGTGACCAGGGTTAGCGCGCCGCGGCTGCCCAGCGCCGGCACGACGACGAGCAGCGCCCCCGCCGCCCCCGCGATAATGCCCGCCGCGCCACCGAGCCCGACGAGCGCCGCCGCGCGCCAGCCCCGGACATCATCGTCGCCCTCGACGGCGCCCAGCACCGGCAGCAGCGTCAGCGCCGTCAACGCCGCCGCCGGCGGGCCGAGCAGCAGTACGGCGACGACGAAGCGCCACGCCTCGGCGGCCAGGAACGACGCCGGCCGCGCGCCGTCGACAAGCAGGCCAGGCACCGTGTCCCAGCCCGCCCCCGCCAGCGACACCAGCACCGCCGCGGCGACGAACAGCGCCGGGCGCAGCCGCGGCGACGACAGCGCCCCCCGCCCTGCCGCGATCGCGACGCCCAGCGCGCCCCCGACGGCGCCCACCAGCGCGGCGCCCCCCACGACGTCGTGCGCGACGCTCGAGGCCCCGAGCGTCGCGTCGGTCAGGTGCGCCGCGATCGCGGCCCCCGCCGCGCCCGGCGCCGCGGTGAAGAAGGCGCCCGACGCCGCGCTCGCCGCGTTCACCGCGCCGAGGCGCCCGCGCGCGAGCGGGGGGGCGCTCGTCGTCGTCGTCGTCCTCGTCATGGTCGTCGTCGTCGTCGCTGCCCGCCGCGGTCGTCGCCTCGCCGCGATCGCGACCGCCGCCGTGAGCGCGGCGCCCGCGGCCAGCGTGCCCGTGTCCCCCGCTACGGGCGCGAGCCACGCGCCGTCGACGACCACTGCCAGCAGCGCGCCGATGAGCAGCGCCGCGGCCCGCAGCGCGTGGACCGCCGTCGCCCCTGGCGCTGTCGTCGTCGTCGCCGTCGTCTCGCGGGCCGCGATCAGCCCGCCCCACAGGCACGCCCAGCTGAGGAGCGCGCCCGCCGCCCACGTCGCCAGCCACGTCGTCGCATCGACCGCGACGTCGGTGATCAGCCGGCCGGTGAGTCCTCGGGTCACGAGCGCGCCGCAAAGGCCGGCCCCGGCGGCGAGCCCGGCGCCCCACGCGTGGGCCGTCGCGATCGCGGCTGTCGCGGACGCCGCGGTCGTCGCGGACGCCGGGGACGTCATCGTCGGCGTCGCGGTCGGCGTCGGCGTCGGCGTCGGCGTCGGCGTCGGCGGGGGAGGTTCGGCGGGCACGCGCCGGTCATTCCGCGGCGCCGTCGGCACCGCAACCCGCGACGATGGGCGCGCGTTCTGGCAAGCCGCGCGACGACTGGCCTACCCCCATGAGGACGAGCCTGCCCTCCGACGCCCCTGTCCGCCTGCGCGCGCTGCTCGCGCGGCACGCGCCGTCGCGGCCGACGCCGCTGGTGCCGTCGTTGCGCGCCCCCGCTGCCGTCGACGAGCTGCCTTTGTGGCAGGCCGCCGAGGCCGCCTTCGGCGGGCCCTTGCCGGCGCCCTTCTGGGCGGTGGCGTGGCCCGGCGCGCAGGCGCTGGCTCGCGGCGTCGAAGACGGCGTCGTCGCCGTCGTCGGCCGCGTCGTCTTCGACGTCGGCTGCGGCTCGGGCCTGGCCGGGGTGGCGGCGGCGCGGGCGGGCGCCGCCCGCGTCGTGGTTGTCGACGTCGACCCGCTGGCGGTGCAGGTCGCGCTGCTGGTCGCCGCCGACCACGGCGTCGTCGTGCACGGCGTGGTCGCCGACCCGATCACGGGTGACGACGACCTCATCGTGGGCCCCGGCGGCGCCGACGTCGTGCTGGCCGGCGACGTCGTCTACAACGTCGATGTCGGCGCCGCGCTCGTGCAGCGCGCGCGGGCGTGGCGGGCGGCTGGCAAGGACGTCGTGCTTGCCGACTCGGGCCGGCCGTTCTTCGACGCCGACGGCGCCGCCGTGCTCGCCCGCCACGACGTGCCCGTGCCGTTCGCCGTCGAGGGCGTCGCATCCCGCTCCGTCACCCTTTACCGCCACCCCGGCGGCCATGCGGGCCACCCCGGCGGCCGCCGGGCCCACGGGGACTGACCGTCACCGACGGGGCTTGCCGGACGCTGCCGCGGCGACCATCCCCGACGCCATGTCGTCCCCGGCCCCCGGTTCCGCCGTCGTCGTGTTCTCGGCCACCGACGCGCCCACGCGCGCGCTCCGCGCCGCGGTGGCCGCGCGCCTGGCCGCCCGCGACGTCGTCGTCGTCGACCCCGACGACGTCACGGGGGACGACGCCCGCGTCGCGCTGGTCGTGCACGGGCAGGGCGCGCTGTCATCGAGCCGCCGCCTCGACGACGCCGTCGCCGACGACCTCGACGCCACTGCGCGCCTGCTCGCCCTCGCGCAGGCGCGGGGCGCGGGCTTCGTGCTGCTGTCACGGCTGTCGGTGGTGGGCCCGAAGAAGGGCCTATGCGCCGAGGTCGACCCGCGCACCGTCGCCTTCGGCGGCAGCGCGGTGAAGGGCAAGGACCTGGACGTCGCCGCCTGTCGCGCGTCGCTGGCGGCCGAGGTCGCCCACGTGCGCGCCTGCGTCACCCACGCCGACGCAGCGGCGGCTCGCCGGCAGCGGGTGCGCGACGAGCTGGTGGGCCGCGGCGGCCCGTCGGCGGGCCAGGGCTTTGAGCGCGCCGTCGACGCGGCCCACGAGCGCGACGTCGCCCGGGCGATGCGCGCGGCGCTGGTGGCCCGCGCCAGCGGCTGGCGGTTTCCCACCGCGTCGGCGACGGCGCTGCGGGGCTTCTCTCGCGCCCTCGCCGAGCTGCACGTCGTCACGCACGTTGCCGCCGTCGCCGAGCAGGGCGGCCGCCCCGCCGCGATCATGCGTCTGCCCGAGCTGCTTGTCGGCCGCGCTCCTGTCGGGGGCGCCGTGCACGCCGCCGACGCTGCCGAGGCCGTGGACCGCGACGGCGGCGCGCACGGCGCCCTGGCCGCCGTCTTCGACCGCGTCCACGACGGCGCGCTGCGCCTGCCGTTCGCCCCCCGCGCCCGCCTCGAGGCCCTGCCGCACGACCTCGTCGCCGACGCCACGGCCGCCGTGATCCTCGCGCAGACGAAGGCCACGACGGGGCTGTCGGTGGTGCACGTCGCCACCGCTGACCGCGCGCCGCTGCCCGTCGAGCGGCTGCTCGACCTGCTCGACCTGCACCTGCGCCGTCGCACGCACCGCCGCAGCGGCCCGACCGCCATCGACGCGCCGCCCGCGCGCCCGCTGCTCGCCCCGGCGCTGCACGTCGACGCCGCCACGCCGCTGCCCCCCGGGCTCGACGTTGCCGCCGACCTCGCCGCCCGCGGCGTCTCCGGCCTGCTGCAGACCCTCGGCGATCGCGCCGGCGGCGGGGCCGGCCCGGCCGCCGCGCTCGTCGACGAGCTGCAGGCGAGCGTCCGCGCCCTCGGCCGCAGCAGCGGCGCCGACGTCGCGCTGTGCCAGGCGCCGCCGTTCTTCGTCGACGACGTCCGCTTCGCCCAGCGCGGGCTGCGCCTCGCCTGCACGAAGGCCGGCGTGCCCGTCGTCGACCCCGGCGCCGTCGACTGGCGCGAGCACCTGCTGCGCCGACAGCTGCCCGCCCTCGACCGCGCGCGCAAGGCGCGCCGCGACGACAAGGCCCGCGCGCCCATCGCCGCCTACGACTCGCTGGCCCACCTGCTCATCGAGGCCGCCGCCCGCCACAAGAACCGCCCGGCGCTGTCGGTCTTCCTGCCCCCGGCGCAGGTGGCCCCCGGCGAGCTCGACATTGTCGACGTGACCTACGGCGAGCTGCTCGGTCGCGCGCGCGCGGTGGCCCTGCGGCTGCAGCAGGCCGGCGTGCAGCGCGGCGATCGCGTCGTCTTGTGCGCGCAGAACCACCCGGCGTGGGGCATCTGCGCCTTCGGCGTCCTGCTGCTCGGCGCCACGCTGGTGCCACTGGACGTCAACCTCGAGCTCGACGCTGCCGACAACGTGCTTCGGAAGGCCCGCGCCGCCGTGGCCGTTGTCGACAAGCACGTGCGGGCCCGCCTCGAGCCCGTGCTCGCCGCCCGCGTGCCGCCGCCGCTGTTCGACCTGCACCTGCTGGCCGCCACCGGCCCGGGGATCGACCTCGCGACCCACGCGCTGCCGACGTCGACGGACCTCGCCTCGATCCTGTTTACATCGGGCACCACGGGCGAGCCCAAGGGCGTCATGTTGTCCCACGGCAACTTCTGCGCGCTGCTCGGCTCGCTGCTCGCCGTGTTCCCCGTCGGCGATGGCGACCGCATGCTGTCGGTCCTGCCGATTCACCACACCTTCGAGTTCACCTGTGGCTTCTTGATGCCGCTGGCTACCGGCGCGCAAATCTATACACCCGATGCCATCGTCGGCGACCGCGTCACCTACGCGATGAAGGCCGGCCGCATCACCGCCATCGTCGGCGTGCCGGCCCTGTGGCAGCTGCTCGAGCGCCGCATGAAGAAGACCATCGACGACCGCGGTGACCTCGTCTCCAGCGTCTTCAAGACACTGTTGTCGGCCAACAAGAAGATGGGCGCGAAGCTCGGGGTCTCCGCCGGGCGGCTGCTCTTCAAGCCGATCCACGACCAGCTCGGCGGCCACCTGCGCATCCTGATCTCGGGCGGCTCGGCCCTGCCCCCCGCCGTGCACGAGCTGTTTCAAGGCATCGGCCTGCCGCTCGCCGAGGGCTATGGCCTGACCGAGACCGCGCCCGTGCTCACCGTTGCCGAGGGCAAGCTCGGCGCCCCCGCCGGCACCGTCGGTACGCCCGTCCCCGGCGTCACGCTGAGGCTCGTCGACCCCGAGACCGGCCATGATGTCGACGCGAGCACCGGCGCCGTCGGAGAGCTCTGGGCCCAGGCCGAAAACGTCATGCTGGGCTACTTCGAGAACGACGACGCCACGCAGGCGGTGCTGACGGCGGACCGCTGGTTCAAGACCGGCGACCTCGGCACCATCGACCAGGACGGCCGCGTGCGGCTGGTGGGCCGCAGCAAGGACGTCGTCGTCACGGCGAGCGGCGAGAACGTCTATCTTGACGACGTCGAGAAGAAGCTCGAGAGCGTCCCCGGCGTCTTCGAGCTGACGCTGCTCGGCGTGCCAGACCCGCGCGGCGGTGAGCGGCTGGCCCTGGTCGCCACAGCCTCCGCGATCGACGACCCGCCGCTCGGCACGCCCATGGCGGCGTCCGACGACCCCGAGCGCCTGCGGCGCGCCCGCGCCGCCGTGGGCCAGCGCGTGCTCAAGCTGCCGCAGTTCCAGCGCCCCGCGATCATCGAGGTGCTGGGTACGCCGCTGCCGCGCACGTCGACGCGCAAGGTCAAGCGCAAGCAGGTGAAGACCGAGCTGCTCGAGCTGTTGAGGAAGCGCGAGGCCGACGTCGAGGCCGTCACGCCCGACAGCGTCGCCGCGATCTCTGCCGCCCGCTCCGCCATCGCGCGCGCCGCCGGCGTCGATGTCGTCAAGCTGCAGGCGCAGACGTCGCTGCCGCAGGACCTCGCCTTCGACTCGCTGATGTGGGTCGAGTTGCAGGGCCAGCTCGAGCGCGAGGCCGGCGTCACCGTCGACCCCGAGGTGCTGGTCACCAAAGAGACCGTCGTCGACGTCGAGCAGTACGTCGAGCGGCGGCGCGCCGACGGCCAGACGACGATGTCGAAGGCGACGAGCACGTCGGGTGACGAGCCGCGCCTCGGCCGCGCCACGGGCGACGAAGACGACGCGCCGAAGACGCTGGCCGACAAGGCGACGACGCTGGCGACGACGCTGGCGACGGCGGCGCTGCAGGCGCCGGCGGTGCACACGGGGCGGGCGACGCTGTCGCTGCTGCAGGAGAACCTCTACAGCCACGGCTTCGACACGACGGTCGAGGGCGCGGCGTTCATCCCGGCCAACCGTTCGGCGATCGTGGTCGCCAACCACACGAGCCACCTCGACATGGGGCTCATCAAGTACGCGCTGGGCGCCTGGGGCAGCGGGCTGCGACCGCTGGCCGCCAAGGACTACTTCTTCGAGGGCAACCCGCTGAAGGTCGCGTTCTTCACGCACCTGACGAACCTCGTCCCCGTCGACCGCGAGACCGGCTCGGGCCTCGCGTTCGAGCAGGCGAAGACCGTCGTGCAGCAGGGCCACGTCGTCTTGATCTTCCCCGAGGGCACGCGGCGCGAAGACGGCACGCTTGGCGCGTTCAAGCCGCTCGTTGCCAAGTTGTCGCTGGCGACAGGCGTTGACGTGCTCCCGCTGCACCTGGGTGGCTGCTACGAGGCGTTCCCGCGCGGGGCGACGGCGCCGCGGTTCGGCTCGTCGTTGCGGGCGCGCATCGGGCCGGCGTTGTCGGCGGCCGAGCTGCGGCGACTGACGGCGCACCTCGGCCCGGTGCAGGCGGCGCGGGCGGCGTCGGAGATCATCCGGGCGGCGGTGGTGGCGCTGTCCGAAGGGCAGGCGCTCGAGCTGCACCGAGCGCCGAGCCTGGACGACGTGCAGGGGGCCCGACGGGCGCTGCCGCGGCCGCCCCACGATCGGGCGGCGATGGCGTGAGAGGGCGGAGTGCTGCCTACGGACGCAGGCGGCGGATGCAGGCGGCGGGGCACGGCGAGGCGGCGGATGCAGGCGGCGGGGCACGGCGACGGGGCACGGC
>VGSZ01000030.1 GCA_016874845.1 Deltaproteobacteria bacterium
GCCGGTGATCGAGGAGCTGGCGCCGCTCGACGAGGCACCGCCGTTGGCGCCCGCCCCTGCCGTCGTCGCGGCCCCCGTCGTCGCGGCCCCCGTGCTCGAGGAGCTGGCGCCGCTCGACGAGGCACCGCCGTTGGCGCCCGCCCCTGCCGTCGTCGCGGCCCCCGTCGTCGCGGCCCCCGTGCTCGAGGAGCTGGCGCCGCCCGGCGAGCACCCGCCGCTGCCGCCCGTCCCTGCCGTCGCGGCGCCGGTCGTCGAGGTCCCCGTCGTCGAGGTCCCCGTCGTCGCGGCCCCCGTGCTCGAGAGGCTGGCGCCGCCCGACGAGCAACCGCCGCTGCCGCCCGTCCCTGCCGTCGCGGCGCCGGTCGTCGCGGCGCCGGTCGTCGCGGTGGTCGCCTCGTCGCCCGCCGGCGATGCCTCGCTGGCGCCCGACCTACCAGTGTTCACGAGCGTCGCCCCCGACCCCACCTGGACGCTGCCGACGCGCGACCTGAAGCGCGCGACCACCCTCGACCTCGTGATCCCGTCCGCCGGCGAAGGAGCCGCGGCGCTGCCCGTCGAGGAGGTCTGTGGATCGTGCGCGAATCCCCGGGTGGCCACGGCGCGCTTCTGCCCGCACTGCGGGACGCCCTACCCCGCCGCCGCCACGGCGCCGGCCGCGCCTTCGTGGGTCGAGCCCCCGGCGGCGGCGTTAGCGCCGGCGGCGCCGCTGCCCGACGACCCGTTCTCGGCGGTCCCCGACGTACCGCCGGCGGCGGCGCCAGGCAAGGTCACGCCGACCATGGTGATGCGGATGGATCCCGCCGAGCAGAAGCGGCTGCTCGCGCGGCTGCTTGCCGAGTCCTCGCTGACCGTGGAGCAGTTGGGGTCGCCGAGCGGTGACGGCTGACGCCGCAAACGACGTGGGCGGGCTCGTCGTCGAACAGTTGGGCGTCGACGTCGTCAGCGGCGGCGTGGCGGTCCGCGTCGTGGACGACGTCTCGTGGGTCGTGCGCGCCGGAGCGGCGGCGGCGATCGTGGGCGAGAGCGGCGCGGGCAAGTCTTTGACAGCACGCGCGCTCGTGGGGCTGTTGCCGCGAGCCGCCCGTGCGGCGAGCGGGCGGGTGGTGGTGTCCGGGAGCGACACCGACGTCGACGTGCTGAGCCTCGACGAGCCGGGCTGGCGACGCGTACGCGGGGCCCGCATCGGGCTCGTGATGCAGGAGCCGCGCGCGGCGTTCGACCCGCTCGTGCGCATCGACGAGCAGGTCGGGTCGGCGCTGCGCGCCCACCGGGGCGCCACGCGCGCCGCGGCGCGGGCGGCGGCGACACGCGCGTTGCTCGACGTGGGTCTGGGCGCCCGCCACGCGACGGCGTGGCCGCACGAGCTGTCGAGTGGCGAGCTGCAACGAGCGGCGCTCGCCGCAGCGCTCGTGGCCGACCCCGACGTGCTCGTCGCTGACGAGCCGACCAGCGCGCTGGACGCCACCGTCGCGGCGCAGATCCTCGCGCTGCTGCGGCGCGAACGCGCGCGCCGCGGACTGGCACTCGTGCTCGTCACCCACGACCTCAGCGTCGCCGCCGCGCACTGCGACGAAGTCCACGTGATGGTCGCGGGGCGCATCGTCGAGAGCGGGCCGGTGGCCACCGTCTTCGGCGCACCGCGACACCCCTTCGCCCGCGCGCTGCTGGGTGCCGCGCCCGCACGGGCCTTGCCCGGCACACCGTTGCCGACGCTGCCCCCGGCCACGGCGCCGCAGGCGTGGCCATCGGGCTGCCGCTTCCGCGACCGTTGCCCCGACGTCGCCGCAGTGTGCGCCGAGGAGCCGCCGTGGCTGACCCTCGGCGACCGCACCCGCGTCCGCTGCGCGCGGGTCGGGGTCGACGCATGAACGCGCCAGAGCCGGCAACGCCGCCTTTGTTGTCGAGCTGCGGCCTGAAGAAGACCCACGGCCAGGGCGCACGCACGGTGGTGGCCGTCGACGGGGTCGACCTCGCGGTCCATGACGGCGAGCGCGTCGCGGTGGTGGGCGAGAGCGGCGCCGGCAAGTCGACGCTGCTGCGTCTGCTCGCGCGCCTGCAGGACCCCGACGAGGGCGCGGTGGAGTTCGTCGGCGTCGACGTCACGCGCCGGGCGTCGACGGCGATGGGGGCCCTGCGGCGGCACGTGCAGCTCGTGTTCCCCGACCCGGCGACCGCGCTGCATCCCCTGCTGTCGGTGGGCGCACTCGTCGAAGAAGGCCTGCACATCCACGGCTTGCATCCGACGGAGCGCTCGGCGCGCGTCGCAGCGCTGCTCGCCGCCGTAGGCCTCGATGGCGGCGTCGTGGGCCGGCGACCGGGCTCGCTGTCGGGGGGACAGCGTCGGCGTGTCGCCCTCGCGCGCGCGCTGGCAGTGGAGCCGCGGGTGCTGCTGCTCGACGAGCCGACGGCGGGCCTAGACGTCACCGCGGTGGCGCGGGTGGTCAACGAGCTGAACGCGCTGTCGACGACGCGGGGCCTCGCCTTGCTGTTCGTGACCCACGATCTGCACGTCGTCCGCCACCTCGGGACGCGGGCGCTGGTCCTGTACGCCGGGCGCGTCGTCGAGGAGGGCCCGGTGGAGGCGCTGTGGTCGGCGCCGCAGCACCCCTACACGCGCGCGCTCTTCGCGGCCCAGCCGCGCGCGGTCGGGCGCAGCGACGAGAGGGGCGCGCCGCGCGTGGTCGCCGCGGCGCCGCCGACCGCGACGACGCCGACGACGGCGTCGATATGGGTCCGCGGCTGCGCGTACGCGGCGCGCTGCGCCGAGGCGAGCGTGGCGTGTCGGCAGGACGAGGCGCCCTGGGTCACGATCGGCGTGGCGCGCCGGGTGCGTTGCCACGCGCGCGTGGAACTCGAGGATCGACGAGCGTCGGCGGCGGGGCCCTGAGGACGGGCGCGCCTGTGGTTCGGCGGACGCCGCGTGGTGCTTCTGCATGAACGGCCTTGACTCGTCGCAGCGATCAGGTAGGGATCGCGCTCGCGTGCGGGCTCGTAGCTCAGTTGGTAGAGCAATGGACTCTTAATCCGGCGGTCGAAGGTTCGACTCCTTCCGGGCCCACCATCCCCCGCCTCACGGCGGGGGTTGTCTTTTTTGGGGTCCTTCGGGGGCCTTGGCATAGGAACGGCGGGACCGAGGGAATCGGGGTCCTTGGCGGCGGGCGGCGGCGTGTCTATCCAAGCGGGCATGGCTGAATGGATGGAGCCCTCCGACGCCGCCCGGGTGCTCGAGGGTGCGCTGGCGGGGCTTCCGGCGCGCGCCGAGCTGACGATCGCTGACGCTGCCGCGAAGGCCGGCCTTGCGCTGCGCGACGCCGAGCGCGGGCTGCACTTCCTGTCGTCCCGGTACCGCGGCACGTTGTCGACGACCGACCAGGGCGAGCTGCTGTTTCGTTTTCCTCACGGGTTCTCGCTGCCGCTCGGCAAGCGGCCGTGGTTCCGCCGCGCCGTCGACCGGGTGTGGTCGGCGGCGAAGGGCGCGGCGCGCTTCGCCGTGCGGGCGTGGATCGCCGTCGCGCTGCTCGGCTATGCGCTGGTCTTCCTGGCCATCGCGCTGGCGCTGGCGTTCTCGGGCCGCGACGACGACGGCCACGGCTTCGACTTCGGCTGGGTCGTGCTGCGCGTGATCAGCGAGGCGCTGTGGTGGACGTTCCACCCGTTCTCGCCGGTGGCGCGGCGCAATGTCTACGACGGCTCGCTGTGGGAGGACCGCGCTGGCCGTCGTCGGGGCGCGCGCGCCGCGACCGGCGGCCCTGGCGCGGGGCGACGGACGGTACGTCGGAAGGTGAAGCGGTTCGGGCAGGAGGTCGAGATCGAAGAGACGCTGCCCGACGATGACGTGCCCTTCTACGAGAAGGTGAACCGCTTCGTCTTCGGTCCCGCGGCGCCGCCAGCGGACCCGCGCGAACTCGAGCGTCGCCTCGTCGCCACGATCCGCCTGCAGAAGGGTCGCATCGGGCTGCTGGACGTGCTGCGCGTGACCGGGTTGCCGCGCGAAGAGGCCGATCCGCTGATGGCGCGCCTGCTGCTCGACTACGAAGGCGAGGTCGACGTCTCCGACGACGGGGCGATCACGTACCGGTTCGAGCGCCTGCGCAAGACCGCCGGCGACGTCGGCGTCGACGCCCCGGCCCCGGCGTGGACCGAGCGCGTGACCGCGCCGCCGGTGACCGGCAACGCGGGCGGACCGAACTTCCTGATCGGCGCCGTGAACGCCTTCAACCTGCTGATGGCGTCGCTAGCGCTGTCGTGGAACCTGAGCCTCGACCGGCTGGCGTGGCTGTTGACGTCGGCGGGGTCGCACCTGCCGACGCCGCCGCCCGAGCCGTCGACGGCGGTCGCGCTGGGCGTCGTGCCGTTCGTGTTCTCGCTGCTGCTGTTCGCGCTCCCCGTGGGCCGCTCGCTGCTGCAGGGTCGCAAGGAGCGCGCCGCCGCGCAGGAAAACGCCCGGCGCGCCGTCCTGAAGACCATCCTCGAAGAGACCGAGAAGCAGGCGGCGTCGACGACGCCCAGCACCGGCGTCCACGCCGGCGCGCTGCGGCGCGCGTGGCAGGAGGAGACCGGCGAGGCCCCCGATGACGCGACGCTGGCGCGCGAGGTGGCCGCCCTCGGCGGCGACGTCGACGTCGATGCGCTGGCGACTGGCCGCGGTCTATACCGCTTCCGCGACCTCGAGGCCGAGGTGAAGGAGCTGCAGCGCCAGCGCGCCGCGGCCGCCACCGAAGAGGCAAACGTCGGCGCCGTCGTGTTCCGCGCCGAATAGGGCACAGAAAACCTCGTCCAGGACCGCGCATGGCAGTCGCGTCGTCGTCACCCGCCCACGCGGGCGTGCAGCCCGGGCAACAGCGGCGCGCCGCAGTCGCGCACCTCGAGGCGTATCGCCGTCACGGGCTGGCTGGCGACGCCGACGCGCACGGTGGTCAGGCGCGGGCAGGCCACCAACGACAGCTCGCCGCCGACGGAGCGCAGCTTCGGGGCGAGCAACTCGGCGAGGACGAGGCAGTCGTGCACGTGCAGGTACCGGCCGACGGACTCGAGGGCGGGCAGGTGCAGCTCTTTGAGCGCCGGGTTGCTCTCGACGATCAGCGCGCCGGAGATGGTCTTCAGGCGCGGGAAGCTGACGCGTGCCAGATCGTCGTTGAAGCCGATGTAGAGCGTGTCGCCGACGTGCTCGAGCGCGGTGGCCTGATCGAGGGACAGCGGCATGGGGGGGGGCTAGCACGTCGCGACGGACGGCGCGCGGGCCGCGCGGGCAGCGCAGGGGCCGCGCGGGGAGCGCACGGGCCGTGCGGGGCGCACGCGAACCAGAGCGCCGCGGCGGCCGGGACCCGCCTTGCCCCGCCGGGGCGCCCACGTATGGTGACGTTGGCTCGCGGAGGGCTCCGCGCCAGCGACGAGGACCCGGTGAACTACAGCTGCATGAGCTGCGGTGCGAATTATGCCATCCCCGATGCGCGCGTCGCGCGCGCGGGCGACGTCGGGCTGCGCGTCCGCTGCACGCGGTGCCGGGCCATCATGGGCATCTCCTCGTCGTCGTCGGCAAGGGGCTGGAGCGAAGACGTGGCCCCGCCGCGCGAAGGCCGCGGCGGGCACCATGACGAAGGCCACCGTCCGCTGACCACCGGCGTCTGGAAGAACCCCTTCGCCGACGTCGCGGCGCCGGCGGCTCTCTCGGGCGGAGGGCAGCTGCAGGGTGCCGCCGGCGTCAGCCGCGCGGTCACCGGCGTGTTCGACGGCGTCCTTGCCGGCAGCCTCGAGGCCCCGGGCCCCGACGCGACGGCGCAGGCGTCGTCGACGAAGCGCACCCGCGTGTGGTTCTGCGCCATCGAGGGCCGGCCGCGCGGCCCCTACACCGCCGACGAGCTCCTGCTGCTCGCGCACAAGGGCAGGATCCGCTCGTCGACCTTGCTGTGGCGGCCGAGTTCCGAGGTCTGGCAGCCGCTGCGGCGGTTCTCTGGCTTCGACGTCGCCTGGCTGCTCGACGCCGTGCAGCGACGTAAGCAGCACGAGGCCCGCGCCGAGCAGGAGCGATTGCAGCGTCGGGGCATCGTGCCGGTGCGGCTCGAGCGTCGCGTGGTGCGCACGCGCCCGGTCGCCGGCGCCGACGCCGACGCCGATGTGGCGCTTCGGGCCGACGACCTCGTCTTCGAGGCCGCCGACGACGGCAGCGCGCTGCCGTCGGCGGCGGGGGAGGCGTCGCCGTTCCTGTGGCGCGCGCCCGACACGGCGAGCCACGCCGCCCTCGCCCGGCCACGGTCGCGTCGACGCCTGGTCGTCGGCGCCGCCGTCGGCCTCGTCCTGTCGCTGCTCGGCGGCGCGGCGCTGCTGTCGGTCGGGGCGCTCGGTGGCGCCGGCGTCGTGCCCTGACCCTTGTCCCTCCCGGAGCGCGCCCGATGAACGACACAGCCACCCTGCTGCGCGGCGGACGCGTGCTCGACGCCCACCGCGGCCTCGACGTCGTGGCCGACGTAATCGTGCGGCGCGACGGCTGCACCGTCGCGCCGGACCGCGTACCGCGGTCGGCGCGGGTCGTAGACGTCGACGGCTGCTGGGTGATGCCGGGGCTCGTCGATCTGCAGGTGCACTTCCGCGAGCCTGGCTTCACCCACAAGGAGGACCTGCTGTCGGGCAGCCGCGCGGCGCTTGCGGGCGGCGTGACGACGTGCATCGTCATGCCCAATACGCAGCCGACGCTCGACGACCCCGCGCTCGTGCGCGAGCAGTCGGCCAAGCCACTGCGCCACGGCGGCGTGCGCATCCTGGTGGCGGCGGCGGCGACGAAGGGCCTCGGCGGCACCCTCGTCACCGACGCCGCGGCGCTGAAGGCCGCGGGTGCAGTGGCGCTCACCGACGACGGGCTGCCGGTGCTCGACGACGCCGTGATGGCGGCGACGTTCGCCGCGTGCCGCGCCCATGACCTCGTGTTCCTGCAGCACGCCGAGGACCTGCGGCAGACGCAGGTCGACGGGCACCACGCGCCGATGAGCGAGTCCTCGGCGCAGCGGGCGGCGGGCGTGCGCGGGCAGCCGCGGCGGGCCGAGAGCGACGTCGTCGCCCGCGATATCGCGCTGGCCGAGGCGGCGGGCGCCCGCTACCACGTGCTGCATTGCTCGACGGCGGCGTCGCTGGCGCTCGTGAAGGCGGCCAAGGCCCGCGGCGCGCGCGTGACATGCGAGGCGTCGCCGCACCACCTGCTGCTCACCGACGCCGACGTCGTGAAGCACGGCGTGACGCACCCTACGTCGGCCGACGATCTCGACCCGAACAAGAAGATGAACCCGCCGCTGCGCGACGTCGCCGACCGCGCGGCGCTGGTGCAGGGCCTGGTCGACGGCACCGTCGACTCGGTGGCCACCGATCATGCGCCCCACGCCGCGCACGAAAAAGCGCGCGGCTTCGTCGACGGGCCGTTTGGCGTGATCGGGCTCGAGACGGCGTTCGCGGCGCTGCTGACCTTCGTTCACGACGGCACGATCACGCCGCTGCGCGCCGTCGAGCTGATGACGTCGGGGCCGGCGCGCGTGCTCGGCATGGCGGGGCAGATCGGGACGTTCGCCGGCGACAGCGGCGACGTCGCCGTCGTCGACCCGCGCCGCCCTTGGGCGGTCACGCCCAGCAAGCTGCTGTCGCGGTCGAAGAACTCGGCGTTCCTTGGCCGCACGTTCACGGGTCGGGTGGTGCAGACGTACCGGCGCGGGCTGTGCGTCTGGCAAGTGGTCTGACCAGGGCCGAAGGTCGTCGGCGGCGACGTCACATCCTCGACAGTGCGATCTCCAGCGCCTTCGCGCGCCGCACGGCGGGGTTGCTGGCGTCGGCGCCGGCGATGGCCTTCAGATCGTCGCGGGCGCCCGCGGGGTTGCCCTGCCTCAGCCGCGCCTCGGCGCGCATGGCGCACGCCGTGACGTCACCGGGGGCCACCGACAGCGCGCGGGTGAGCAGCGCCTCGGCAACGGCGTGGTCGCCCTTGTCGACGAGCAAGCCGCCGAGCGCGGTCAAGACCCAGCCATCGAACGGATCGAGGGCCACGAGGCCCTCGAGGATCGGGATGGCGAGGTGCGGCTTGCTCTCCTGCACCAGCGCGAAGGCGCGCCGCTTCATGACGTCCTTCTCCGCGGTGGTCAGCCCAAGGGCGCTGCCGAGGGTGACCTTGCCGCTGGCGAAAGCGTCGGCGACGTCTCTGGCCTTCTTCTGCTTCTTAGGCGTCGGCGACTCCGGCACGCGCGAGGCCGGCTTCGCCGACGCCGCGGGCTTCGACGACGACGCGGGCTTCGACGACGACGCGGGCTTCGCTGACGCCGCGGGCTTCGCTGACGCCGCGGGCTTCGACGACGACGCGGGCTTCGACGGCGCCGCGGGCTTCGACGGCGCCGCAGGCTTCGATGACGGGGAGGCCGGAGCGCGGGCCGAAGGCACCAACGGTGGTCCCTTGGACTCGCGGGTCGTCGCGGGCGACGGCGGGGCGGCGGGCCCCGGGCGCTGGGGCGGCGTCGGGTTGCCGATGCCGCGTCGAGGGGTGTTCATCGTCGCTGCTCCGTCATAGGTAGGCGCGCCATCGTAGCGCCGGCCGAGGCCAAAAGCAGGGAGGCACCGGAGTGCCCGACCCCGGTGCCTCCCTCGTTGTGCGCCGCCGCCTGTCGTCACCGGCGTGGCCCGGCGGTGGGGGCGCCGCTGTCGCGGTCGTTCCTCAGGCGCGCACGCCGAAGCGGGCGAGGCTCTGCTGGAACGCGTCGTCGAGGTTCCCCTGGGTGAACAGCGACGACAGCGCGTCCTGCACGCGGCCGAAGAAGCGCTGGGCGTCGGCGCCGAGGAAGCCGGCGCCGCCCAGGGCCATCAGGCCGAACAGGGCCACGGCCTGACGGATGTCGACCTGGGCGTTGGTGTCGGCGGCGCCCGCAGCCTGCGGAGTGCTCTGCGCGGTGGCCGGATCCTTCGGCGCGACCTTCGCATCGATGATCTGGTCGTAGCTGCCCTTGCCATCGACGTTGCCGCGAGCGCCGGTGACGAGACCGTCGAGCTGGCCGTTGGTGCTGCGGAACCAGCTGACGTTCTTGCCGTCGTGCTGCAGGGCGAAGGTGTGGCCCGACGCGAGGGTCTCGGCATTCTTCGCGAAGTACTCCTGCGCGTCCTTCGTCGCCGTGACCTGCGGGTTGCGGGTGTTGACGCCCGACACCTCGACGCGGTCGTTGCCCGACAGGATCGTGAGCCCCTGGGTGACCGACTGGCCGACGTCGGAGGTCGTGTCGCAGCGGATCACGGTGCCGTCGGGCAGCGTGAAGTTGCTGTCCTTCGTGAAGTCCCAGCGGGTGCCGTCCTTCTCGTTGACGTGGGGGTCACCCCACACGCGCGTCGTCGGCTCCTCGCAGAACTCCTGCCCCGGCGAGTAGATGCGCCACGCCTGATCCTTGCCCTCGGGCACGATCGTGTAGCCACCGGCGGTGCGGATGGCGTTGGCCGGGAAGCCGTCGACGGCTCCCACCTGCAAGCCACCCTGCGGCGCCGTCGGCGGCGCACAGATGCACTCGCCGCAGCTCGGCGGCGCCGTCTGCGGGCCCTGCAACATCTTGGAGCCGGCGAGCAGCGACGTGACGCTGGCCAGCGCCTCGACAATCGCCCGCTCGAGCTGGCGCGCGTCCACGGCCCCGTTGGTCGCCTGCGGCGCGGCCCTCGGCGCGTCCTGCGCCGGCGGTGCAGCGGCGGGTGGCGCAGCCGCCGGGGGCGCAGCGGACGGCGGCGGCGCGGCGGGCGGCGGGGTCGGACGCGGCGGGGGATTGTTACGCACTCCACACATGGCTCACCTCGAGGGTCTACCAGAGGGAGAGCAGCCAACGTGCCAGCCCCGCGTGACCATCTCCGTCGCATCGGGAAGCCGCCGCTCGGTGCGGACGGCGACGATTGCGCAAGATCCTCAGGATGATCGATGCGCACCCCGCGCACTTGCGCAGCACTTGCACACTCAGAGCGCGGGCGGCTCAGGAGCGCAGCTTCGTGAGGTGCAGCCGGGCCTCCCGGCCGGCGTCGCTGTGTCGGTCGAGGGCGACGACGCGGTCGAAGTGGCGGGCGGCCGCGGGCTTGTCCCCCTGCATCTTCCGGAGCACGCCGAGCTGCAGGTGGGCCTTCGCGAAGCGCTCGTCGAGGGCGAGAGCGCGTTCGAGCTCGCGCTCGGCGTCGACGAGGTCGCCCGCCAGCAGGTGGTCGAGGCCCTTCTTGTAGAACCCCTCGGCCTCGTTCACGAGCTCGACCTCAAACAGCGCGCGGCCGACGACGTTGCCGAGGGCGGCGCGCAGCGGACCGGCGGCGAAGAACGCGGCGGCCTCGACAGCGACGAGGGCGCCCACCGGGATGTCGGGCAGGATCGGCTTGCCGCCGCGCTTGATTCGGACCTTGTGGTAGCGGCCCCGGGCGACCCAGTAGGCGACGCTTTCCTTCAGCTTGGCCAGCGCCTCGGCGGCGCTGGCGCCGGTGACGTCGAGCTTGAACTCGGCGCGATCGGCTGGGGCGCCCTGATCGGGCGACGCCGAGGACGACGACGGGGACGACGACGGGGACGACGACGACGACGACGGGGACGACGACGACGACGGCGGGGGATCCGGGGGATTGGCCATGACGGTGACGGTAGGCGCCCCGCGCCATGGGGAAAAGCGCGAGGACGAGACGAAGCCGCCCGGCGCGTTGCGCCGGGGGGGAGTCGGTGGCATGACGTCGTCGTCATGGCGCATTCGACCTGCCTCCGGCTCGCGATCAACAAAGAGTTCCCCGAGCCCCGCAAGATCCAGCGGGCCGTCGAGGTCCTCGAGCGAGGCGCCGTGCTCGCCTACCCGACCGACACGACCTACGGGATCGGCTGCAGCATCTTCGAGAAGAAGGCCATCGAGCGCATCCAGTTGGTGAAGGGCCTGAAGAAGGACCACCTCTTTTCGTTCATCTGCCCCGACCTGTCGGACATCGCCCGCTACGCGCTCGTGGAGAACGAGTCGTACAGGATCATGAAGCGGCTCTTGCCCGGGCCCTACACGTTCATCCTGCGCGCCACCCCCGAGGTGCCGCGGATGCTGCAGAGCAATCGCAAGACCGTCGGCATCCGCGTGCCGAACCACCCCGTCACGCTGGCGTTGGCGCGCGCGTTCGCGAAGCCGATCATCTCGACGTCGGCGACCGTGCAGAGCAAGACCCTGCGTGACGCTGACGACATCGGCCTGCACCTCGGCCACGGCCTCGACCTGATCCTGGACGCCGACTTCATCGACCAGCCGCCGTCGTCGGTGGTCGATCTCACCGGCCCCTACCCCGTCGTCGTCCGCGAAGGCGCTGGCGACCTCAGCTGGGTAGCGGTCTGACGCGCGGCTGACGCCGGCCAACAGACAACTGACGCCTCTCGGCTCGATGCAGCGAGGCCGAGAACAGCACTCGCGCGCAACGGCGCTCGCTCGCAGCGGCAGCGCGAAAGACAGTGCTCGCAGGCTCAGCGTCGCGCGCGCGACGCCCGCGTGAGCACCTGCCCGAGCGCCCACGAGGCCGCCGCCGCCGCGCCGAGCGCGCCCGCCACCGTCGTCGACCCGTGGGTCATCGCCGCCCACGACGAGGCCGCGCCGGCCACCAGGGCGAGCAGGAACCCCACGCGCACGAAGGGTCGCCCGCGTCCGTTGCCGTCCCAGACGAAGTGCACCGGGCAGCCGCTCTCGCGGCGGAGGTCGGTGGCAAAGAAGCCAGCGATGGCGCCCCGCTGCAGCGTCCGCGCGACGTGGTCGGGATCGAGGACATCGTCGGGCGGGGAGGTCATGGCGGAGGATGTGACATCGCGCTCGGGGGGCAGCAACCGGCGCCGCCGGGCGGACGCCACTCGATGATCGCGTGCACGATCCCCAGCGGTCGCAGCGTGGCGCGCAGCTCATCGGCGGCGACGCCGAGGCGGGCGAGGTCGCCGTCGCGCGCGCCGAGCACGAAGGTCGCGAAGGTCTCGCCGTCGTCGAGCTCCCAGGCGTGCAGCCCGGCGACGTCGGCGACGGCGGGGTGCGCGAGCAGCAACGCGCGGACGCGCTGCGGGTCGAGGCGACGCGGCGCGCGCTCGAGCAGGATGTGCACGGCGTCGCGCAGCAGCGGCACGGCGCTGCCGGCGACGAGGGCGGCGACGAGCACCGAGATGACAGCGTCGACGGCGGCGGGGCCGCCGGCGATGAGCACGGCGCCGGCGACCATCGCCGCCACCGAACCGAGGGCGTCGCCGAGCATGTGCACCAGCGCGCCGCGCATGTTGACGCCGCGGTCGCCCGAGCGGTGCAGCCCCCACGCCGACGCCAGGTTGACGACGAGGCCGAGCGCCGCGGTGATGATCACCGGCAGCCCGGGGACCGGGGGCGGCGCGCGCAGGCGGCCGACGGCCTCGACGACGATCACCGCGGCGGCGAGCAGGCCGAGGACCGCGTTGAAGAAGCCGCCGAGCACCGCGAAGCGGCCGTGCCCGAACGTCGCCATGCCGTCGGGCGGTCGCAGGCGCGCCGAGGCCGCGGCGACGGCGACGACGAGCCCGAGCACGTCGGTGAGCATGTGCACCGCGTCGGACAGCAGCGCCAGCGAGCCCGTCCACCAGCCGATGGCGCCCTCGACGATGAAGAAGGCGCCGTTGACGACGAGCGCCGCGCCGAGCGCCCGCCGACCGAGCGCGCGGACGTCGTGGTGTTGCCCGCCGCGGCCGTGATCGTGGCCGTGAGCATCCTCATGGTCATGTTCGTCCCGGCGCGCGTGCCCGTGAGCGTATCCGTGAGCGCGATCGTGATCGTGATCAAGATCGTGATCATGCGCGTGCCCGCGATCGTGCGCGTGCTCATCGTCATGCCCGTGCTCGCTGTGGCGCATGGCCGATCGTACCGTCGCAGCGCATCGCGGGCGAGCGTGCGATGCGCCGCGCGACGCGCGACGCGCGCAAGAGAGACGCATGAGGCGCCGCAAGGTGTCTCCGCGGACAGGCGAAGCGACCCGCGCGCCGCAGCCAGCGACGACGACAACGAGAAGTTGATCGCCGGCGGGGCCCGGGTCGCAAGAATGGGGAACAGCGACGTGCTGGCGCTCCGAAGGACGCCCAAGGGGTCCCTGGGGAGACGTGGCCAGACGTGGCCAGACGTCTTCCGAGGACGCGCCGAAGGCAAAAGGCAGCCAGGCGACGAAGCCCGCAGCACGACGACGCAGGAGGCGACGGCGACAGCAGTGGAGCACAGCCCGATCAGGAAAGAAGCAAGAGGTTCCGCGCGGAGTGCCGGCGAACGAACGCAGGCGGCCTACCAGTTGCGGAACACACGCTCGGGTCCGACGCCACGCTCGAGCAAGGCTGCGCCGACGTCCCGCTCCATCCCGGGCAGCCCGCAGACGAAGGCAACGGTCTCTTCGGGGCGGGCAAAGGCCTTCGGCAGGTGGTGCTGCACGTAGCCGGTGGCGCCGTCCCACGAGGTCGCGCCGTCGGCGGGCCGGGAGACGACGGGGATGATGCGCACGCCCTGCCCGAGCCAGGCGCCGAAGCGGGAGCGGAAGCAGAGCTCGTCGGCGGTGCGTACGCCGTAGGCGAGGACGATGTTGCCGAAGGCCGCGCGCTCTTCGACGACACGCTCGATGACTGCCTTCAGGGGCGCGACGCCGGTGCCTACGCCGAGCAGCCACAGGTCGCGACCGCGTGCCTGGTCGAGGGGGAAGCCGCGCCCGAGCGGAACGCTCGCCTGCACCTTCTCGCCGGGCGCGAGCGCCAGGACCTCGGCGAGGCGCTCTTCGGGGGCGCGCAGCAGGAACTCGAGGCGCGCGACACCCGGCCGGCTGGCGATGGCGGCGGGGCGCGGGACGTCGTCAGGCAGCAACCCGAGCTTCACGTACTGTCCGGCGGCGGTGTGGCCACGCTGCACGGCGGAGCCCGCTGCATCGACCACGAGCAGCGCCTGACGGGCCGCAGCTACGGCGACCGAGACGACGGACAGCGCGTGCAGTTCGGACATGCGGCCTTGCTAGCACACCCGCACTTCGGTCAACGTGCGCCCCCATGGCATCCGCAACCAAGAAGCCCGCTGCCCAGAAAACGACCGCCCAGAAGGTCGGCGCCCGCCCGACTGCGAAGGCGCCCGCGAAGAAGAAGGCGACGAAGGACACGACCGCGACGAAAAAATCCGCTCGTGGGACGACGAAGGCGTCGCCAGCGACGGCGACCGCGATGAAGAAGGCGACGAAGGACACCGCCGCGACGCAGAAGTCCGCGCGCGTGATGACGAAGGCGACCGCGACGAAGGCGACCGCGACGAAGGCGACCGCGACGAAGGCGACCGCGACGAAGGCGACCGCGACGAAGGCGACCGCGACGGCCAGAGCCGGCGGGCGACGCGACGCGACGCTGTTGTCGACGGCGTCGGAGGTGCAGGGGCGGATGCTCGCGGCGCGCGCGCGTGGGCTGACCGTCGGCTTCGTCCCGACGATGGGGGCGCTGCACGCCGGCCACGCCGCACTGTTCGAGGAGGCGCGCCGGCGCGCCGACATTGTCGTCGTGTCGATCTTCGTGAACCCGAAGCAGTTCGGGCCGAAGGAGGACCTGTCACGGTACCCGCGTCCCCTCGCCGACGACCTAGCGCTGTGCGCGCGCTGCGGCGTGGACTACGTGTTCCACCCTTCTCTTGACGAGCTCTACCCCGCAGGCTTCGACACGAAGCTCGTCGCCGGTGCGCTCGCCGCCGACCTCGAGGGCGCGGCGCGTCCCGGGCACTTCGACGGCGTGCTCACCGTCGTGAACCTGCTGCTGTCGATCGTGCAACCGCACTTCGCCGTTTTCGGCGAGAAGGACTACCAGCAGCTGCAGCTCGTACGGCGCATGGTCGCCGACCTGCGCATGCCGGTGGAAATCGTGCCGATGCCGGTGGTGCGCGACATCGACGGGCTCGCGCTGTCGTCGCGCAACGCCTACCTGTCGGCCGAGGATCGCAAGAAGGCGACGTGCGTCTACCGCGCGCTGGTGGCCGGCCAGGACGCCGTGCAGCGCGGCGAGACGGACCCCGGCGCCATCGCCACCGTCGCGCGCGGCGTGGTGCGCGCCGTCGACGGCGTCGAGGTCGCCTACGCCGCCGTGCGTGACGGCCGATCATTGAAGGCCATCGACAAGCTCGAGCAGCCGGGTCGTCTGCTGCTCGCTGTAAAGCTCGGCGGCGTGCGGCTCATCGACAACGGCCCGCTGTTCCCCGACGCACGCTGGAAGCCCTGACGTCTTCATCGCCCATGTGGATGCATTCCGGACGAAGACGCCGCCCGAACGGGCGGCGTCTTCGTCTTCAAGCGCGCTCTCGTGGGCTCAGAGCACGCGGTCGAGGGGCGCGTACGGCAGGCCGTGGGCCTCGGCGACGGCCTGGTAGGTCACGTGGCCCTGATGGGTGTTCACGCCCTTCGCGAGGGGCGCCGACTCCTTGACCGCGTCGACGAGGCCCTTGTCGGCGAGCAGGCGCAGGTACGGGGACGTGGCGTGGTTCAGCGCGAACGTGGACGTGCGCGGCACCGCGCCGGGCATGTTGGCGACGCCGTAGTGGACGACGCCGTCGACGACGAAGGTGGGCGCGTCGTGGGTCGTGACCTTCATCGTCTCGACGCAGCCACCCTGGTCGACGGCGACGTCGACGATCACGCTGCCGGGCTCCATCTGGCCGAGCAGCTCGCGGGTGACGAGCCGCGGCGCGCGCGCGCCGGCGACGAGCACGGCGCCGATCACCAGGTCGGCGTGGCACACCTGCTCGGCGATGGCGTGCTTCGTCGAGTACAGCGTCTGCGCGCGCTCCATGAAGATGTCCTCGAGATAGTCGAGGCGCTCGAGGCTGCTGTCGACAATGGTGACGTCGGCGCCCATGCCGACGGCGACCTTGGCGGCGTTCACGCCGACGACGCCGCCGCCGATCACGACGACCTTGGCGCGCGGCACGCCGGGTACGCCGCCGAGCAGGATGCCCTTGCCGCCGTGCTCGCGCTCGAGGCACCAGGCGCCCACCTGCACGCTCATCTTGCCGGCGACCTCGGACATCGGCTTGAGCAGCGGCAGCGTGTTTCCGACCTGGATCGTCTCGTAGGCGATGCCGGTGACCTTGCGCGCGAGCAGCTGCTTCGTCAGCTCGGGCTCGGGCGCGAGGTGCAGGTACGTGTAGAGGATCTGCCCCTCGCGCATCAGTGGAAACTCGGGCGGCAGCGGCTCCTTCACCTTGCAGACGATGTCGGCGCGCCCCCAGACGTCAGCGGCGGTGGCCACGATCTCGGCGCCGGCGGCGATGAATTTCTCGTCAGTGATCCCCGAGCCGAGCCCCGCCCCCTTCTGCACGATGACCTTGTGATCGCGGGACGTCAGCTCGTGCACCGACGCCGGGATGATGCCGACACGGTTCTCGCGAGTCTTGATCTCTGTGGGACAGCCGATGATCACGGGGGACTCCTCAAGGATTGATCTCGTCCACGAAGCGCGTCGGTCGGTAGCGCACCCGCGAGCCGTCCGCCACGTCGTTGTCGACGTCGGCGCGTTGACGCCACGCGTTGCGCGCCCTGCCCGGCTCCCGGGCGCGAATCGGACATTCGTCGGATGCTGTCGGTGACGCTGGACGTGGACCTGCGCTGGCGCCCGCGCCATCATCCGGCCATGCAATGGCAGCGCGTGCGCTTCCTCTCGCTCCTCACGCTCGTCCTCTGCGCCTGCCCCGATGAGCGCCCCGGCACCGGCGAGGGCGAGGGCGAGGGCGAGGGCGAGGGCGAGGGCGAGGGCGAGGGCGAGGGCGAGGGCGAGCCCCCGGCGCTGCCGGACCCGAACCGCCCCGACAACGACAGCCGCGACGCCGACTGCGACGGCCTGTCTGACGAAGAGGAGTACGCCGGTCGCTGGCCCGGTGACGCGCGCACCGACCCCGCCGACGCCGACAGCGACGACGACGGAGTGGGCGATGGCGTCGAGGTTGGCCGCACGCTCAGCCCCGACGCGCAGTGCGCCGGCCGGTTCACCGGCGACGCGGACCCGACGACGAGGACGAACCCGACCAACCCCGACCACGACGGCGACGGCGCGCCAGACGGCACCGAAGACACGAACGGCAACGGCCGCGTCGACGACGGCGAGACCAACCCGCTCAGCCCCGACAGCGACGGCGACCAGTTCTGCGACGGCCCTGCCGATGTCGCCGGCGTCTGCACCGGCAACGACGACCCCGTAGCCTACGCCGACAGCGACGGCGACGGCGTACCCGACCGGCTCGACGCCGCCCCCGGCGACCCCGACGCCGATGACGACGGGCTGTGCGATGGCGGCAACGCCGTCGCCGACGTCTGCGTCGCCGGCGAGGACACCGACAACGACGGCCGCGTCGACCCCGGCGAGAGCGACCCCGCCCGCATCGACAGCGACTGCGACGGCCTCGCCGACGTCGACGAGCGCGCCGCCGGCACCGACGCAAGCGTTGCCGACACCGATGGCGACGGGCTGCTCGATGGCGTCGAGCGCGGCTCGGCCGGCTCCGGCGACCCGTCGTGCCCCGGCGCCGGCGCGGACGCCGCCCCGTCGTCGACGACCGATCCCCTCGTAGCCGACTCCGACAGCGACGGCCTGCTCGACGGCACCGAGGACGCTGACGGCGACGGCGCCATCGACGACGGCGAGCTCGACCCACTCGACCCCACCGATGGCGCCGAACCGGTGGTTCAACAGGCCTGCAGCGCCGCTGGCCTGCGGCCGCTACGGGCCATCGTCGCTCCGGAGGCGGACGTGCAGATCGTCGTCGACGGCCGCGCCGGCCGGTTCGGCGAGCACGGCAGCATCCGCGCGCAGAACGCCGAGCAGGGTGTCTTTGGCTATGACGCGCCCCGGCAGGTGGGCTTCGTCGCCGTCGCCCGCCCGCCGGCCGGAGGTGACGCGCTGGTGGACGAGGCGGCGGTGCGCGATCTGATCGCCATCACCGGCGGGCTCACGCAGCCCATCTCGCAGACGCTGACGACATGGGACGGCTTCCCCGCCGTCACCGCCCGCTACGACCAACCCGGGCCGGCCCGCCTGAAGGAGCGACTGAACGCCATCGCGGCGGCGCTGGCGCCGGGCATCGAGCCGCCCCTCGATCCGGCGAGCGATGTTGACGTCGTCGACCTGCGCATCGAGGTCGCCGTGGTGCGTCGTTCGGCGGAGCAGACCGTCGTGATCGTCGGCGCGCTGCCGCTCGCGCTGTCGGGCGGCGACGGCGTGTTCACGCTGCGCGATCTCGTCGACGGCTCGGCGCTCGGTCGGGCGCGCGACACAAGGGGCGTGTACTGCGAGAGGCGATCGTCGGCGGGCTTCAGCAAGCTCGAGATCCTGTGGGCCGTCGACAACTCGACGTCGATGGGTGACGAGCAGACCGCCGTCGCGGCCGCCGCTCAGGCGTTCGTCGACAAGCTGTCAAACTCGACCCTCGACTGGCGCGCCGCCGTCCTCACCAGCAGCTTTTATTCGCCGCGCACGACACAGGACGCGGCCTGCACGAACGCGGTGTGCGAAGCACGAACAACATCGCAGTGCCGCACATTCACCCGCGACCTGTCGACGCTGCAGTCGGCGTTCGGAGAGATGGGGCCGGCGTGGGTCGGCGCCGGTGGCGCGTGCAACCAGTCGCGCGAGCAGATTGTGCACGGCGCGCAGCTGATGCTCGGCTTCGACGACCCCGGCACCCGCGAAGACGACGGTGTCGCCCGCTTCGTGCCGGCGAGCGCCGTCGACGAGCCCGGGCGCCTGCGCGCCGGGGCCGACGTGCTCGTGATCCTGCTCGGCGACGCTGACGACCAGCGCTTCGAAGACCGGGACGCCGCCAGCGGCATCGACACCTACGAGCAGTTCTTCCGCGCGCTGCCGCAGCGGGTGACCATCGGCGGCATCCTGTGCCCCGAGGACCAGGACTGTGGCGAAGGCCAGCGGTCGCCCCGGGTGGCCCGCGGCCTCGTGAACCGGCTCGGCGGCGTCGTGGGTTCGATCAACGACCCCGCCTCCATCGCCGCCACCGTCGACGCCATCGTCGACGCCGCCATCGCCGACGCGAGCCCCTACGTGCTCGCGCGCGACGCCATCTCGGCCTCGGTGAAGGTCAGCATGACCGACGGAGCGACGCTTGGCCCCTGCAACACCGCCGACGTGCCGCGCAGCCGCGCCAACGGCTTCGACTACGACGCGCGGACGCGCACGGCGAGCTTCTTTGGCGACTGCCGGCCTGTCGTCGACGGCGCGCTCATCGCGGTGAGCTACCGGACGTGGCAGCGGGTGCCGCTCGTCATCAACGAGCCCTGCGAGTGCACCTGTGGCGGCGGATTCGCCTGCCTCGACGATGGAGGCGACCAGTGCAGCTGCCTGTGCCGGGCCGATCTGACCTGCGCGCCGGGCTTCGCGTTCTCGCGCGACAGCTGCTCGTGCGTCTGCGACTCCGGCTCGGCGCAGTGCGACCCGACGCGCATCCCCGCCGACGACAGCTGCGTCTGCTTGTGCCGCGACGACTGCGGCGGCTGCGGCCCGGCCCAGCAATGCAACACGTCGTTGTGTGCCTGCACCGGCGGGGTCGAGGGCTGAACCGGGGCCCGACCATGGCCCGTGCTGTCTCGGGTTCGCACGTCATCTGCGCCGCAGCGGCCGTAGCGCGTCGAGGCGCCCCTGGACGCGGCCTCTTCGACGACGCTGCCGGCGCGCGTGCGGGCGCTGGGGCTGTTGCCGGCCAGCTGCATCGCGCTCGGCACCAAAGAGGACGCCGCCCGCGCCCCTCGACCGCGCCGCCGACGTCCAGGCGGAGCCGCGCGCCGACGCCACCGCCCTCGACGTCCCCACCGTCGCGAAGCCGTCGCCCGGCGTCACGCCGGGCGACGGCTTCGATCTCGAAGCCCCCACGGTGGCCGTCTCGACGATGCCAAACGGCGCGAGCGTCGACGACTGCGAGGCTGCGCTCGAGGCCCCGACGGTCGCGAGCCCGGTGCTCACGCGACCGCAAGGCAAGAGCCGCAGCGACGACGAGCAGCCTGCGGTGAAAATGATCGAAGGCCGTTTTCGCCGCGGGCTGCGTCTTCTGCGTCTCGGGTGGGGGGCCTCGTTGAGCTTCGCTCGGCGGGGGGCGGGTCTGGAACCCAGGATCCAACACATCTCGCCTCCTCGACGCCCTTCGCCGGATTCGCGCCTGCGCCGGATCGGACCCTCATCCCCTGGCTCCTTCCCCCATTTCTGGGGGAGGGGGAAGCGACGTTTGAGTGCAGCAGCGCCGCTTCCCGTCGCCATGTCGAGCGAGAGAAAGCCCTCTCCCAGAATTGGGAGGGGGCAGCGGCGAAGCCGCGGGTGAGGGCCGTCATCGTCGCGACGGCGCGGTTGGCGATGTGATCAAGGATGAGGTCTGGAACAGACCGGCCAGAGGGCTAGCCGGTCATGGTGAAACGCCCCCGGCGTTTTCACCACAGCCTGCGCGAGAGCCGGTCTGCACACCGGGCCGAGTCCGGCGCGCCGGGGTGGGTCAGCCGCGAGACGTCGACGACGAGGCATGATGACTCATGTGACCGAGGAGCAACGCTGCCGATGACACGCATCCGGCGCGCGCGCCTGCGTCTGCTCCCTCGGGGTTTGCGCTCGTCCTCGACGGACAAGACCAAGCAGGTGCGCGGCGACACAGCGCGCTGCGTTCGGCGGCCGCTGGAGCCGTCGTCGACAGCTGGTGTACGCTTCGCGCCATGCGCCGCCTGCTGCTCCTCGTTGCTCTCGTCGCCGCTTGCTCGTCGACGCCCGCCCAGGCCCAGTTCTTCCGCAACCAGGGGCTCGCGTTCGCGGCGGGTTGGCAGGGGCTCGGCTCGACGTGGGACGGGGCGCTCCAGACCAAGCTCTGGAACATCCATGACCAGCCGACGGTGGGCGCGGGCTACTTCGTAGCCGTGGGCTACAACCTGTGGTTTGAGACGTCGGCGACCCTTGGTGCCGGCTTCGTGCGGATCACGGAGCAGGACGACGGCGAGGCCATCTTCAGCTTCAACCTGTCGCCGGCGGGCATTCGCCATAATTTCCTCGAAGAGCGCTTCCGGCCGTTCGTCGCCGCGCACCTCGACTACCTGCAGATGATCCCAACCACGCCCACACCCGACATCCCGCGCAACACGTTCCTCAGCAACGCGCCCTTCTGGGTCGGCCTGCGCGCCGGTGGCGGCTTCGAATACGTCTTCGGCGACGAGATGAGCGTGCTGCTCGAGACCAACATCGCCGGCTACGTCGGCGCCAACTCCCCGCCGCGCAACGGACCGGGGACCTTCGCGCTGCCGGCCTCCACGGCGCGGCTGGCCTGGCTCGTCTACTTCTGAGCGTGGCAATGACCTTCGTCGATGGCCGGCTGTTCGTCGCCGGCACCCTTCGTGATGGACCCGCAACGACGCTGCGGGCGCCGTGGGACGACGCCGTGATCGCCTCGGTTGTGCAGGCCGACGACGCGACGCTGAACGAAGCGCTGGACGCCGGTGCGGCGGCGACGACGATGATGCGCGCCCTGCCCGCGTGGCGACGACGCGCAATCCTCGAGGCCATCGCGGCGGAGATCGCCGCGCGCGCCGCGCAGTTCGAAGACACCATCGTGGCCGAGGCCGGCAAGCCCCGGCGCTTCGCCGCCGCCGAGGTGCAGCGGGCCCGCGCGACGTTCGCCCTGGCCGCCGCCCGCTGCGACTCCCTCGATGAGCAGCTCGTCTCCCTCGACGGCGTCGCCGCCGGCGAGCGGCGGGTCGCGCTGGTGCGGCGGCTCCCGCGCGGGCTGGCTCTCGCCATCACGCCGTTCAACTTTCCGCTGAACCTGGTGGCCCACAAGCTGGCGCCGGCCTTTGCCACCGGATGCCCGGTGCTGCTGAAGCCCGCCGAGCAGACGCCGCTGTCGGCGTTGCTGCTGGCCCAGGTGTGCCGGCAGGCCGGCCTGCCCGACGGGGGCCTGTCGGTGGTGTCGTGCACGCGGGCGCAGGCGGCGCGGCTGGTGCAGGACGAGCGCCCTGCCATCGTCAGCTTCACCGGCTCGGCGGCGGTGGGCTGGGACATCAAGGCGCGCGCCGGCAAGAAGACCGTGTGCCTCGAGCTCGGCGGCAACGCCGCCGTCGTGGTCGCCGCCGACGTCGACGAGGTCGCCCTCGATGGCGTGGCCGACAAGATCGTCGCCGGCGCGTTCGCCTACGCCGGGCAGGTGTGCATCTCGGTGCAGCGCGTGTTCGTGCACCGGTCGCGCCACGCGGCGCTGCGCGAGCGCCTCGTGGCCCGCGCCCACGCCGTCGTCTGCGGCGCTCCCGACCGCGCCGACGTCGTGTGCGGGCCGCTGGTCGACGACCGCGCCGTGGCGCGCGTGCGGGACTGGTGCGCCGAGGCAGTGGCCAGCGGCGGCGTGCGCCTGGTGGACGCCGCCGCCGAGGGCGGCAGCGGCGGTGACGTCGGCGTCGGGCGCTTGCAGCGGCCGCAGATCGTGCAGGACGCGCCGACGTCGTCACGCCTGTACACCGACGAGGTCTTCGGGCCCGTCGTCACGCTGCACGCCTTCGACGCCCTTGACGAGGCCTTCGCCCGCGTCAACGACGGGCGCTACGGCCTGCAGGCCGGCGTCTTTACAAGCGACGTGCAGGTGCTCCTGCACGCCGCTGACGCCCTTGACGTGGGCGCCGTCGTCCACGACGACGTGCCGACGTTCCGCGTCGACCAGATGCCCTACGGCGGCGTCAAGGACTCGGGCCTCGGCCGCGAAGGCATCCCGTGGTCGTTCGTCGACTACACCGAGGCGCGGACGCTGGTGCTGCAACGACGCCCGTGAGGCGACGGCGTGCACGCACGAAAAAGCGCCAGCTCCGGGTGTCGCGAGTGCGATCGTTGGTGAACGCGGCGTCGGCGTACACGTAGACGTTGTTGGTACCCGCGCCCTTGCCGGTGATCGTGCAGCTCTCGTTGCTCGTGGCGCCGGTCGACTTGCGGTCGAACGACGACGTCGACGCCGGGGCGTTTTGCTTCACGTACAGGTCGTCATCGCCATGGTTGCCGATCAGGGTGATGCGCGCGGCGACGTCGGCCGGCAGCGTGTACGTAGACGTACGGCCCTGGCGACGACTCTGACCGAAGGGCGCCGAGGCGTTGAACGTCGAGAACGTCGGCGGCAGCGGCACGCCGACGGCGTCCCCGGCGGCGTTGACCGCGGCGACGGCGTCAGGGTCGATGGCGGCAGCGGCAGCCACGGTGTCCGTGAGGGCGTCGACGAAGGTCTCGCCCGCGGTGAAGCGCGTCGCGAGCGCGTTGTACCAGATGGCCGCGGCGCGGCTGATGTCGATGCCCGGCACCGCGACGCTGGTCTTGCTGCGCGGGTGCGTGCTGCCGTCTCACAGCAGCCGGAAGAACAAGCTGGCGATGCCCGAGTTCCAGTGCACGCCGCCGCTGTCGGACGTGCTGGTGTCGCGGGTCAGGGAGTAGTCGTGGTCGCCCGTCGACACCGGGTCGGCCATGTCGCGCCGGTAGCCAGGCGAGGCGTTCCAGCAGTCCTCGCCGATATGCCAGATGTCGTCGGCGGTAGCGCCCGGCTGGGCAGCCTCGATGGCGGCGGCGAAGATCTCCGACGTCGCCTCGTGCAGCGCGCCCGACTCGTTGGCGTAGACGAGGTCGGCGATGCAGTCGATGACGCCGTGGGACAGCTCGTGGGCGACGATGTCGGGGATGACCAGCGGGCCCGACCTGGCGCCGTCGGCGTCGCCGTAGCTCAGGACGCCGCCGTTCCAGAACGCGTTCACGTAGCCGCGCTCGTGGTGCGCGTAGTTCTTCACCACCGCGCCGCCGCCCTCGAACGAGTCGCGGTTGTGGGCGACGGCAAAGTCGTCGAGCGACAAACCGGCATGGACGTAGGCGTCGTTGGCGGTGGCGTCGGCGCTGTCGGCAAGGACGGCGCTTGAGTAGCGCGTGCCACCTTTCATGTCCCACGCCTCTTGGTCGTCGCCCTTCAGGGCGACGTGCTGCAGGTCGTCGTAGCGTAGGTTGCTCGAGCCGTCTTTCGCGTCGACGAAGACAATCGGCATCGCCGGCTCGGTCTGCTCGCCCATCTGCTCCATCTGCACGCGCCACACGAGGGCCGCGCCGTTGCCGAGGCGGTTGACGATGAGGTCGATGCGCGCGTGCTGGGCGTGTCGGCGCCGTCGACCTCGCCAACGGCGAGGTCGACGGCGCCCTGACGGCTGACCGTCGGGCGCGCCGGCACGTCACGGTCGTGGGCCAGGCGGTCCTGCACCTCGACGATGGCGCCGGTGCCGTCGAGGCGGACGATGGCCTCGCCGCCAAGCACCGGCGCGCCGCCTTCGGTCTGCTGCAGGCGTACGTGGGCGCCACCGAAGTCGTCGACGAAGACGCTCCTGACGACGACGACGTCGACGTCTCCCGACGCCGTCGGGGCGACGCGGTGTACGTGGTCCAGCGCGGCGGCGCGGGCGCGCGCGGCGGAGGCCGGGTCGTCGACAAGGAGCAACTCGGGCCCGTCGGCGCAGCCGGTGGCGGCGGCGAGCAGGGACGGCGACAGCGACGCGAGCCGGACGCGGTTCATGATCACTGTGGTGGTTGGCGGCGTGTGTATCTGCGACATGCGGCACATGGTGCGTGGGTCTACGCCGCGGATCCGGCGCGGATCCGGTGTCCGATGCGCAGCAGGGCGCTGAAGAACGCTGCTCGGTGCTGCTCGCGCTCGTCGAGGACGAGAGCGAGTTGGATCCACCAGGCTGCTCCAGAGGCCAGTCGAGGTTTTTTCAGCAGCCCGCTGGTGCGTCGACCACGTCATGCGGCGCAGCACGGCCGCATGGCCGTGGGCTCGCCGGAGACTACCGACCGCTCTCGTCCATCAGACGCATGGCCTCGAGCAGCAGGAATGTCGTGGGCACGGTGATGTTCACCGATGGCGGCGCGTCGCCATAGTGGATGCGGAAGAAGCCCTCGTTGTGTTGCATCAGCGCGTAGAAGGCCGAGTCGCCCTGCAGGGCGCCGCACTCGGCGAACTGGATCGTGCCCGTGGCGAAGGCGATGCGGCCCGTCTCGCCCTCTTGCGGGACGATGTGGACGCTGGCCGTCTTTCTCCCCATCTCGAGGGACTGCACGATCTCGGGTAGCGACATCTGCCGCAGCGTGCCCATGACGCCGGTGGGCATCGCCGGGACGGCGTCGGTGCCGTCGCCAGCGCTGAGCTCGGGGGGCAGGTCGGGCAGGTCCTCGAAGGCGAATTCGCCGGCGGAGGGCACGCTGGCGGGGACGCGCGGCGGGCGGGCGTGGATGTCGGTGGCGACGCGGGCGAGGGCCGACGGCGCGGCCCGCGTCGACTCGGCCCGGCGGCCCGCGGCGCGACGCAGCTTGGTCACGACGACCTCGCCGCGCAGCGGCTCGGCGAAGAAGTCGTCAGCGCCCAGATCGAGGAGGCGCGACGCCAGATCGTCGTCGCCGCGCGGACCGACGATGAAGAAGGGCAGCTCGACCAGCGCCTCCTGCTCGCGCACGAACAGCAGCAGCGCGCGACCATCAACGCGCGGCAGGTCGCTGGTGCACAGGACCGCGTGGGGCGGCCGGGCGGACAGGATCTGCTTCGCGGTGTCGCCTTCGACGACGTGCTCGATCTGCATGCCCTCGGAGGCGAGGCGGGCCCCGATCTGCTGGGCCTTCCCGTCGTCCTGCACGCACAACAGCACCCGCGGCCCCGCCCCCTGCGCGGCGTCGACGGCGCCGAACGCCGCCAGCGTGGCGCGGGTCAGCGCCGCCCGCGGCGCCACCCGCACGTCCACTCCGTCGGACTGCAGGAGCGCGCGGACCTCGTCGATGACCCTCAGGTCGAACGGGTCGGCGACGGCGAGGACGAGCGCGTCCCCGCCCGCCTGCAGCGGCAGCAGTCGACGGGCGAGGGCGTACGTACGTGGCACGCGACGCAAGGTCGCCGCGTCCACCGGCGCGGTCAGGGTGGCGTCGTCGATGAGCGGCCGCGCCGCGGCGCGGGCCAGCGCGCGGGCCACGACGTCGTCGTCGACGACGCCCTGGTCGACGAGGATCTCGAGCGTGCGGCCGCCGCGCTGCACGCGCTCGATGGCGGCGGCCTCGACCTGCTTCAGCGTGACCAGTCCGGCGCGCAGCAGCGCCTGCACCGACGGCAGCGCCTTCTCGGCTTCGAGCCGCGCCGGGCGGACGGTGTCGGGGTCGGTGCGGTCGCGCTCGAAGAGCGACGCGGCGTCGGGCGCTGCCGCCGGCTCGAGACCCGGCGGTGGCGACGCGGCCTGAGGCTGCTCGACCCGCGGCGACGGCGCGACGGGCGCGGCCAGCGCCGCGAGGCGCGGCGCCGGCGTCGGCCGGACGACCGCCCCCGACGGGTCGTCGGCGTCGGCCAACAAGGGCGCCCGCGGCCGGGGCAGCATCGCCGACGTCGACACCGCGGACGGCGGCGCGACGTACGAGGGCGCCGCCGCCGCCGGCGACGGGGTGGGAGACGGCGGGGCGACGGAAGCCGGGGCCACGCCCGCGGCGGACGCGGGAGAGAGCACGGGCGCGACCATGACCGCCGACGGCGGCGGCAACGCCGGCGGCGCTGCCACCGTGGCCGGCATGGGCGCGGCGGCGACGGGCGTCACCAGGGCGGGCGGCGTCGCGCCGACGTGCCTCGCCGTCAGCGACGACGTCACCGCCGCCCATGGCGCCGGCGGAGCGGTCACCGGGGCCGTCGACGCGGGCACGCGCGCTGCGGGGGCCGGCGCCGCGGGCGCCCACGGCGGCGGCGCGGTGGGACCCGGGGTCTGGGGCGCCATCGGGACGAGGGGCGCGGTGTCGGCGACGGGCGCGGCCGCGACGCGGCGGGGAGCGAGGGGCACCAGCTCGGGCAGCAGCGCGCCGTCGGCGCCGCCCGGGTCGGCGAGGACTGGCTCGAGGTGCAGCGGCCGGGCGGCGGGGGCGAGGACGCCGGGAGCAGCCGCGGAGAGCCCGACGGGCACGAGCTCGGGGATCGCGTCGGCGGGAGCGCGGCTCCGGTCGAGGCTCCGCTTCTCGCCGGCTTTCTTCTCGAGGGCGCGCGTGGTGCGCTGGACGAGGTCGGCGAAGGCCTGCCGGTCGGGCTTGACCTTCAGCGCGTCGGCGACGTCGGCGAGGCGGTCGACGAATTCGCGTGGTCCGGTGTGTTCGGCGGGCGGGCCGATGGCGAGGGCGCGGCGGATCTCGCGGTCGAGCACCGTGGGCAGCGGCGGCCGCGCGGCGCCGCCGCGCATGAAGGGCACGAGGTCGTAGAGCATGGCCGCCACGCCGGTCAGGTCGTGGCGGGGGTCGGCGCTCCGGCCCGGGGATGGACCGCGCGGCGTCGTCAAGCCGGTCAGCCACACCTGCCCCTCGGGGCCAACGCGCACGTGGTGCATGGTCAGCGCGCCGTGGACGAGGAGCGGTCCCGGCGGTGTCGGCGCCCAGCTGTGCACCGTCGCCACGGCGAGGGCGAGGTCGGTGAGGATCAGTAAGCAGTGCTCGTAGCCGAGGTGGACGCGGCGCTCCCGCAACGACGCCGTCAGCGTAGGCAGGTCGAGCCCGTCGAGCCACGGCGACACCGAGAACGCGGCATCGCCGACGAGGCCGTGGCCGAGGTGCGGCGCGATGGCGGGGTGCTGGCGACCGATCAGGCAGTTGCACCGTTCGTTCCACTCGGGGCGTACCTGGGGAGCGAGCCGACGGTGGACCTTCAGGAAGAACGGCCCGCCTTGCGACGCGTGGGTCGCCTTGAAACGAGCCGCGGTGGCGGATTGCCCATGCTCTTCGAGAAGCGTGAAGTCGCCGAAGCGGGACATGACGGGCGGTGATACCAGCCCTGCCCGGCCGACGACAAAAACTGGCAGCGTCGCGGGCGGTTCGGTCCGAGCGGCCGCGGCCGCGGCTCCCGGTCCAGCGGAACAGCGGAACAGCGGAACAGCGGAACAGCGGAACAGCGGAACAGCGGAACAGCGGAACAGCGGAACAGCGGAACAGCAGAGCGGCGGAGCGGCGGAGCGGCGGAGCGGCGGAGCGGCGGAACGGCGGAGCCGTTTTCCCCACAGCCTGCTACAAGCGCCGCCATCTGCCCGATCCCGAGGTGAACGATGAGCCTGTCGAAGATCCAGGAACTGCTCGGCAAGGACGCCGACGCGCTGCTTTCCCACCAGTCCACGACGATCCCGAAGGAGACCCTGCACCTGCCCGGACCCGACTTCGTCGACCGCGTGTTCTCGTCCACCGACCGCGCGCCTGCGGTGCTGCGCAACTTCCAGGGGATGATGAACCACGGCCGCCTTGGCGGAACCGGCTATATCTCGATCCTGCCCGTCGATCAGGGAATCGAGCACTCGGCCGGCGCGTCGTTCGCCCCGAACCCGGAATACTTCGATCCCGCCAACATCGTCGAGCTGGCCATCGAGGGCGGCTGTAGCGCCGTGTGCTCGACCTACGGCGTGCTCGGCGTCGTGGCCCGCAAGTACGCCCACAAGATCCCGATGATGCTGAAGCTCAACCACAACGAGCTGCTCAGCCTGCCGCAGAACCCCGACCAGACGATGTTCACCACCGTCGAGCGCGCCTTCGAGATGGGCTGCACGTCCGTCGGCGCCACCGTCTACTGGGGCTCGGTGGACAGCCGCCGCCAGCTGCAGGAGATCTCCGACGCCTTCGCCCGCGCCCACGAGCTCGGCATGGTCACCGTGCTGTGGTGCTACGTGCGCAACAACGGCTTCAAGAAGGACGGCGTCGACTACCAGGTGTCTGCCGACCTGACCGGTCAGGCCAACCACCTGGGCGTGACCATCCAGGCTGACATCATCAAGCAGAAGCTTCCCGAGAACAACGGCGGATACAACGCCATCGCCTTCGGCAAGACCCACAAGAACGTCTACGACAAGCTGACGTCAGCTCATTCCATCGACCTGGCGCGGTACCAGCTGGCCAATTGCTATATGGGCCGCATCCCGCTCATCAACTCGGGCGGCGAGAGCAAGGGCGCCACCGACCTTGGCGACGCGGTGCGCACCGCCGTCATCAACAAGCGCGCGGGCGGCATGGGCCTGATCGCTGGGCGCAAGGCGTTCCAGAAGTCGCGCAAGGACGGCGTGGCCCTGCTGCAGGCCATCCAGGACGTCTACCTCGAGAAGGGCGTCACCATCGCCTGACCGCCACGGCAGCGGCCTGCCGCTGCCCTCGGTCACGACGACGGGCGGGCCACAGGCCCGCCCGTCGCCTTTGGGGGCCGCGCCGTCGCGCGCGCCCCACGCGCACCGGTCAGCGTCGACGACGGCGCAGCACGAGCAGCGCGAGCAGCGTCGGACCGAGGGGTGACGCTCCGCCACCCGCGGCGCAGAAGCCGGAGGCCTCGCCCTCACCCTCGCCTTCACCCTCGCCCTCACCCTCACCTTCACCCTCGCCCTCGCCTTCACCCTCGCCTTCACCCTCGCCCTCGCCCTCACCCTCACCTTCACCCTCGCCCTCGCCTTCACCTTCGCCTTCACCTTCACCCTCGCCCTCGCCTTCACCTTCGCCTTCA
>VGSZ01000031.1 GCA_016874845.1 Deltaproteobacteria bacterium
GACGGCGTCGGCGAGCTCGGCGAGGCAGCCGGTGTCGTCGTCGCAGCCCATCAGCTGGCGGTCGCTCTCGTGGGCCACCGCCGCCTTCAGGTCGCGGGTGGTCAGCACGGCGAGCCCCGGCGATCGCGCCGCCTCGGCGGCGACGACGGCGGACAGCGCGTGGCCGTCGCCGGCGAACGCGGCGGCGTCGAGGTCGAGCACAATCACGCGCACGCGCTCGGCCGCCGCCGGGACGCACCCCGCGCCGGCGGGCTCGACGGGCTTCGTCGCTGGCCCGGCCGCGGTCTCGGTGGGGACGGGCGGCACGGGCGGGCGCGCCGCCCGCGCGGTGCCGGCGCCGACCAGCGCGGCGACGAGCACGACGACCGCGAAGACGAGCGAAGACGCCGGACGCGGCACAGGCGGGACCATAGTCACGGTAGCGTACACGAGCGGTCCCTGCGGCGCCGCCCGCGTCAGGGCTGTAGCCGCGTCGCCAGATCGACGGCTGGCATCGGTCGTCCGAGCAGGTAGCCTTGGCCGTAGTCGCAGCCAAGCTCGAGGAGCAACGCGCGCTGCTCCTCGGTCTCGATGCCCTCGGCGACGACCTTGAGGCCGAGCGCGTGGGCCATCGTCAGGATGCTTCCGCACAGCACCCAGTCCTTGCCGCCCCGGCTCAGGCCCTGCACGAAGCGGCGGTCGATCTTGACGACGTCCATGTCGAAGCCGTGCAGCATGCCGATGGACGAGTAGCCGGTGCCGAAGTCGTCGAGCGAAAGCTGCACGCCCGCCGCGCGAAGCGCCGCGAGGCGCGCCTTGGTCGGCGCGTTGGCGTCGAGCAGGACTCCCTCGGTGACCTCGAGCACGACGCTGTCGGGTGGCGCGCCGAGCTCGTCGAGCATCGCGAGGCACGGGTGGCGGCCGTCGCCGTCCTCGCGGAACTGCAGCGGCGAGCGGTTGATGCTGATCTGGAACCCCGGCGCCGCCGCGCGCCACGCCGACGCCTGCTGCACCGCGACGCGAAAGACCCAGTCGCCGATCGAGTGGATCGTGCCATTGGTCTCGGCGATGGGGATGAACTCCGTCGGGCTCACGGCGCCCAGCGTGCCGTGCTTCCAGCGCACCAGCGCCTCGGCCTTGACCACGCGCCCGGTGGCCAACTCGACGATGGGCTGGAACACGACGCTCAGCTCGTGCCGGTCGAGCGCTTCGCGCAGGTCCTGCGACAGCACGAACCGCCGCTGTGCCTGGCACTCGTGGTCGCCGTGCTCGATGGCCACCCGCGACCGGCCCCCCGCCTTCGCCCGCGCCAGAGCCGTCTCGGCCCGCTGCACCAGCCGCTCGGCGGCGCCGTCGTCGACGCGCTCGGCGTCGGGTACGGCGTCGGCGCCGACGAAGGCGACGCCGACCCGCACCGACAGGTGCACCGTGCGCGTCCCCGCCGGCAGCGCCTGCTCCAGCCGCTCCACCAGCTTGGCGGCGACGCGCTCGGCGCCAACGACGCTCGGCAGGTCGAAGAGCAGCACGAGGAAGTCGTCGGCGCCGCTGCGCGCGACGACGTCGGTGCTGCGCACGGTGGCGCGCAGCAGCGCGCCGACCTGGCGCAGCACGTCGTCACCGACGTCGCGACCGAGGGCGGTGGTCAGGGAGCCGAACTGCTCGAGGTCGACGCGCAGCACGGCCAGGCCCTTCTTCGCGCGCGGCAGGAAGCGCAGCGCCTCGACGACGCTCTCGAGGAAGCGCCGGCGGTTGGGCAGCGACGTCAACGCGTCGCTGTCGAGGGTTTGCATCAACCGACCGTGGGCCACCGCCGCCTCGCGCAGGCCGGCGTCGTGCAACCAGCGGACGAAGACGACGAGCAGCATCATCACCGCGATGGTCACCACGTTGTTGACCGTCGTCAGCGCCGGCACGAGCCCGTGCCGGGCGAGCACCAGACCCATCGTGACGGTGAACGTGACAAAGACCCAGGGCGTCGTGCAGGTGGCCGCGGCGATCAGCACCGGCAGCCACACCATCTGCGGCACGACCAGCGCGAAGTGCGTCGATGAACCCACGAAGCCCACGACCAGGGCGGTGCCGATGCTCAGCAGGATCGCCGGTGTCGAGCGGCTCGAGCGCGCAAGGCGCGGGTACAGCGCCGGCGACAGCACTGACGTGGCCACGCACGCCAGCGCCACCCACCACGGGTGCGCGACGTCCTTGAGGTTCGCGAATTCGACGACGTGGAGGGCCGACAGCGCCAGACACGCGCCCTGCCACAGTCCCCCGACGGCGATGATCGCGACGACGACGGCGGCGATCCGTGCCCGCAGACGCGCGCCAATCTCGTCAAAGACGGCCGGATCGGCGGCGCCAACGCTGGGCGACGTTCTTGGTTCGCTGATGGTCATCAATCCCAGAGTCTTGAGGAGCGCCACCGGGATCGCAAAAAGACCCGTCGATCGTCGTCCGCAGTGACACAGCAGCCGACCGCGGTGACACAAACGTCACGCGCCTGTCCAGATTTTCCTGTCTGTCCCGATGCGGCGCGACCGTCCGGCCGTCACCCGGGAGCACCCATGCTGCATCGCCTGCTGCCCGGGCTTCTCTTCGTCGTCGCCGTCATCGGTGGCGGCTGCACCAACGACATCGAGCCCTTGTCGTGCGGGCCGCGCCGCCTGCATCCGCGTGACCAACGACCCGCAGAACCGCGGCGTCGGCGGCATCACCTGCGCCGCCGACGCCGCCTGCGTCGACGGCGCCTGCGTCGTCACCGACGCCTGCGAGGGCGGCCGCGGCGACGGCGTCGACACCTAGTCCGACGCCGACCACTGCGGCGGCTGCGGCAACGCCTGCGACGACAGCCAGCAGGACCAGCGCGGCGGCTGCGGCGTCGCCCGCGACGCCGGCGCGCTGTGCGTGCGCGGCGGCTGCCGCGCCTCGTGCCCCACCAGCCAGCGCCAGTGCGACGACGCCTGCGTCGACACCGCCAGCGCCCCCCGCCACTGCGGCGCCTGCGGCACCACCTGCGACGCCGGCGAGTCCTGCGTGCGCGGCGCCTGCACCGAGGCCGGCTGCGAGGGCAACCTGACCAGCTGCGACGGCCGCTCCGTCGACACCCGCCGCGACGCCGACAGCTGCGGTGACTGTGCGGCAGGGCCTGCGCCGCCGGCGAGAGCTGCCAGAACGGACGGCAACGTCGAGTGCGGCGGCCGCGGCGCCGGCGAGAGCTGCCAGAACGGACGGCAACGTCGAGTGCGGCGGCCGCGGCGCCGACCCCGACGAGGACGAGGCGAACTGGTAAGGCGACGGCACCTGCGACGCGTTCTGCGCGCGCCCCGACCCCGACTGCGCCGACGCCTGCGTCCGCAACGGCTGGTACGGCGACGGCACCCGCGACACGTTCTGCCCGAAGCCCGACCCCGACTGCGAGCCCGATCGCTGCGCCGAGAACGGCTCGTACGGCGATTTCACCTGCGACACGTTCTGTCGCAACCCCGACCACGACCGCAGCGACCCGTGCGTCAGGGGCGGCCGCTACGACCACCGCCGCTGCGCCCAGGCCTGCTCGCGGCGCGACCGCGACTGCAACGACAGCTGCGTCACGCTCAACTGGTACGACGACGGCGCCGGCGACAAGGCGTGTCTGCAGCCCGACACGCCGGATTGCGACGCTCCGTGACCGCGCACTGACCGCGCACTGACCCCGCACTGACCGCGCGGACCCGCGGGCGCTGCGCCGTGGACGCTGGCGCGGTTGGCTTGTGCGGCGCGGCGACGACGGGCTAGATCAAGAGCAGGTGCCGTCGTCAGGACGGCGCCAGCAAGGAGCCCCGCGTCGCCGGGGCGCGGAGCGCGGATGCACACGGTCCTGGTCGTCGATGACAGCGAGACGATGCAGCAGATCGTGGCCGTCGCGTTCGGCTACGAGCCGTTCGCGCTGACGCCGTTGTGGTCGGCGGCCGAGGCGCTGGCGTCGGCCGCGGCGACGCGGCCCCACCTCGCCGTCGTCGACCACGGCCTGCCTGATGGCAGCGGCTACGACGTCGCCGCGCGGCTGCGCGCCGACTGGGGCATCCCGGTCATCCTGCTGACGTCCGAGCAGGCCCCCATCGACGCCGCCCGCGCCGCCGCCGCCGGCGTCGCCGCCCACCTGCAGAAGCCCTTCGAGTGTGACGACCTGCTGGTGGCGGCGCGCGCCGCCCTCGGCATCGTGGCCGCGCCGCCGCCCAGGGCTGCGCCTTCCCCCGTCGAGGCTACGTCGTCGCGCCCCCTTGCACCCGCCCCCTCGTCGTCGGCGCCACCCCCGGTGCTGCCGCGGACGGCGACGCCGCCGCCGCTGCCACGGGCGGCGCCGCCGCCGCCGCTGCCACGGGCGACGACGCCGCCGTTGCTGCCACGGGCGACGACGCCGCCGCCGCTGCCACGGGCGACGACGCCGCCGCCGCTGGCTGCGGCGATGCACGGCGTGGTGAGCGCGACGGGCGGCGCGGTGGATGGTGCGCCGGAGACCGCGGCCTGGACGGGCTCGCCGCCGCGCACCGCCGGGGCGCTCCACGCGGTGGCGTCGCCGACCAGCGCGTCGACGCCGGGCCTTGGTCTGCCGGCGCAGCCGGTGCCGGGGCCACCCCCCTTCTTGCCGACGTCGGCGCCGGGGCTGCCGAACCTCGACGTGAACGTGTCGTCGTCGGCCGAGCACCAGTGGCTGCACGACCTGCTGCGCGACGCCGCCCGGCAGGGGGCCTCCGACATCCACGTGCACGCGGTGGGGCCGATGCGCATGCGCCGCTTCGGCACGCTGTGGTCGATCCCCGACAGCGCCCTGCCTGTCGAGACCGTGCGCCGCGCGCTGCTGTCGCTGCTGTCCGAGGACGACCTGGCGCGCTTCGACCTCGATGGGCAGGTCGACTTCGGCCTGAGCTTGACCGACGTGGGCCGCTTCCGCGCCAACATCTACCGGCAGCAGCGCGGCACCGACGGCGTGTTCCGCGTCGTGCAGCGCGATTCGCCGACGCTGTCGTCGCTGAGCCTGCCGCCGGCGCTCCAGCGGCTGACGTCGTTCCACCAGGGCATCGTGCTCATCACCGGCCCGGGGGCGTCGGGCAAGTCGTCGACGATGGCGGCGCTGCTGCGCGCGATCAACGAGGAGCGCTCCGACCACGTCGTCACCATCGAGGACCCCATCGAGGTGCTGCACCCGTCGGTTCGCTGCGTCGTCAACCAGCGGCAGGCGAGCCGGCACACGAAGAGCTTCGCCCGCGCGCTGAAGGCCGCCCTGCGCGAAGACCCCGATGTCATCGTGATCGGCGAGATGCGCGACCGCGTGACCGCGCAGCTGGCGCTGACCGCCGCCGAGACCGGGCACCTCGTGCTCGCCACGCTGCACACGCAAAGCGCGGTGGCCACCGTCAACCGCGTGATCGGCGAGTTCCCGCCGGCGCAGCAGCCCAACGTCCGCGCGATGCTCTCCGAGAGCCTGCGCGCCATCGTCAGCCAGCGGCTGCTGCCCAGAAGGGACGGCAGCGGCGTCGTCCCCGCCGTCGAGCTGTTGTTGAACACCCCCGCCGTCGCCAACCTGATCCGCGAGCAGCGCGCCCACCAGATCCGCACGACCATGCAGACCGGCGCCGCCCTCGGCATGCAGACCCTCGACGCGTCCCTGCAGGAGCTCGTGACGCAAGGCCTGATCGACGTCGAGGTTGCCCGCCGTCAGGCCGACGACCCGCGCGCCATCGTGGCTCCCGGCGCCGCGCCGCCATCGACGCTGCCCACAGCCGCGGCGTCGCGGTCGACGCTGCCCACGCCGGCGGGCACGCCGACATCGGCGCCGCCCCTGCCGGCGGGTACGCCGACGTCGGCGCCGCCCCTGCCGGCGGGCACGCCGACGCCGGCGAATACGCTGACGTCGACGGTATGAGGGCGAACCAGCTCGGCCCGTCTGCCCCGGTCGCCCGTCGCGCGCCCTCGCCGCGCCGCCCCGCATGCGACGTCTCGGCCATTCTGTGTGGGCGCAGCGGCGGTCTTCGTTGACCGCGGGCTCTTCGGGCCGGTCGGGCCGCCGCCAGTTCGGTACGTCACCGCCGACGCACCGGGCGCTGGTCCATGTCGAATCCCGCCCGCGAGTCCGGTCCCCCCGTGCCCACGGCGGCTTCGTCGTCCTCGCCGTCGCTCGCCGGGATCGGCCGGTGGCACGCCGAGACGGTCGCCGCCGTCTTCGCCACGGTGCAGAGCAGCGAATCGGGCCCGTCGGCCGACGAGGCCGTCGCGCGTCTGGCGCGTCAGGGGCGAAACGTGCTCAGCGTGCGTCGCCAGGCGTCGCCGTGGCTGACGCTGGTCGCGCCGCTGGTCGAGCCGCTGGTGCTCGTGTTGATTGATCGCCGCGGCGGTGCTGTCGCTGGTGATCGGCGACCACGTCGACGCGCTGGTGGTCGCCGCCGTCGTCGTCTTGGACGCCGTGATCGGGTTCGTGCAGGAGCACCGCGCCGAGCAGGCCATCGCCGCCCTCGGTCAGACCATCGTCACCGAGGCCATGACCTGCTCCGGTTCTGCGATCAGTTCATGACGCGAGAGCGGCGGTCTGCGGTGTTGGTGGTAGCAGCTTCTTGAACTCTTGGTGCGTCCGGTATCCGAGGCTGCTGTGCGGCCGGCCGTCGTTGTGCTGCTGGCGGTACTGTTCGATCATGACGATGGCTTCTCGTCGTGCTCTGAACCACTCCATGTCGAGCCATTCGTCGCGGAACTTGCCGTTGAAGATCTAGATGCGGTGGCACCGTCAGCGACGGTAACAGCGTCCAACCGCAGAGCATCGCGACGAGCACGAGCACGGCGGGCACGAGGTGGCGGCGTCGCAGGCGGATGCGTGCGTACAGCTCGTTGACGGCGGCGACCGTGATCCGCCGGCGCAGCGCATCGAGGAGCACGTCCCGGGCCGGGTGCACGACGAGCACGACGAGGCCTGGGAACACGACGAGACCGACCACGGCGGTGGGGAGCGCCAGCCGCGGATGGCTGGTGAAGTCCGTTGCGCCGGCGCCGAGCAGCAGGACCGCCAGGAAGTCACCGATGGGGGCGAGGTTGCAGGCCACCAGCAGGCACGGTCTGCAGCGCGCGCGTGAGCGCTTGCACCCGTCGGGTGCGCCGTGCGGCGCGGTCTTCGTCGTCGATGACCCGCGCGAACCAGGGGCCTTCGTCGGTCTCGAGCCAGTCGACGAGACGTGCCACGACGGCGAGACGCTCGCGGGGGTCGTCTCGCAGCGTATTGCGGATGCTCGACACCAGCCCCGATCGACCGTCGACCGTTGTGGGGGAGCAACCGCGACGGTCGATCGTCGAGGCGGTGGATGAGGTCGACGCGTCGGCGCGGGCAGCGCGCTCTGCTTCGCCAGAGGGAGGGCGCATTGTTTTTCGTGCTGTGTGCGGGGCCTGACCCGACAGCGGGCCGTGCGACCCGTCCTTCATCGATCGGTCCACCCCGACCTCGATCCGCCAAGGGCTGACGTCGTGCAGCCGCCGGCGTTCCGCGCGCTCGATGAAGGCCCCCTGGCGACAGCGCACGGCGCGCCGTTCGGCCGGGGACCGTGGGTCGAGTGCACCCCGGCCTCGAGGAAAAGCCGCCCGACCTCGCGGGCGCGACTTCCGCTTGGTCCCGGGCGCGATCGCTCAGAACGGCAGGTCGTCGTCGACGAAGCCGTCGGACGGCGGCGGGGCGTCGCCGCCGCCGCCCTTGTCCGCCGGGGCCCTGCCACCGCCGCCACCGCCGTCGCGGGCGCCGCCGCGGGCGCCGCCGGGGCCGCCAAGGAACTGCAGCGTGTTGGCGATGACCTCGACCGAGGTCTTCTCGGCGCCGTCCTTGTCCTTGTACTTGTCGGTCTTCAGGCGGCCCTCGACGTAGACCTGCTTGCCCTTCTGCAGGTACTGGCCGGCGTTCTCGGCGGTCTTGCCGAACACCGTGACGCGGAACCACTCGGTCGCTTCCTTCCAGGCGTCGCCGTCCTTGACGCGCTCGGTGACCGCGACGCTGAGCTTGCAGATGGCCATGCCGCTCTGCGCGAAGCGCACCTCGGGATCGCGACCGAGGTTACCGACGAGAATCACCTTGTTCACACCTGCCATGACCGACTCCTGTGCTCGCTGTGGCCTATCGCCTGAGCCGCCCGGTTGTTCAACCGCTCAGCGCGCTGCCGTCACCTTTTCCACGATGACGGCAGGGAACTCGTGCACGGACACTGGCCAAAATGCTGGAACTCCGCGCAGATCTCGCCACACCCCTTCGCTTACATAAGCTTCACGCTCTCGTCGGTGGTGTCGTCGTCGGCGGCGCCGAAGGTCGCCGCGGCCCGCCGGCCGAGGGCCGACAGGCCGCGCTGGAACAGGTGGTCGGCGCCTTCCACCACGTGGACGAAGACGTCGGGCCAGGACCGGCGCAGGGCTGCGGCGTCGACGGCCCGGTCGGCGTCGCCGACCACGACGGCGACGGCCACGCCGGCGCGCCCGAGCGCCGCCCCGAGCGCGGCCAGCGCGTCGCCGCCGAGCACGCCCGCCGGCGGCGAGACCAGGAGCAGGCGGTCGATGAGGACGGCGCCGCCATCATCGTCGTCGTCCTCGTCGGCCACGGTCGCGGCCAGCGTCGCCGCCACCAGCGCGCCCACCGACACGCCGACGGCGCCCACCGTGCGCGCTCCGGTCGTCGCGGCCAGCTGCGCCAGCGCGGCGCGGGCGTCGTCGATGAGGGGGCCAAGCGCGACGGGGCCCGGCCACGGCCACGGCGGCAGCGCCAGCGTCCCCTGCGAAGCCCCGGCGCCCCGGTGGTTGAAGCGCAGTGTCGGGTGACGACGGCGGCCGAGCACCCACACCAGCTCGGCGAGGACGGCGCTGTCCATGCTGCCGCCCAGGCGGGGGTGGGGCGGGCACAGGAGCACGGGCGCGGCCCGCGGGCCGCCCACCGCGTCGCCCGCCGCGCCGCCCGCCGCGCCGCCCTGCCACAGCGCCTCGAGGGAGCCCGCGCCGTCGGGGGCGGGCACCAGGGTCATCCGCTCGAGGATCTCGCCGCGACCGACCACGTCAGCCCGTCCCTTCTTCCGGGCCGCCCTCGGCGCTGGCGCCGCCGTCGACGTGGTCCTCGCCGGTGGGGCGCTCCTCGAAGCGCTGCAGGGCCTCGCGGGCGGCCAGGCGCACGCGGCGGTCGTCTTCGTCGACGCGGCGGCGCAGCGCCGGCAGGGCGCGGCGGTCGCCCAGCGTGCCCAGGGCGCGGCACGACGCCTCGACGCAGAAGCCCTGCTCGCACGCCGCCACGAGCCACGGCACGACGACAGGATCGCCGAGCGCACCGAGGGCGGCGGCGACGGCGGCGCCGACGACGGCGTCCTCGGTGCGGAACGCCTCGACGAGATTCGGCACCACGCGCCGGTCGCCGACGGCGCCGAGCACGCGCGCGGCCCCGGCGACCACCGCGGGGTCGAGGCTGCGCAGCGTGCGCGCCACCGCGCGCAGCATGTCGTCGCCGCCCAGGGCCACCAGGGCCACGAGCATCGCCGTGCGCGCGTCGCCGTCGCGCTCGCGGCCGAGCGCCTCGCGCAGCGCGAGGGCCACGTCGTCGGGGCGCTGGGCGGCGATGGCGCGGGCGGCGGCGGCGCGGGCGGCGGCGTCGTCGGCGACGAGCCCGCGCAACACCCGCGCCCGCAGCGCGCTCGCTTTCGACGTCTCGCCGTCCACGCCGGGGACCCTAACAGGCTGGTGCAGCCCTCGGGGCAGACGGGGCAGACGCGCGCCTCGGCCTTCGTTCCCGCCGAAGATCCCCCCCAAACGACGACGGCGAGGCCTATGCCTCGCCGTCGTTGGGGTCCTGCGTCCGCGGGACGCGGGCCCCGAAGCGCGATCACGGGCGGGGATGCACCCCGCGCGTGCTCACTTCTTCTTCTTCTTCGCCGGGGCCTTCTTGGCCGGCTTCTTCGCGGCGGCCTTCTTGGCCGGCTTCTTCGCGGCGGCCTTCTTCGCGGCCTTCTTGGCGGGCTTCTTCGTCGCCTTCTTCGTCTTCTTCTTCGAGCGGGCCGTGCCGCCCTTGCTGCGCGGGACGCGCGCGACGTCGCCGGCCTTGTCGATGAAGTAGATGAAGTTGTTGTCGCGGGTGACGTTGGTCTTGGCGACGACCTCGGCCTTGTCGCCGGGCTTCTTCTTCTCGCCGCCGCGGACCATCTTGCTGCGCGCGATGTCGCCGCCCTTGTTGATGTAGTAGAGCCAGCCGGACTCGCGGGTCACACCAGCCTTCGCAACCTTCTCGCCATTCGCCATGGGACTCTCTCCTGTTGGTCCGGGCTCTCGCCCGGGGGGTTAGCGCAAAAAAACACCCGTCAAGCGGCAGCCACACACGGCATGCCACAGGGTGCGTCGTTGTCGCGGGCTTCGTCCGGGGGCCGGCTGGCCGACCGCAGCGACCAGCAGGTCGCCGCTTGGTGGTCGGACCGTTCCCCGGGGGAGCGCGCTCGATCTCTCGCCGCCACGCTCTCCGCAACCGACAGACGCATGGTGCCAGCGGACCCATCCCGTCGTCGAGCGTCGGCGCGCAGCGCCGTACGCGCAGAATCGGCGTCGACGCCGCCGGCCCCGTCAGTCGTCGAGCGCGCCACAAAGCCTCGTCGTCACCGAGCGATTTCCACAGGTTTTCCACAGGGTTGCCGATCAGACCTGAGGCCGTAGCTTACCGTCGACACGGCGCCGTCGGTGGCACGTCGACCTCAGGACAGAGTTGCGTAAATGAGGAATTGACGTCGGTCCGACGACCGCTATTTACGCAACTGTGTCCCGCATGCTCGAATTTGTCGACATCGACCCGACGGTCGACCGCCCCCGGCGCGGCTCGTGGCGGCGTGATCGGCGTCTACGCCCTGCGGCTACGGCAGCGCGTCGACGCGGACGACGGGCAGACGGTTGACCCGGTGGTCCCACGACGGGTGGCGCCGGTAAAAGAAGTCGAGGCGGGCCCCGGCGTCGGCGGCGAAGGCGGGGTCGTCCTTGAGTCGCTGGTCGAAGGCGGCCTGCAGGGCGGGGTCGGCGACGAGCATGGCCCGCGCTTCGTCCTCGGCGACGTAGGCCTCCATGTATTCCTTCTGTTCGAAGACGGCGTTGAAGAAACCCCAGCCGACCAGCGCCTCGGGGGCGCCGGGCTCGAACAGCTCGACGACGAGGCGGCCGCGCGGCTGCGCCACGGGGACCACCAGCGAGCCCTGCCGCAGCGTCGTCAGCGCGGGCGGTTGCCAATCGCCTTGCGTCTTCGCGGTCTGGCGCCCTTCGTAGGGCTTGCTGCCGAAGGTGACGGCGGCGGCGACGAAGGGCTGGGCCTTCGCCACGACGTCGCGGTCGAGCCAGCGGAACGCGACGCCGTGGGCAGTCAGGCGCTCAACGACGGCGGCGGCGAAGGCCGGCTCGACGACGTAGGCCGCGGGCGCCGTCGTCGTCGTCTTCGGCTTCGTCATCGTCCACAGCGGGACCTGCCACGTCTGCTTCGTCGTCTCGTCGTAGCGGGTCCACGGGGCCCCCGACACCGACGACGGCGTGCGCGTGTAGGCGTAGCCCGCGAACGGGACGACGCGCTTACGGTCGCGGTCGACTTCGAAGGCGACGACGACGGGCCGGCCGGGCAGCGCGGCCTGCAGCGCGTCGGCCTTGCCGGCGGCGTCGCGCCAGGCGCCGGCGAGCTTCTTCGCCTGCGCCAGCAGGCCGCGCAGGGTGTCGGCGGTGGCGAAGACGCGCTCCTTGTAGGGGCGCCACGAGTGGGTCTCGACGAGGACGCCGAGGCGACCGCGGCGGGCGACGTAGCCGTGGGTCAGTCGCGCCGGGGTGACACCGCCGGTGATCCCCGACGTCGGGTCGTCGTCGACCTCGAACGCCGGATAGAAGTCGAGGGGCAGGTGACCGGTCTTCCGCAGGTGCGCCTGCAACGCCGTCGACAGGGCCTTCTGCGCGGGCAGCCACGGGCCGGTGGCGCCGTCGTCGGCCGATGGCTCGACGATCACGGCGATGTCGTGCTGGAACTTCGCGCCGTCGGTGACGTGCAGGTCGATGACGACGACGGGGTCGACGCGCTGCAGCAGCGCCAGCAGCGCCCGGGTCTCGGGGGCGTCGGCCTTGGCCCAGTCGCGGTTCAGGTTCAGGTTCAGGTCGTCGACGCGCCAGCCGGTCTCCTTGGGGCCGCGCTGGTTCGGGCGGTGGTTCGTGCCGAAGCGGGCGAGGCCGTCGACGTTGTAGACGGGCACGAAGACGACGGTGACCGTGTCGAGCACGCCGGCGACGAGGGCGCGGTCGCCCCTCTTTGTCGCGGCCGTGTCGCCGCCGCCGAGCAGCTCCTGCGTGACGAGCGTGATCGCGTCCTTGCCATCGATCTCGCCGGCGTGGATGCCGGCCAGCGCCAGCACCGCTGGCCGCGCCGCAAACGACGGGTCGCGCGCGCGCTGGCTCGCCGGCACCGACGACAGCGTGAAGGCGTACAGCGGCCGCCCGCCCGCCGAGCGCCCGAGCTCGTCGCAGCCCTGGTCCATCGCGCGCAGGCGCGCGCACACGATCTCGACCTCGTCGAGCCGCCCGGTCTCGACGAAGCCGGTGTCCGCCGCGTGCGAGGGCAGCGACCACGACGTCGCCGCGGTCGCCCTGGGCGCCGGCGTGGCAGTGAGGACGACCGAAGCGGCAAGGGCGGCGAGCGAGAGCGACATGGTCGTCGTGTCGGCGTCCCGTCGACGCCCTGCAACACGGGGCCGCCAGCCGACCCGGGACAGCGAACGACCAACGACGAACGACCAACGCGAGCGCTCCGTTGATCTCGTCGTCCGCGGACAGGCGAAGCGACCCGCGCCCCGCAGCCTGCGACGACCAGAGAGCGGGCGTGATCGCCGGCGGGGCCCGGGTCGCTTTGGCGTGCGGGCGCTCCACAAGAGCGCCGGGGGGCCTGCGGGCCGGGCGCTACCGGCTCCCCGGTCGCGCAGAAGGTGAAAGATCGCCGTGCGTCGACGTCAGCCGACGAAAGAAGCCAAACGAGAGAGCGCCGGCAGCGGGGCGCAGCCCGATCATCGTAGAAGCCGAGGGCGCAGAAGCCGAAGGCGAACAAGCCGGAAGCGAAGGACCCGTCGGCCATCAGGGGGATACGCAAGACGACGGCACTGCTAGGGTCGAGCGCGTCGAGGTGAAGGATGCGAGTCGGTGGAATCTCGGTCTCGTTCCATGCGGCCGGTATGAGCGCTCTCTGGCACGACCCGGACTTCCATCCGGTCAAGCGCTTCGAGACGCCGGTCGTCGGCAAGAACTACGAGGAGCTGCCGCTGCCTGCCGAACAGGTCGAGCTGCCCGACGGCGTCGCCGACCCGTTCTCGAAGCTCGACGCCGTCTACGACGCCGCCGCGGCCCAGATGGATCGCGGCCTGAAGGGCGCCGAGTTCCTGCACGGCAAGAAGATCCCCGCGCTGTCGTCGTCGTCGGCCATCGCCGAGACGCCAGCGTCGTCGCCGTCGCCGTTATCGGCACGGGTCGCCGCCGACGACCCGACGCGCCTGGTCGAGCGCCAGCGCGCCGTCGACGCGGCCGCGCCGCAGCGCCACGAGCGGGTCCACCAGCCGGTGCACCAGACGATGGCGACGACGCTGCAGCGGCAGGAGCGCGAGCACCACCGCGCGCTGGACGCCGCCGCCGGCGCGTACCAGCCCGGCGCCACGTCTCCGTCGACGAAGACCGCCGGCGCAGCCGAGGCCGAGCGCGCCGCGCGTCAGGGAGCGATCGACTCCGCTGCGTCGATGGCGGCGACGTTCGCGCCGATGGCTGCGGCGCAGGTCGTCACCACCGTCGCCCAGGGACCGCTGCCGGCGCTGGCGGCGCAAGCCGCTCAGGCCGTCGAGGTGGCGGGCGCCGTCGCCTCCGCGGGCGAACTGGCCCTCGTGGGCTTCTCCGAAGGGCTGAAGGACACGGCGCCGACGGGCGACGACGGCGCGCCCCGGCGCGGGCTGCGGCGTCGCTGAGCTACAGGATCGACACCACGACAAACCGTCGGGGTGCGGCGCGCGTCAGGCGCGCCGCTTGCTTTTGCCGGAGGCAACCCGTTGTCGTGGTCATCGTCCTGGTCGACGGGGCGGGGAGACGAGTCCGTCATCATGGCCGAGACGCAATCCGGTCCGTCGGCCCTTGATCGCAGCCCCCCACCGTCGGCCGAGCAGCTGCGCATCGACCTCGCCGCCGCTCGCGAAGACCTTGCGCGGTTGTGCGGGGATCTGCGCGTGCAGCTGAACCTCGCGCGCGAAGAGGCGGAAGACCTGTGGCGTGCCGTCGAGCCACCGCTGAAAACAGCCGGGCATCGGCTCGCCGATGCGGAAAAGAAGAGACCGCCGCGCGTGCCGATGAGACCCGGTTTTAGGCCCACCTCGGCGTCGCCGAGGTGCAGCAGGGCTGGCCGGGGCTCGAGCGCGCCGTCCCCGAGCTTGTCGACGACGTCCGGCGCACGGCACAGGAGGCGCGCACGAGCCTCGATGCGGCGTCGAGGCGGGCCAAGTGGCGACGATGAAGCTGAGACGCTGGGCGAGCGGGCGGTCACTGGCCGGCAGCGCGCCACCGACCAGCTGGACCATCAGACCAAGGCCACGCTCGACGAGCTCCGCGGGGCGCTGGGGCGCTTGCGGACCGCCTTTCGCGCTGACGGCGACGACGACGACGGCGACCGAACCACGGGACCGGCTCGCCCGCCGTCTGGGGGTGCGCGGCCGCGGGTGTTCGTGCGCAGCGGCCACGAGGTGCTCGCCGGAAGCGTCCGCGACCTCGTCAACGTCGTCGCCCCGGGCAGCGCCATCGCAGTATCGGTCCTGTACCTGAAGCGACCCGGGGTCCGTTTCGGTCCGGTCTCGCAGCGGTTGCTGTCGGTGTTCCTCGAGGTCGGCGTCTTTGCCGCCATCGTGCTGGCCCACGTCCTTGCGGTTGAGGAGAGCTACACCGGCATCCTGCGGCAGCAGGTCGTGAACTCCGGCGTCTTCGTGTTCGCCGGGGCGGGAGTCGGATCTGTTCGTCTCCTCTTCGATCTTCGATCTCGGCTTCGGCGTCATCGCCGATATCTTCGCCGGCCGGAGCCGGTCGATGGCGCTTGAGGCCGCGCGCGCGGCGTTTTCGGCGGAGCGGGCTCGCGAGCGCTTCGGCGCCAATGTCGGTCGCGAGGTCGCCGTGCTCGCATTGACGGCCCGTGAGATCGTCCTTGGCGGGAGGCGTCAGCCGGTGGCCGTGTTGTTCTGCGATCTGCGCGGCATCACGAGGGCCTCGAAGCGCCAGCCTCCCGCAGAGGTCGTGCGGCAGCTGAACGAGTACTTCGAGGTGATGGTCGCCGTCGTCCACGCTCACGGCGCCGTCGTCGACAAGTACGTCGGCGACGCGATCATGGCCGTCTTTGGCGCCTCGACCGGTCGTCCGGACGACGCCCGCCGTGCAGTCCGGGCAGCCCTGACGATGGAGCATGCGTTGCGGCTGCACGACGCGCGACGCCATCTGGACGGTCTGCCATCGCTGCAGACCGGGGTCGGCGTCCACTACGGCGAGGTCGTCGCGGCAACATCGGGACGACGTGCCACGCGCAGTACACCGTGATCGGCGAGGTCGTGAACCTCGCAGGTCGCCTGGAAGGCGCCACCCGCGACCACGGGGTCAGCGTGCTCGTCAGCCGCGCAGCGAAGGACGCAGCCGAAGCCGCCCGCGACGAAGCTGGCGACCAGACGCCGCTGCCCTTGCGTCCGCTGGGCGCGACCACCGTCAAGGGCCGCGAACGCGACGTCGAGATCTTCGCCCCCGACCCGTGCACCTCGCCGCTTGCGTTGTCGGCCACCGGCTATGACAACGTCAGCGACCCGCTGCTGTCGACACTCCACCGCGGGTAGACCCGTCCCGCGCACCGGGCCCGTCGCGCGCACCGGGGCGACCGACATCCCGTTCATCTCGGTCAACCCGGTCCAGACCCCCTACTGCGGCGGCGCCGGCGTGCCTAGGACGACCGAGTGACCCACTCCCTCGAATCCGGCCGCCCGCAGGCGGTGCTCGTGTCCCTTCATCTGCCTGGCGTCACCGATGCCGAGCACGAAGCCTCGCTCGCCGAGCTGGCCCGTCTGGTCGACACGCTGGGCTTCGACGTCGTCGGGCACGTGACACAGCGGCGGGCGCACCCGGCGCCGTCGGCAGGACTCGGGGCTGGCAAGCTGCGGGACCTCGCGCGGTATACCGGCGGCACCGGCGTGGTGCCGTCGGGTGCGACGAAGAAGAAGCAGAAGAAGGATCTGCACAAGGCCGGCTTCGAACCCGTCGAAGGCGTCGACGACGAAGAGGACGAGGACGACAAGGGCGACGAGTGTGACGAGCATGACGATCACGAGGATGCAGCCGCGACGTCGCGGTGGTCGACGCGGGGGACGCCCGCGGGAGAGCATCCCCGGGCGTCGGTGGTCGTCGTCGACAACGAGCTTTCGCCGTCGCAGATCCGCAACCTCGAGCGGGCGACGGGCGTCGAGGTGCTCGACCGCGCTGGCGTGATCATCGAGATCTTCTGGCGGCACGCGCGCACGAAGGAAGCGCAGATGCAGGTCGAGATCGCGCGACTGACGTACGAGGCGCCGCGGCTGCGCGAAAAAGAGAACACCGGGGACCGGCAGCGCGGTGGCGGCGTCGGCGGCAAGGGCGACAACCAGCTCGAGCTTGACCGGCATCGCATCCGCGACCGCATCGCCGAGCTGAAGGCCAAGCTGCAGGAGAGCGAAGGCGAAAGCGCCGTCCGCCGCCAGCGACGCAAGGAGGCGATGCGCGTCGCACTGGTCGGCTACACCAACGCCGGTAAGTCCAGCTTGATGCGGGCGCTGTCGGGCAGCGAGGTGCTCGTCGCTGACAAGCTGTTCGCGACGCTCGGCACGACGGTGCGCGCGATCCCCGGGACGCACCCGCGGGTCCTCGTCTCCGACACCGTCGGGTTCATCAAGAACCTGCCGCACTCGCTGGTGGCGTCCTTCCGCTCGACGCTGGATGAAGCCCACGAAGCAAGCCTGCTGCTCTTCGTCGTCGACGCCTCCGACGAAGCGTTTGCCTCGCAGCTGGCGGTGACGAAGGATGTGCTGCGCGAGATTGGCGCCGACGACATCCCGTCGCTGTTGATCCTCAACAAGATCGATCGCGTCGACGAAGTGTCGCGCGCGCGGCTGCGTCGCGAGTACCCGCAAGCCATCCAGCTGTCGGCGCTCGAACCCATCGATGTCGCCCGCCTGCAAGCACGCCTCGAAGAGCACTTTGCATCGTCGTTGACCCAGAGCGAGCTCGACATCCCGCACGATAAGGTCGGCACCGTGCTGTCGACAGTGCACGAGCACGCGAAGGTCATGCGCGAGCAGTGGGACAACTGGGGCGCCCGCTTCGTTGTCCGTGCCTGGCCCGAGGTGCTCGACAAGCTGCGACAGACCATCGGCCCGGTGGACCCGCCGCCACGGCAGGCCGACGACGGTGTCAGCGACGAGCGCAGCGACGAGGTCGCGCAGTGACCGGCCCCGCCGCGGCGAGCACGGCCGGCGGGCCACTGGCGGCAAAGACCCTCCGGATCGGAGTCTTGACCACGTCGGACCGAGCCTCCGCCGGCGTCTACGCCGACCTCGGCACCCCCGAGGTCGTCGCGGTGCTGCAGCAGATGCTGGCGACGCCCTTCGTGCCGGTGTGCCGGCTGGTGCCCGACGAGCAGGCGCAGATCGAGGGCCAGCTGCGCGCGCTGGTCGACGACGAGGGCTGCTGCCTGGTGGTCACCACCGGTGGCACCGGTCCGGCCCGGCGCGACGTCACCGTCGAGGCCACGCTGGCCGTCGGCCACAAGCCGATGCCCGGCTTCGGCGAGCTGATGCGCAAGGTCAGCCTCGAGAAGGTCCCCACCGCGATTCTGTCCCGACAGGAGGCGACGATCCGCTTCCGCCCCGATGGAACCGGGGCGCTCATCGTCAACCTGCCCGGCGCGATCAAGGCCATCCGCGAATGCCTCACCGCCGTGATGCCCGCGATCCCCTACTGCATCGACCTCGTCGGTGGGCCGCGCCTAGAGACCAACGACGACGTCCTCAAGGCGTTCCGGCCGAAGAAGTAGAAGGCCGCGCCAGCGTCGTTGCGTCGCCGGACGACCCCCGACGCTCGCGTCGGAGCACCGCGAGCAGCGGCGCCCACGGCGCGAGCGTCCCGCCCGGTGTGCCGGCGGCGCAGCCCGCTCTCGCCTCGCCCTCGCCCTCGCCCTCGCCCTCGCCTCGCCTTCGCCCTCGCCGGGCTCGTCGGTCACGCAGAGCCCGGCGTCGAGCGTGGTGGTGGGCGGACACAGGGCATCGCAGCCCGCGCCGGCGGGGACAACGAGCACGCCGACGGCGACGAGGACGGCGAAGGAGACGGTCGAGCGCGGTATGCGGGCTTACACAGAGGCTGCCGCGCACCCGCTTCGCCGGGAGGCCCGTCCGTCGATCCCGCGCTGCTCCCCTCTCGCCAAAGAACCGAACAGGTGAATAGTTCTTCCGTCGTCCTTCGCCTGGGAGCCGTCGTGTCCAAGCCGCATCCGCCTTCGTCCTCGTCGCGCGTCGTCGTCGTCCGCCGTGTGGTCCCGCTGCTTGGTTCCGCGCTGCTCGGGGCCGGCTGTCCGTCGACGACCATCGACGAGCCCGTCGGGCGCTGCGTCGAGGCCGCGCCGTGGTCGAGCGGGACGCCAATGTTCGTCGAGCGCGACGCCGCCAGCGCCGGCCTGGTCGGCGTGACCGGCGCGCGGATCTCGGCCGTCGACGTCGACGGCGACGGCGACGGCGACCTGGTCGTGCGCAAGGTGGGCGCCGCCCCCAACGACGTCTCTTTGCCGCAAGACGACCCGGCGCGCACCGGCTGGCTGCTGAAGAACGACGGCAAGGGCCACTTCGTCGACGACAGCGCCGCGTCGGGGCTGTGGACGCCGCGCGGCGACGCCCCCGGCCGGCCCGGCGACGTCATGGCGTTCGGCGACGTCGACGGCGACGGCGCGCTGGATGCGTTCGCGGGCGTCGACACGACCAACGCCGCCGGCGGCTCGGGCGAGACGACCGAGCTCATGCGCGGTGAAGGCGGCGGCAGCTTCGTGCTCGGCGACGAAGAGCACGACCTGCGGCGCGCCGGGCTGCCCGACCTGCCGGCCAGCGCCTCGTTCGTCGACCTCGACCGCGACGGCCACCTCGACCTCTGGGTGCCCGAGCACAACTACGACGGGCTGACCTTCATCGGCGACCGCGTCTATCTGGGCGACGGCACCGGCCGCCTCAGCGACGTCAGCGAGGCGTTCGGCGTGGTGTCCGCCGAGTGGACCGGCGTCGACGTGATCAACGATGGCCTCGCCCACGCGCGCAGCTGGTCGGGCATCGCCTGCGACCTCGACGGCGACGCTCGGCCCGAGCTGCTGTCGGCGTCGTACGGGCGGGCGCCCAATCACCTGTGGCAGGCGCAGGGCGACGACTTCTGGACCAACGTCTCCGTCGAGTCCGGCTACGCCTACGACGACGACCGCACGTGGACCGACAACCAGTTCGCGATCTGCTTCTGCACCCAGAACCCCGCCGCCGACGACTGCGACCAGGTCACCGCGAGCCCGCAGCTCGGGTGCGGCCAGCCCAACTGGAGCCACGACACCGACCGCGAGCCGTTCCGCCTGGGCGGCAACGACGCCACCAGCCTGTGCGCCGACGTCGACAACGACGGCGACCTCGACGTCGTCACCACCACCATCAAGCACTGGTGGGCCGGCAGCGGCGCCGACCAGGCCGAGATCCTGTTGAACGACAGCGACGACGGCGCCGTGCGCCTGTCGCGCCCGGGCCGCGCCGCGATGGGCTTCGACATCGAGCACGTTACCCGCGGCGGCTGGGACGAGGGCTTCATGACCGCCGCCACCCTCGACGTCGACAACGACGGCCGCCTCGACGTGTACCTGGGCGGCAGCGACTACGCCGGCAACCGCGGCCACCTGCTGCACAACCAGGGCACCGACGCCGACGGCGTGCCGCAGTTCACCGACCTGCCCGTGCCGGACTTCTTCGAGGCCAACCGCAGCCACGGCGTCGCGGTGGCCGACTTCGACGGCGACGGCGACGTCGACATGGTGGTGGGCCACAGCCTCTCCCGCTGCGACGCCGGGCAGCCGAACGACTGCAACCAGGACGCCGAGGGCAACTACACTGCGCAGGTCCGCTACTTCGAGAACGTCGTCGGCGCGCAGCAGAACTTCGTGCAGCTGCAGCTGCGGCAGACGAGCGGCACCAACAGCGCGGCCATCGGCGCGAGGCTCACGGTGACGACGACGGTGGACGGCGCGACCCTGACCCAGACCCGCGAGGTCGGCGGCGGCCACGGCCACTTCGGCATGCAGGATGACCTCGTGCAGACCTTTGGTCTGGGCAAGGCCTGCGAGGCCACCGTCACCGTGCGCTGGCCGGTGAAGGGCGTACCCGAGCAGACCTTCGCCGTCGCTGCGGGCGCGCGCTGGCTGATCACCGAGGGCGCCGAGCCCGCCCCGCGCTGACCACCGGCCGACGCAGGCGCTACACTGGGTAGACGGTCGCTTCGTCGCCATGCTGCGCGCCCTCCTGCTCCTGCTCCTGCCTGACGCCCTCGCCGGGGTGGTCGGCGCTCTCGACGACGCGCGCGGCGCCGCCGCTGCGGCGGCGCCGTCGTTGCCCGCGCCCGCGTCAGGGCCCGGAGCCGCGCCGCTCCTGCCTGCCGCGCCGCCGTCGTCCCCCGACCCGCTGTGCGCGGCGCCGCAGCCGGGCTTCCTGTCGGTGGCGACGACGCCGTGGACGTCGGTGGTCGTCGATGGCGCCCGCGTGGGCACCACGCCGCTGTTCCGCCTGCCCCTCGCCCCCGGCGCCCACGTCGTCGACTTCGTGAACGAGCGCTACGGCGTGGTCGCCCGCGAAGCGATCGTCGTCGGCGAAGCCGAGCTGCGCAAGCTGAAGCTGGTGTTCCTGACCGCCTCCCACCCCGAGGCCGCCCTGAACGAGTCGCGCGCCGAAGAGCCGCGCGACGAAGCAGACTGCGTCACCACCGAAGGCGAGATTGCCTTTCTCAGCGTCGACGTGAAGCCGTGGGCCCGCGTGTTCGTCGACGGCCGCGCCGTCGGCACCACGCCGCTGTTCCGCCACGGGCTGCGGCCCGGCGGCCACCGCGTGCGCCTGCAGGGTCCCCACGGCGAGCACGCCGCCTCCCGCTTCGACGCCGCCGCCGACGAGACCGTGAAGCTCAGCCTGACCTTTGTGGCGCCGCCGTCCCTCGTCGGCGACGGCCCGCCAGCCGTCGACGCCGACGTCGACGACGCCGACCTCGACGTCGACGACGCCGACCTCGGCGCCGACCTCGGCGCCGCCGACGCGCTCAGGGCGCCTTGAAGTTGTGCTTCGCGTGGGCGCCGTCGCAGAACGGCTTGTTCGCCGAGTGACCGCAGCGACACAAGAACGCCTCGCCGGGCTTCTTCGTCTCGATCTTGTTGCCCTGCGCGTCGGTGATCTCGAAGTCGCCGGTGACCTTCAGCGGCGCGTTCGGCAGCACGGTGATCTTGACCGTCATCGCTTCCTCCCTCGACCGGCGTATCGCCGGCGTCTTCGTGACCCTATGGCAGATGCTGGCCCGCCGTCGGCGTTTCACCGAAGCGAGCCCGGACGACGGCGGGTTGAGGAAGGCGGGCGAAGACGACGACGCACCGAAGGCGTCAGCCGCCGACGCCGCGCTCGGCGTGGTAGCTCGACCGCACCAGCGGCCCGCTCTCGACGTGGTGGAAGCCAAGGCCGCGCGCGAACGCCGCGAACTCGTCGAATTGCTGCGGTGGCACGTAGCGCATGACCTCGTGGTTCCAGCTGCTCGGCCGCAGGTACTGGCCGAGGGTCAGGATGTCGACGTCGTGGGCGCGGGCGTCCTTGATGGTCTGGAGCACCTCGTCGTCGGTCTCGCCGAGGCCGAGCATCACGCCGGTCTTGGTCTTGACCTCGGGGCGCAGGCGCTTGGCCGTCTGCAGGACCAGCAGCGAGCGGCGGTAGACGGCGCCGGAGCGGATCTTCGGCGTCAGCCGCTCGCTGGTCTCGACATTGTGGTTGAACACCGCCGCACGACCGCCCTCCAGCAGCGCGTCCAGCACGACGGCGATGCTGTCCTCGCTGCCGAGGAAGTCGGGGGTCAGCACCTCGAGGGTGGCGGTGGGCAGGCGGGCGCGCACGGCGCGCAGGCAGCGGGCGAAGTGGCGGGCGCCGCCGTCGTCGAGGTCGTCTCGGGCGACGCTCGTGATCACGACGTGCTTCAGCCCCATCAAGACCGCCGCCTCGGCGAGGCGCTCGGGCTCGTCGAGGTCGACGGCGGCGGGCAGCGGCGCGGTCTTCACGTCGCAGAAGCGGCAGGCGCGGGTGCACTCGTTGCCGAGGATCATGAAGGTGGCGGTGCCCGCAGCCCAGCAGTCGCCCATGTTGGGGCACGCCGCCGACGAGCACACGGTGTGCAAGCGCCGCTCGGCGAGCAGCGCGCGCAGCTCGCCCGTGCGGCCGCCGCCCGGCGCCTTGACGCGCAGCCAGGGCGGCCTGGGCTGGGTGGCGGTCTGCGAGACCGACGGATCGGGGACGTCGACGCCGACGATGGGGAGTCCGGGCATAGGGCGCTCTGTAGGAGGCGCCCCCCCGCGCGGCAACCCCTCGCCGCCGCGCCCGCGTTCTGGAAGGACTGCGTCGTCGATGACGAAGAAGCCCCGCCCCCCCGGTTCGATCGACGCCGGCCGCGCCCGCGCCCTGCTGCAGCAGGCCAGCGACGTCGTGGCGGGCACCGGCTGCGACTGCTCCACCGAGTGCTGCCGCTTCGGGCTCACCGGCCGCGAGCCGTGGGTCACGCGCGCCGAGTGGGAGCTCGTCGTGCGCGAGGTCGCGAGGCAGGGGCGCCGCCTGCCCGTCGTGCGCGATGACGACGACGACGACGAGGGGCGCTGTCCCTTCCTCGACGATGACGGCAAGGGCGGCGGGCGCTGCCGCGTCTACGCCGCGCGGCCGCTGGGCTGTCGTACGTTCTTCTGTGAGCGCGCGGTGCACGCCGACGGACGGCGCGGCAAGCTGCCGACGGCGACAACGCGGACGCTGCGGCCGCTGGCCGGCGAGCTGGCGGCGCTGTCGCCGGGCGTCGAGGCGCGGCCGCTGCGCTCGTGGCTGCGCGGGCGCTGACGACCCCGAAGACGACGCACGCGCCGACGACGCCCCCCCGAAGGCGACGGCGCCGTCGATGGCGCCGCCATCGACGGCGCCGTCCACGTGAGCACGCGCAGCGCGAGGATGCTCTGGTCGTCCTCGCCGCCGCCGCCGGAGAATTGGGTGACGGCGCCGATCACCTCGTTGCAGTTCGCGGTCACGCGCCCGCCGTCATGCACAGCTGCCGCCGCGCGCTCTCGATGATCCCCGATGTTCATCGGCTTCAGCAGCCCGTCCAGCGTCAGCGGCCGCGGCGCCGCCCGGGCGACGTCGTACGGCGCCTTCGCCGCCGCCGTCAGCAACGCCGACGGCAGCCCGTGCCCGGTGACGTCGCCCATCACCAGCAGGCAGCGGTTGTCGCGCAGCACCGACAGCGCCCACCAGTCGCCGCCACACACCAACGCCGGCACCGTCAGCCCCGCCGCCACCACAGCCGCGGCCGCTCCAGAGGGTGCGGCGGCAGGAGCATCTTCTGCGCCGCCTGGTTCACCTCGAGCTCGCGCCGCGACTGCTCGTCCTCGGTGTAGGCGACAAGCCACGCGTTGAACTGCTTCACCAGCCGCGTGAAGCCGTCGCACATCGAGTGGATGATCGTGCTGTGCTCCAGCGACGTGATCGACTCCAGCGACCGGTCGACCTGCGCGTGGAACGTGTGCGCCAGCGACGTCAGGTACTCCGAGCGCGTCTCGCGCCTTTGGCGGCTCTGGTCGATGGGCAGGCTGCGCAGCGCCACCACCGCCTGATCGACGGCGGCGCCCACACCCTTCAGCGCCGCCATGTCCTTGCGCAGGCGGTCCTGCGACTCGCCCATCTCGATCGTCGCCAGATCCCGCGAACGCTCAAGCATCTTGTGGTCGTCCCCCATCCGCGCGTACTGCTCGCCGACGACCTCGACGAACGCCTCCGACTCCGCGGGCGTCGGCGGACGCTCAGCGAGGTTTTGGCGGCCCAGCTGGCGCTTGAGCAACGGGTGCGTCGTCACGGGTCCTGCGCGGTGAAGCGCAGCGAGTGGGGCAGGCCACGCACGTCGCCCGCCGCCAGCCTCAGGTCGAAGCACGCGGCCACGCGGGTCTCTTTACGGCGCGTCACTGAGAACACCGTCGTCGCCGCCACCTGAGAGACCCGGTGCAGCCCGAGCCCGGCGCCGCCGTGCGACGTGTAGAGCGCCGCCGCCGCGTCGACCGCGCGCGCCGCCGCCAGCCCGAGGGCCACGCCACGGAACACCGGCGCGCGCCGCAACGAGCCGAACGGGTCGACGTCCTCGATGAGGTCGGCGGTCTCCATCGACGACGACACGCGCCAGTCGAGCACGCTGGCGCCAAAGGACGCGAGCTGCGCCGCCGCGGGCTGCTCGGCCAGCACCGACGGCCGCAGGCGCTTCAGCGCGACGAACGGCGGGTCGCCCGGCAGCGGGTGCCGCGGCACGCCGAGGAACACCTCGGCCATGCCGCCCTTGCCCAGGCGGTCCCAGATCCGGAAGCGACCGACGACGAGCGGGCCTCACGCTGGGTCACACTGCGCCCTGTGGGCTTCGTCAGCGCTCCTTCCCGGTTGACGGCGACATCGAACGAGCGGCGTCCGTAGTCCTTGCGGGCGCGCTCGTCGAAGTCGGCCACCGTCCGCACCGGTGCGCCGCCGACGGACACCACGGGAGCGCCGACGCGCAGGCCCTCCGGGGCGCTGGCGCCGCGGAGGGCGGCTACGACGAGAGTCTCGCGCGCCCGCAGCGTCATGGTCTCGGTGGCGCGCATGCGGCCGAGGACGACGCCGCCCACCGCCGAAGTCTCGCGCAGCGCGGCGACGGCCTTGCCGACGGCCGTCGCCGCGACCTTGAAGTGGAGCGAGCCGACGAAGCGCCCTCGGGCCGCTCCCTCACGAAGACCTCGGCGCGCGCTGGCGCGTCGTAGACGCCCCATGTCGGCGGGCGCGCCAGACGTCGTCGTCGTCGTCGTCGCCGCGCCGCCGGCGACGGGCACGGGCGTCGTCGCTGCTGTCGCCGCCGTCGGTGGCGTTGCCGGGGCCGCGGGCCGCAGCAGCAGCGCGGCGAGCACGCCGACGAGCCCGTCCACCACGAGCGCCCACACCACCGGGCTCGGCGGCCGGGCCGCCGCGGGCGTGGCGACGACGGTCGCGGGCGCGGCGACGACGGCCGGGTGGTCGACATATGCGCGGACGCTAACCCGTGCTTCGGGCTGGACGCAGCCAAGGCTGCGGGGGAGGCAGGATTTGCCCGGCGGGCTGGGCGGATCCGGGCGGGGGGCCGTGGGCGATGCCGGGCGTTTCCGCTACGGTGACCGCATGTCGTCGCGTCGCGTCGTTGCTGCTCTGCCCGGGCTCGCCCGGCTCGTTCGGGTCGCCTTGTGCCTCGTCGTCGGGGTGCCGTCGTGGTTTGCGCCGGGCTGCAGCTGCGATCCTGAGCTTGTGACCATCCGCCCGGCCCTGCTCGTCCAGCCGGGCGAGGCGACGCTGACCGGCGTGCCCGTCGCGCAGGACACGGACATCACGTTCCAGGTGCCCAACGACCGCATCGTCAACCTCGACGGCGTGCGCGCCGCCTTCGCCGAAGACTCCGACCCCGCCTTCACCGTCATGCAAGGCGACCTCGGCCGCGTCGCGCCGGGTGAGACCGGCGAGCTGGTCGTCACCGTCCGGCCCGTCGTGCCTGGCACCATCACCGCGCTGCTGGTCTTCGACGCCGACGCCCCCGCGGTGCCGAACCACGTCGAGGTGCCGCTGACCATCACCGCCATCGACGCCGGCCTACCCGACATCGAACTCGACCCCGCCACGGTCGAGTTCGACGTCATCGGCCGCGCCGACGTCGGCCGCGAGACGGTCACGGTGAGAAACATCGGCATCCGCGACCTCGTCGTCGACGCCGTCGAGCTGCGCGGCGACCCCGAGCTGCGGCTGGCCACGACGCTGCCCGCCGGCACCGTGATCCCGCCGCAGGGCTCGGCGGCGATCAACCTGCTGTTCGTCCCTGACGACGTCGACGCCCACGCCGCCGACCTGTTCCTCCGCAGCAACGACCCCGACGAGGCCGAGGTGCACGTGCCGGTGTCGGCGGCGGCCGTCGACTGCCCGGTCGCCGTCGCCACCGTCGTCGACGCCGACGTGCAGATCGAGCCGTTCGACACCGTGCGCATCGATGGCCGCGAAAGCTACAGCAACGGCCTCGGTACGTTCATCCCGTCGCCGCCCGAAGGCTACTTGTGGAGCCTGCTCGTGCGCCCGGTGGGCTCGACGGCGGTCTTGTCGTCGACGACGCAAGACCGAACCGAGCTCGAGGTCGACCTGGCCGGCCTGTACCAGGTGCAGCTGACGGTCTTCGCCGCCGACGTAAGCCGCCCCGACAACCGCCCGATCCGCTCCTGCGCCCCCGCCATCGTCGACATCGACGTGAAGCCCAGCGAGGACCTGCACATGCAGTTGGTGTGGGACCACCCCTCGGCCGACTTCGACCTGCACGTGATGCAGGCCGGCGGCACGCCGTTCACCCACGAGACCGACTGCTACTTCAGCAACCGCAACCCCGTCCGCTCGGCCGAGACGCCGACGTGGTCGTTCGAGGTCGAGGAGAACCCGTCCCTCGACGTCGACGACGACCGCGGCTACGGCCCCGAGAACGCCAACATCGTGCACCCCGCGCCCGGCTCGCGCTGGGTCGTGCTCGTGCACTACTGGAACAAGCAGACCGATGGCGACCCGACGGCGACGGCGACGCTGCGCCTGTTCGTCTACGGCCGGCAGGCCATCGAGCTCTCGCAGACGTTCGCCGACGACGAGCAGCTGTGGCGCGCCATCGAGCTCACGTGGGGCGACACGCCGCTGGCGCCGCCGACGCTCGCGCAGCTGGGCGTCGTCGAGCCCTTCGAGCGTCCGTTCTGAGCGACGACGAGCTGACCGACGACGAGCGTCGCTGGCGACGACGTGGCCGCGCCGGTCAGACGCTGTCGGGGCAGGGGTTCGCGGCGACGAAGTCCTCCACCGACGGGTAGTAGCCCTCGGCGAAGCGGCACAGCCGGCCGCACTGGCCGTCGTCGTCGAGGTAGCAGTCGAAGCCGCGGCGCGCGCCGCAGTGCCGGAACGAGCCGGCGGTGTCCACGCGCCGCACGCAGCTGCCGTCGCAGCCGGCGGCGACGATGGCCTCGTCGCGCGTCGCGGCAAGCGCCCCTTGCAACTCGTAGTAAGGCGGACAGTCCGCGTCGGTGAGCGGCGGCAGCGGGCTGTACTGGCGCACCTCGTCAAAGGCGCCGTTGCAGTCCACCAGCCACCACACGTCGTCGATGTATTGGCGAGCGAGCTCACCCTCACCTTCGCCTTCGCCCTCACCCTCGCCTCACCCTCGCCTTCGCCTTCACCGGGCTCGATGGGGTCGGCAGCGAAAGCGCCGACGAGGACGGTCGCGAGAGTGGCGGCGAGGAAGGGAGCGGCGGCGAGCAGCCGTCTACGCGGTGGAAAAATGGCATCGGAACGGCCGCTCATGATCCGCCCCCCCCCCAGCGGGGGGGGACGCGGCGGTGAAGTCGTCGTTTCCGTGAGTGTGTCGTGGATCGCATCATTCGCGGACGCTTCGAATCGCTCCGGCGCTCCTTGTCGCCCTGGCTGCCCTGACTGGCTGCGTGCCCTCGTCCGATGTCTTCGTCGCTCCCGACGCTGGCGTTTGCGGTGCCGAGACACCGTCACTGCTGCGGGTGGTCACGTGGAACCTCCGGGCGGCGTTGTCGCCTTCGCTGGACCAGGCCGCCGACGACCGGGCGGCGCTCGCCCCCGACGTCGTGATGCTGCAGCAGGTCGACCGCCACGCGGCGCGCTCTGACGACCTCGACCAGGCCGCGGTGCTGGCCGAGCGGCTGGGCATGACGTCGACGTTTGCGACGGCGCGCGCCGAGGGGCGCGCCGACTTCGGGGTCGCCCTGTTGAGCCACATCGCCTTCGAGTCGGCGCGCCGGTCGAGCTGCCGTCGGACAACGCCTTCGAGCCGCGGGTCGCCATCGACGCCCACCTGTGCGCTGGTTACCTGCACCTGCGGGCGGCCAACGTGCACGCCGACGTGTATCCGTGGGCAGCCCGGCAGAACGCCAACTTCCTGGCTGAGAACCTGCGAGAGAGCGTCGGCGAGGGCGTCGTCGTCGGCGGCGACCTGAATTCGTCGCCCGACGGCGACGGGCCGGCGGCGTTCACGACGCGGGGCTTCCTCGACGCCAGCGCCGACGCGCCGACGTTCGGGAGCCGGCGCATCGACTACGTCTTCGTCGACGAGGCGGCGGGGTGCGTGGCTGAGCGGCGTTGCCGGGCACGGGGGCGCACTCGGAGCATCTGCCCCAGGTCGCTGATTTCTTCTTCTTCTTCTTCTTCTTCTTCTTCTTCTTCTTCTTCTTCGCGCTCCCGTCCTCGTCGCTGCCCAGGCTGCGCCCCGCTGTCGACGTCGTCGTTGTCGTCGTTTCCCTCGACGTGCTTGTTCGCTTGGCAAGCTTTCGCCTTCGGCGGGAGTCAGGGGGCGTCTGGCCACCTGTGCGTTAGCCACTGCCCGTCACGCGCCGACGCACCTGGACGGCAAACAGCAGGCGTTTCATCCCGCGGCCGAGGCTCACGGACCCCGGCGGTCCCGCGCTGCGCCCGCCGTAGCCGCCGAGGCGAGCCACGAGGAACACCGCCTCGTCGAGCGTCATGGCCATGCCCGTGGCCGGCTTGCGCTCGCCCGTGAGCAACAGAAGCGTTCGCAATTTGTCGTCGGAGAGTTCGCCTCGCGCGGTGCGGTTCGGCGACTTGCGGGACTCGGCCTTCAAGCGTTGGATTCGTGCATCTACGGCGGCGAGGATAGTCGCCCAGCGCACCAACGCAACGACCCTGCCGAGCTGCGAGCGCTCGACGTCGCAGCCGCCCTTCCTCGAACGGCGGTGGAATTCCTCGATGCGCCACCGGCGGCCGTAGACGTCGACGACGGCCAACGCGTCGGCGGCCGTCTTCACCGGAAGCGTCGTCACCGGGGTCCAGCAGCTCGGCTGCTGCCGACGACCCGAGCGCACCGGCACGACGGTGAGCTTCGCGGTTCCGCGCCGGTACTCGTTTCGATGAACAAGCATCTCGACCTTTGCGACGCGAACCTCGAGCAGCACTTGGCGGCAGTGCGCGCGACGCTCATCGCTGCGGACACGAATCGGTCGCAGCACCTTCGTGAGGACGGGCGCGTTGTGCGCGGCGTCGTGGAGAGACCGGCCGTCGGTGAGGCGGCGGCTGTACGCCGAGCGCACAATCACGTCGACGTTGCCGAGGTGCTTCGCGGCGTTGAAGACGC
>VGSZ01000032.1 GCA_016874845.1 Deltaproteobacteria bacterium
GCGCTGATGCCGCGCGACAGCCAGAGCGACGTCGCGCGCCTGCTGCCCCAGCCGCTGCGGCTGGCGACCGCCGAGCACCTGCTCGCCTCCACCCGCATGGCCCGCGCCGAGAGCGAGTTCATCTTCCAAAGCATCGCCGCCGTGCGCGAAGGGCGCCCGTTGCCGCCGACGCCGACGACGAAGGCCGCCGACCGCGGCCCGGCCATCGACGGCGCCACCGCGCTGTCGGTGCTGTTGCCGCACCTGTCCCGTGAGCAGCGCGTGCACCTGTTCCAGCAGGCCGTCGCCAAGAGCGGCGGCAACGCGCCTCGCTGGTTCGAGGACATCCTGTTCGGCGCGATGCTCGACCGGCTCGAGCCCGACGTCCGACAGGACCTGCTGCTCGAGGTCGACATCCGCGGACTCGCGGCGTGGCTCGCCTCGCAGGAGCAGGAGTGGCAGCGGGCCTTCACCGCGTCGCTGTCGACGTCGCTGCAGGCGGCGCTGCGCACCAACGGCTCGTTCGCATCGCGCGAAGAGTCGCTGCGCTTCGCGCGGGTCGGCCACGACGAGCTGACCCGCGCGTTGAAGCTGCTGTACGCCAAGGAGCGCGTGACCTTCTTGAGCCTCGCCGCATGACGCGTCCCGCTCCCGCGCCGACGCGCCCTGTCCCCGCGTTGTCGACGTGGGCGGGCGAGTCATGCGGGTCGCTGGCGCGATGGGCGACGCTCGCGCTGCTCGCGGCGACGACGTCCTGCGTCGACTGGATCGAGGCGGCGCGCGTGCCGCTCGTGCCGGCCAACTCCGGGTTCGCCCTCGCCGACGCCGTCTGGTTCGAGGACGAGCACACGCTGTTCGTGTTCTGGCGCTTTCACGCCGATCAAGGTCTGGGGCCTACCTCGCGCATCGAGCTTGGCGTTCAGACCGCCAGCGGGGTGCAGGCGCCGCAGCCGTTGGCGTCGTTGACGTCGGTGCATCGGCACGACGACGTCGACTGCGGGGCGCGCGGGCGCTGCGGCAGCTTCAGCCTCGCGATGCGCGAAGAGCCCCTGGCGGTCCCGATCCAGCTGCGCTGGCACGAAGACGGCGAGCTGGTCTTCGCGCAGGACGCGGCGCTCACGATCATGCGCGCCGGCGACCCTTGGAGGCAGCGCAGCGCCGTCGTCTACGGCGTCTTCGACGAGGACAACGCCCTCGTGCAGTGGCGGCTGCGGCACCAGTTCCCGAACCTCGGTAACCACGACGTCACCGACCTTGGCCTGCGCCGCGCCTTTCGCGTGACCGCGCCGCGCATCGGCGATCTGGCCGACGGGGCGAAGGCCGGCTTCGTCGACAACCCCTGGGGCTACGCGCTGCTGACCGGCTGTCCCGCCGCCTTCGTGGCCCACGACGAGCCCGAGCTCGCCAGCGACGAGCGTGCGGTGTTCTCAGCGCGCGCCCTGCCCGACGACCTCGTGACCCGGCAGGTGCTGTGCGCCGACAGCGTGGTCACCGACGCCGACGGCGAGTTCGCCGCGACGGCGCTGGCCCGCCGCAACCCCGACGTGGTGCCGGCGTTTCCGTTCCTGCGCACCCCGGTGACCGAGGCGCGGCGGATCACCCTCGACCTGCTCACCTGCGCCAACGTGGTCTCCGACGCCCATCTGGCGATGCAACAGCAACGCCTGCTGCACGACACCGACACGGTCTGCGTCGACGACCTCGACGAACCGGGCCGCCGCGCGGCGCTGGTCCGGCGACTGAACGCACGCATCGACGAGGAGCGCCGCGCGGGCGACGATCTGGTCTTGAGCATCGTCTTGAACCGCGACGACGCCGACGAGGCCGTGGCCGAGGCCCTCGAGTCAGCCCTGCAGGACGTACTCGTCGAAGAGCGGACGAAGACGAGCCCGCGTGCCATCGGCGCTGTGGTCTACGACAGCAACAGCTTCGACCAGCGCATCCCCGAGGTGAAGCCCTACCTGCTGTGGTGCCCGGCGGCCCTCGGAATCGACGACCTCGCCGAGCTCGTCGATCCGTCAGTGCTGAACCAGCTGTTCCACTGCGCCGTCAGCCTCGACGTCGCCGTGCCCATCGACCTGCCCGAGCCCCTCGACCGCCTGACCATCGCGCAGCTGCCGCTTCTGGCGACGCGCCGTCAGTTCCTGAACTACGTCGCGCGCTACGGCGAGGGCGCCGTCGGCGAGACGACAGGGATCACCGTGCTCGCGCCCCGGCGCAGCGCCGATGCCCGCGACGTGGTCGTCGGCGACCGGTTCGGCTTCGGCGACCTGCTCGATCCGCTGTCGCCGTTCTCGTCGACGGATATCGCGACGTTCTTCGACGACGAGTACCTGACCGTGCTTCCCGACGAGGCGCTGTCGGTGTGCGCCGGCGACGCCAGCGGCCACGTCGTCGCGCAGGCCGACCTCGCCGAAGAGCCGCTGCCGCTCGACGCGCTGCCCGCGCGTCACGCCGACGATCCGCGCCCGCGCTACCAGCTCGGGCTGCGCTGGGACGGCGCGTTCTACCTGCGCTTCGACTACCGCGCGGTGCTGGGCACGACCACCGAGGTCGTCGGCCTGACCCTGCCGTTCTCGCCCAGCCTGCCGGGCAACGTCAGCTTCCGCGAGCAGCTGTGGACGGCGGCGACCTTCGACCTGCGCGACGAGCTGACGAAGTGCCGTCGCTTCTGCGACCACCCGACGTTCGACAGCGCGGGCATCTATCAGGTGCAGGCGCTGTTCGCGCCGACGTACCAAAATGACTGCTACGCGCCGCGCTTCCCGACGCCCGACGACGGGGGGTTTCCCGATGACCCGTGACCCGCGCCGATGGACGGGACCACGGGCCTCGCGCTGCGCGGCCGCGTGGGCGCTCGTCTCGTGGTGCGCGACCACGGGCGCCCACGCCGAGGACACCGCGGCCTCGGTGATCGGGCCCGCTGCGACGACCACGCCGACGTCGGCGACCACGGCCACGACCGCGCCCGCAGCGACGGCCGCCCCAAGCTCCCTAGCACCGTCGACGCAGTCGGCGACGGACACCACCGCAGCATCCAGCGCGTCTTCCACGGCAAACCTCACGGCGACGTCCGAAGACCTGCCGTCGACGCGGACGCCGCTGCCGCTGCTGCAGGAGCGGTTCGTCGGCGTCGCCTCGCGGGCCGTGCGCTTCGACTGGCGCAGTCGCAGCGGCATGGTGGCGCTAGTGGGCAGCGAGCTCATCGAGCGCAACAACTTCGCCTCGGTGCGCCTCGGGGTCATGGGGCGCAAGGCGGTGGGCGACCTCGTCGTCGAGGGCGCCGTGCTGTGGGCCGACTCGTTCTCGACGTCGGGCTCCGAGCTGATCGCGCTGACACCCTACAGGCAGGCCGGCCGCCCGCTGCGGGTCGAGCTCGAGGCCAACGTCGCGTATCCCCTCGCCGAGGCGTCGACGACGGCGTCATTGTGGTTCCTGCCGCCTGCCGAGATCGTGATCAGCGCCGTCGCGGGCGGCCGCTACCTGCTGTACCCGCAGCTGTTCTTCGCCGAGCGACCACCATCGGACCTGCCGTTCGGCGTCGACACCGCGATCAGCGTTGTCTCGCCGGTGCTCTCCGACAGCGACGTCGTCGTCCTCGAACGCGACGCCGTGGCCGGCATGGCCATCGACCGGGCCCGCGTGCAGACGCTCGTGGGCCTCGGCACCGATGTGTATTTCCCGCCCGGCCTCTTCGTCAGCCCGCGTGCGCTGCTGGCGCTGCCGCTGCTGGCCCCGGTGTCGTCGACGTCGATCGGCTGGTGGTGGGAGCTCGGCGCGGTGGTCGGGTTCACATGGTAGCCGCCGCGGCGCTCGCGCTCTTCGCCGCCGTCGTCGGCGCTCCCGTCGCCGTCGACAGCGAGCTTGAGCGCCTGCCGCCCCACGACCGCGTGCTCGCCGAGGCCCGCCGCGCGCTGGCCGCGCGCGATCCCCAGGGCACCCTGCACCTGTGGCTGTTGCACCGCGCGATGCCGTGGGACGCGTCGTTCGCTGACGAGAGCGCGTTCTTGTCGACGGTATGGGTGGCCACCGGCGAGACGGGCGTGTGCCCCGACGGCCTGCCCGACGACGCCGAGGGCGCGCGCCTGTGGCCGGTCGCGCTGCACAACTGGCTGCTAGCGCGCGTGCGGCGGGGACCACCCGACGACCTGCCGCCGACGTGGGGCACGTTCCCAGTGCGGCTGCAGACGCGCCCGATCTCGCTGTTCGACACGCTCTCGCTGGAGGAGCTGCGCACCGCGCGCCTTGTCGTCGGCCCGTGCAACGCGCACCTGTGGGCGACGACGCGGCTGCCGACGCTGCATTGGATGGACCTGCAGGATCGGCTCAGCGTCGGCCTCGTGCTGCACGAGCTGCTGCTGCTCGCCGAACGGGTCACCGACCCCACGTTGGTGCGCGGCAAGCCCCTGCTCGCCGCGCGGCGCTTCGACCTCAACGCATCCCTGACCCGCCTCGCCCGCGACCGGGCCCGGGCCGACACGACGCTGGCAGCGACGGTGCTGCGCTCGTCGGGTCTGGCCACCGACGGCCTCGTGTCGTGGCAGCAGGAGCGCGCGCGGACGTTCGCCACCGGCACCACCGCGGGCTTCTGGCAGGTCGCGTCTTCGTGGCCGGCCTCGACCTGGCTCGACCTCCCCACCGACCGGCGCGCCGGCCTCTTCGTCGAGGCGCGCGAAGCGCTGCGCGCCGCCGGCGCCGAGGAGCGGATCGTGCTCGGCGTGCTCGAGGGCGTGATCGACCGCCGCGACGGCGACGACGTGCAGCGCTGGCTTGGCGCCGTCGACGGCCTGCCCGACGCGCCGGCGATCCGCGCGCGGCTGATGACCGGCGACGTCGGCGCGCGGCTGCTGTCGCTGTCCCCTGACGATGGCTTTCGCGAGCGCGCCGTCGTCTCGCTGCACCGGGGCGTCGACCGCGTGCAGGCGGGCGAGTCGCTGGCGGCGCTGCGGTCCTTCGCCGACGCCCTCGCGACGGCGGAGACGTCGACGGTCGCCGGGCCGGTGCACGATCTGACGCTCCGCTGGTTCTCGTTCGTCGTCGGCAGCTACGAGGCGACGCCCGCGGTGCTCGAGATCGTCGAGCGCTTCGTGCCAGGCGCCGACCACGGCGCGGTGCTCGAGGCGGTGCTGTGGCGCGCCCTGTTTCGCGGTGACGTCGCGTCGTATGAGCGCGCCACCGCGCTGCTGCCCCGCGGCGCCCGCGAACAGCGCGCTCGCTTCGCGCTGCTCGCGCCCATCGCGGGCGGCGATGTCGACGCTGCCTTTGGTGCCTTCGACGACGCCCTGCACGAGCGGCCCCGGGCGATGCTCGATCTGGCGGCCCGCCTGCTCGACCGGCTCGCTGACGAGCCAGCAACGCTGCGCGCCCGCCACGCGCCGTCGCTGCAGCGGCTGCTGCCTACCCTGGAGAAGACCGCCAGCACGAGCGAGTCGAAGGCGCGCCGGGCGACGGCGGAGAAGCTCGCCGCGCGGGCCCAGGCGATGCTCGAGAGCATCGGCCGCTGGCGGCAGGAGACCAGCGCCCGCGCCCGCGCCCACGCCCCCGACTACGAGACCGACGCCGGGGCGCTGCGGCTGGCGCCCGCGGACCCCCTGCCCTGGCCGTTTGCGATCGTCGCGCCCCGCCCCATGGACCCGTTCACGCCGATCCGGATCGTGCCGGTGCGCTGGCGGGGCCCCGACGGCGCGGTCGTGCAGGGCTGGAGCCTGCGCGAATGAGCGACGCCGTCTCGCCCAGCCCGGACGCCCGCGGCGCTGCTGCCGCCCGGCTGGCGCAGGCGCGGTCGGGTCGGCGTGCTCCGCCGCTGCCGCGCGTCGACAGCGCTGCCCTGCTCGACCGCGCGCGCTCGCGCGCAGAGGCCGCGCGCGCCCGCCTTCCTGCGGCCGCCTCAGCGGTGCGCACACCCCCGGCGGCGGCGTCGACGGAGGCGCTGGCGGCGCTCGGGCCTCGCCTTGGCCGGCTGCGTGACACGGCGCTCGCCGCCCGCCGACGCGCCGCCGACGCGTGGGGAAGGCGGCCATCGACGGGGGGCGCCGGCGCGACGGCGCCGGGCCCGGTGTCCCGCGTCGTCGCCGTCGTCGCCGTGCTCCTGCTTCTGCTCGTGCTCCTGCGCGTGGCCTGCGCGCCTGCGCCGCCGCCGCCGCCGCCGCCGCCGCCCGAGGCCGCCGAGTGCGCGGCGTGCCCCGAGGCGCCGCTGTGCGTGCCGCCGGTGCGAGTCGCGAAGAAGCCGGCGTCGTCACCGCGGGTCCGGTCGAAGGTGCCCCCGACCCCGCGCGAGGCGCTCGACGTCAGCGAGCGTGCGCCGCCGGCGTGGCTCGAGACGTTTCGCCGTCAGGTCATGGCGCGCAGCACCATCCTCGCCGCGTGCTTCGCTGGCACCGAACGGCCCGGCGCCGCGTGGTGGACGGCGCGGCTCGACCCTGGGGCAGGCGTCGTCGCCGACGGCGCCCTCGAGCCGGTGGAGGGCGGGCCGCCGTTGTCGACGGAACAGTCCGCGTGCGTACTGCGCGGACTGCAGGGTGCACCCTACGCCCTGGGGGCGACCGCCACCCTCGACCCGACGCAGCGACGACTGCGCCTGCTGATCGAATTCTGAACGCTGTTTTTCAGTCTTTCAGCGCGCCCGCTCGCCGAGCCTTGCGAGCACGCGAGCCAGCGGCACCCCGCGGGCGCGCAGCGCGACAGCGACGTGGAAGAAGAGGTCGGCGGCCTCGTCGACGACGTCGTCGTCGCTGCCCTTGTGCAGCGCGCGCAGCAGCTCGACGAGCTCTTCGCCGAGCTTCTTCTCGCGCTTGTTCTCGTCCCCCAGCAGCGCCGTCGTATAGCTGCCGGCGGGCCGCGACGCGGCGCGGGCGGCGAGCACATCGTCAAGGGCGACGAGCGCGCCCCCGGCCGCCGACGTCGTCGCCGTCGGCGCGAAGCAGGAGCGCCAACCCTCATGGCACGCCGGCCCGCGCGGGCGCACGCGCACGACGACGGCGTCGTGGTCGCAGTCGAGCGCGAGCGACACGACCTGCTGGGTGTGCCCCGACGTGGCGCCCTTGTGCCAGAGCGCGCCGCGCGAGCGCGAATACAGCCACGTCTCGCCGGTGGCGCGCGTGCGCTGCCAGCTGTCGGCGTTCATGTACGCGAGGGTCAGCACCTCGCCGCTGTCGGCGTCGACCAGCACGGCGGGGAGCAGGCCCTGCGCGTCGAACGTTGGGCTCGCGCCGGCCGGAAGAACGGGAACGCGCGCCGCCTGACGCACGGCGACACCGCGCACCGCCATCGCGTCCTTGACGTCGTCGATTGAGAGCGTGCGCTCGTGGAAGAGCGTGGCGGCGAGCACCGCGTCGGCGCCGGCCCGGGCCGCGTCGGCGAAGTGCGCGGCGCGACCGGCGCCGCCCGACGCGACGACAGGCACGCGCACGCGGCGACGGACCTCGGCGAGCAGCTCGACGTCGAAGCCCTGCCCGGTGCCGTCGCGGTCGATGCTGGTGAGCAGGATCTCGCCGGCGCCTTTGGCGACGGCCTCCTCGATCCACGCCAGCGTCTCGCGCTCGGTCTGGTGCTTGCCACCGCGGGTGAAGACGCGGTGGCCGTCGGCGGTGCGCTTGCTGTCGACAGCGACGACGACGCACTGGCTGCCGAAGCGCTCGGCGCAGCGCGTAATCAGGCCAGGGTCGGTCACGGCGGCGCTGTTGATGCCCACCTTGTCGGCGCCGGCCCGCAGGAGCGAGGCCACGTGCTCGACGTCGCTGACGCCGCCGCCGACGGTGAGCGGGATGAAGACCTGCTCGGCGACGCGCCGCACGACGTCGAGCATCGTGCGGCGTCCTTCGAGGGTGGCCGACACATCGAGGAAGACGAGCTCGTCAGCGCCGGCCTCACCGTAGAAGCGCGCGTGCTCCACCGGGTCGCCCATGTCGCGCAGGCGCTCGAAGTTCACGCCCTTGACGACACGGCCGTCCTTGACGTCCAGACAGGGGATCACGCGCACCATGACCATGGGCGATCTTGTAGCCGACGTCACCACGAACGGGATCTCCGGCGCTCCTTGCGTATTTTCACATGGACGCATAGACTTGTCGCACATGCTGCAACCACAGACGCGGGCCGATCTCTTCCGGCTCCTCGGCGACGAGGACCGACTGCGGCTGTTCGCGCTGTGCGCTGACGACGAGCTGACGGTGGGCGAGCTGGCCGAGGTGCTCGACGACAGCCAGTCGCAGGTCAGCCGCCGGGCGCAGGCCCTGCGGGCGGCGGGGCTGTTGTCGTCGCGCAAGGACGGCACGCGCACATACCTGAAGGCCCTGCCGGACAGCGGCGATGACGCGGGGATCGTGGCCGCGGCGCTCGACGAGGGTCGGCGGTTGTGTCGCAAGGACCGCCTGCTGGCGAAGGTCCCGCGCATCCTGCGCGCACGCGAAGACGGCTCGCGGCGCTTCTTCGACGAGGCGACGGCGCCAACGATGACGTCCGCGGCGCCGCCGGCGGTGCTCGGCCTGCTGCCGCTCCTGCGCCCGCTGCTCGCCGAGCGCGCCCAGGGCCTGTGCGTCGACGTCGGCGCTGGCGACGGGCTGCTGCTGCCGCTGCTGTCGCCGCTGTTCGAGCGCGTCTTCGCCGTTGACCGCAGCCCGGCGCGGCTGGCGGCGTGCGCGCGGCTGACCAGCGACCTCGGGCTGCCCAACGTGCGGCTGCTGCAGGGCGATGCTGACGACGTCGCGGTGTACGAGGCGTGCTTCCGCATGGGCGGCGCCAGCGTCGTCGTTGTCGCCCGCACGCTGCACCACGCGGCCCGCCCCGTCGACCTGCTCGCCGCCTGCGCGCGGCTGCTGCGCGAAGACGGCGTGGTCGTGGTCGTCGACTACCTCCCGCACGACGACGAGCAGATGCGCGAGCAGGGCGACGTCTGGCTGGGCTTCTCCCCCGACAAGCTCGCCGCGCTCGCGCGCGACGCCGGGCTGTCGCCGCTGGCGTCGGCGCCGATGCAAGCGCCAGCCTCCTTCTCCGACTCTCACCTTCCGTGGCAGTGGATGGCCGCCACGAAGGGAGCTCCCCGGGTTCGCGGCTCCGCCGCGGTCCAGTAGACGTTCGATAGGCCACCGTTCAGCAGCAACAGGAGACAGCGATGCAGCACAAGACCGAATTCCCGTCGTACAAGGTCAAGGACATGTCGCTGGCCGAGCTCGGCCGCAAGAAGATCCTGATGGCCGAAAAAGAGATGCCCGGCCTGATGTCGCTGCGCGCCGAGTACAAGTCCTCGCAGCCGCTCAAGGGCGCGCGCGTCGCCGGCTGCCTGCACATGACCACCGAGACCGCGGTGCTCATCGAGACCCTCGTGGCGCTCGGCGCCGAGGTCACTTGGACGTCGTGCAACATCTTCTCGACGCAGGACGAGGCGGCGGCGGCCATCGCGGCCGCGGGCGTGCCGGTCTTCGCGTGGAAGGGCGAGACGCTGACCGAGTACTGGGAGAACATCGAGCTGCAGCTCGGCGCGTTCAAGGGCGGCGCCGCTCCGAACCTGATCCTCGACGACGGCGGCGACCTGACCCTGCTCGTCCACAAGGGATCCGAGGTCGAGGCGGCCGGCCACAGCCCCGATCCCTCGACGGCCACCAACGACGAGATGAAGGTCGTCCTCGCGGTGCTGCAGAACTCGCTGGCCAAGGACAAGACGCGCTTCACGAAGCTGGCGGCGTCGATCCAGGGCGTCAGCGAAGAGACGACGACCGGCGTGCACCGCCTCTACGAGATGGCGAAGCAGGGCAAGCTGCTCTTCCCGTGCATCAACGTGAATGACTCGGTGACGAAGTCGAAGTTCGACAACCTGTACGGCTGTCGCGAGTCGCTGTTCGACGGCATCAAGCGCGCCACCGACATCATGGTCGCCGGCAAGGTCGTCGTCGTCGCCGGCTACGGCGACGTCGGCAAGGGCTGCGCCCACGCGGCGCGCGGGCTCGGCGCCCGCGTGATGGTCACCGAGATCGATCCGATCTGCGCGCTTCAGGCGGCGATGGAGGGCTACGAGGTCGTCACGATGGACGACGTCGCCGGCCTGGGCGACATCTTCGTCACCGCGACGGGCTGCGTCGACGTGATCACAGGCGAGCACATGCGCCGCATGAAGGACGGCGCCATCCTGTCCAACATCGGCCACTTCGACAGCGAGATCCAGGTCGCGTGGCTCGAGAAGAACCCCGAGGCCAAGGAAGAGAACATCAAGCCGCAGGTCGACCAGTTCATCTTCCCCGACGGCAAGCGCATCACGCTGCTCGCGCGCGGTCGTCTGGTGAACCTCGGCTGCGCGACCGGCCACCCGGCGTTCGTGATGTCCAACTCGTTCTCGAACCAGGTGATGGCGCAGATGGCGCTCTGGGCGAACGCGCAGAAGGGCAAGGACGACATGACCGGCATGTCGTTCGCCAAGGGCACGGTGTCGGTGCTGCCCAAGAAGCTCGACGAGAAGGTGGCGATGCTGCACCTCGCCAAGGTCGGCGCGAAGCTGACGAAGCTCTCGAAGGACCAGGCGTCGTACATGGGCGTGTCGGCCGAAGGTCCGTTCAAGCCCGACCACTACCGCTACTGATCAGCGGGCCGTTCGCCGGTCCATGAATCGCGGTGACCACCGCGAAGCACCGGACGCTGGAAGCCCCAGCGTCCGGTTGTTTTTTTTCGCTGCGACGACCGACGTCGCATCGTCCACGCGGACGGCGAGCGCGACGGCGCGGCCAAGACAAACTCCTTTTCGCGATCGGCGACGCATGACAAGAGCCGCCACGGAGGCGAAGTCATGGCCACGAAGAAGCAGAGATCCACGGCGCCGTCATCGCTGCCGCACTCGACGCCGGCCCACGAGGCCCGCATCGAGGGCGCCATGGCGCTGGCGCGCGCGCTGCCAGCGTCGGCCGTGTTCGAGCCGTCGCGGCGCACCACCGCCCTGCTGCGCGACGCACGGACCATCGCCGCCGCCTGCCGCGCCCACGCCGACGCGCTGATCGCCCGTGGCATGCCCTCCCACGCCGCCGCCGACCTCGTGGCCCGCGCCGACGCGCTGTCGCAGGCGCAGGCGCTGTGGCTGGCCGACCGTCGCAGCGGGCTGCGGGTCGAGTCCACCGCGGTGCTGCTCGCCGACGCCGACGCGCTGCGCGACGACGTCACGGCGCTGGCTGGGCTGGCCTTGCGCAAGAGCCGTGATGGGCTCGAGCGGCTGGCGTCGTTGCGCGACGGCGAGGGGATCGCCGAGCTGATCGCCGACCTGCGCGACCTCGCCGCCCTGGCCCGCGACGCCGCTGCCGCGTTCGAGGACATCAACGAAGACCCTGGCGCCCTCGAATCGCGCCTGCTCGGCGTCAGTCGCAAGCTCGAGGCGGCGCTCGCCGCCGACGACGCCGGGCAGATCGTGTCGTCGGCCAAGGACCTGCGCGACCGGCTCGCCGTGCTCGTCGAGGACGCCATCGACGAGGTCCGCGCTTTCGCTGCGGTGGCCTTCCGCGGCGACCCCGACAACGCCCGCCGCGGCTCCTTTGCCGTGCTGTCGCCCCGCGGCGCCTGACGCGCGCGTGACGCCCGACCGGCGCCTGTTCCTCGACGCAAACGCCAGCGCCCCCGTCCTCGAGGTGGCGCGCGCGGCGTTGCTCGACGCCCTCGACCTCACCGCCGGCGCCAACCCGAGCTCGCCCCACGCTCGCGGGCGCGCCGCCCGGCGAGTGCTCGACGTCGCCCGTGAGCAGGTCGCCGTGGCGCTGGCGGCGTCGCCGAAGGACGTGTTCTTCACGTCGGGCGCAACCGAGGGCAACCGGCTGGCCGTCGAGCTGCTCGTCGGGCAGGCGCGCCGGGGGCGACCGCTCGTCGTCGCCGCGAGCCCCCTCGAACACCCCTCCCTCGCCCGCCCGCTGGCCGCCGCCGCCGCCGCCGGGCTGCTCGACCTGCGGGCCCTGCCCGTCGCCGATGACGATATCGCCACCGAGGGTGACGCTGTCGACGCCGCCCTCGCCGACGTCGACGTCGTCGTCTGCACCGCCGCCCACAACGAGACGGGGCTCGTGCCGCGGCTGGAGGCGCTGGCCCGCCGGCTCGCCGACCACGTCGTCTTCGTCGTCGACGCCGCGCAGTCGCTGGCCCGCCTCGGCCCGCCGCCGGCCCGCGCCGACGTCGTCGTCGCATCGGCGCACAAGGTTGGCGGCGTCGCTGGCGCCGGCGCCGTCGTGCTGCGCCAGCGGGCGCGGTCCCTGCCCCTGCCGTGGACCGGCGGCGGCCAGGAGAACGGCCTTCGACCGGGCACCGAGGCCGCCGCGCTGCACGCCGCCTTCGGCGCCGCCTGCGCCGTCATCGACGAGACCCGCCGCGCCCACGCGGCGCTCGCCCCGCGGCGCGATCGGCTCGCCGACGCCGTGGTCGGGCCGAGCCGTGGTCGACTCCTCGCGGCGGGGGCGGCGCGCCTGCCCAACACCACGGCGGTGCTCGTGCCCGGCGTCGATGCCGACGCGCTGCGGATGCTGCTCGACGGCGCCGGCGTCGACGTCGGCTTCGGTGCCGCCTGCAGCGCGCTGTCGCCCGAGCCGTCGCCCGGCCTCATCGCGCTCGGCCTCGCCGACGAGGACACGCGCCGCGTCGTGCGGCTCAGCCTCGCACCGGGGATGAGCGACGAAGATGTCGACGAGGCCGCGCGGCGCATCGCGGACGTGGTGCATCGCCTGCAGCGCTGACCGTCGCTGGCGTTCCCGACGTGGTCCGCGCCATTCGAACGCGGCCGCCCTCAGCCGGCGGCGGGCTGCAGGCCGGTCTGGGTCGCGCGCCCCGCCTTGCGGACGCTGGCCAGCTCGCTCTCGGCCCGCTGCAGCTTCTTCTGCAGCGTCAGGGCCCGGGCGATGCCGCCGCCGCCGACGCCGAGGCCAAGGACGCTGACCACGAGGAACACGGCGACGAGCACCTTGACGCGCGTGGCGGCGTGGTCGTCGGCGACCTTGATGCCGAGCACCGCGGTGGCGGTGACCGGCCCGCCCACGCTGCCGCCGTCGGCGAAGACGTCGACGAGCTTGGCCGGCTGGTTTGGCTTCATGACGACGGCGACGTTGGCGGGCTTCAGGTCCTCGATGGAGGCCGCGACGAGCTTCTGCACCTCGTCCTGCGAGATGAGGCTCGTGCCGCGGTCGTCGAACGCGTTGTAGACGATGGCCACCGACGCCGTGGCCGCCGGCGGCGGCGTGTCGAGGTCGCGGACGATGTCCTTGTCGGGCTGCACGACGGAGACATGCGCCGACTGGATGCCGGGCAGGCGCTGCAGCTTGCGCTCGATCTCGCCCTGCAGGGCCATCAGGAACTTGGCCTTCTCCTCGGACTTCGTGGGGATCAAGCCGCCGCCCCCGGCGGGGTAGACCTCGGCGAGGCCCAGTGGACGGCGCTTCGGCATCTTGTTGGCGACGAGGATCCGCATGGCGTCGCGCGAGTCGGACTCGGGCACGATGACGGTGTAGGCGACGACGCGCCCTTCCTCCCTGGTCTTGTCGCCCGAGATCCCCTTGGCCTCGAGCACGACGAGGATCTCGTTGGCCTCGAACTCGTCGAGCCCGTGGACGATGTCCTTCGGGCTGTCGCAGGCCGAGGTAAGCGAGGCGAGGACGACGGCGACGAACAGCAGGGGGGCGACGCGCACGTTGCGGCTCCAGACGGCGGGCGGTCGGCTCGACCACCACGAGGGACGGTCGCCGGACGGCCGGCGCGCCGGCAGTCTCTTGCATTGGGCACGCCGCTGTCCACCGTCGACGACGCCGTCGGCGCCGCCCGCACGGACGTTGCCGGGCCGGCGGGGATCCGCGAGACAGGCGGCGTCACTTTTGCGGCGCATCGGGTGCGGTCGCTAACATTCAGAGGTCAGCGGCCTGGTCCCCGTCTCCGCCGTTTCACGAGGTGATAAATGCGTTGCGTCAGCTGCTCGGAACGCACCCCTTCCGCCCACTCGCCAGCCCTCGACGCGCCGGACCGCGGCGAGGCCCGGTTGTGCTCGTCGGTGCTCGCGCTCGGCGCCTTGTTTGGCCTGATGGCCTCGCCCTGCGCGCGGGGCACCTTCGTCAGCGCCTTCGTCATCTTCGGTGTGCCGCTGCTGACGTTCTGCGTCACTGCCCCGGGGCGCCTGTCGGCGTGGTCGGAGCTGCGCTTGCTGGCCCGCGACGCGCAAGCGGGCCTGCTCGGTGCGCTTCTGTCTCTGGTCGGTCGGCGCCGCGAGGCCGCGAGCGTCCTGCACACGCACCGCGCCGACATCGAGCGCGCCTACGCCGCCCACGAGCGCGTGCGGCCGCTGGTCGAGGCCGACCCGCTTCGCCTGCATCACGCGCGTCGGCTCGGCATCCTCGGTGCCGCGCTGGGCGTCGGGGCCGGAATCTTCCTGCCGCTGCTCGAGCCGATGACGTACACATGGGGCAGCGGCGCGTCAGGCGCGCTCGTGTTCCTGTTCGACGTCGTCGTGATCGGCGTCGCCGGCCGGGTCGTCGCTGAGCGGATCGCGCTGCGCTTGTTCGAGTCCAGCGCCTCCCTGGCCGGCGGCGGCGTGTGGAGCAGCCGCCTGCGCTCGGTGCCGCTCCTGACGCTGCTCGGTGGCACGCTGGGCGCCATCGGCTCCCTCGTCGTGCTGTTCGCAGCGGCGGCGGCGTCCGGTCTCGAGACGTTGGCGGTGTTCGGCGCCGACTTCGGCGCCTCGGCGCTGTGGTTCCTCCGCGCCACGGCGCCAATGGCGCTGTCGCTCGGCGCTGCCATCGGCATGGTCATGGGCTTCGGGGCCGGGGTCGCGCAGACCGACCGCGAGTAGCCAGCGTTCGCATCCTACGCACACGAAGCGGGCGCCGGCGACGGCGCCCGCCTCGTTTCCTCGATGCGTCAGTCGACGCGGGTCCAGCCCGACGTGCTCCCGGTCGGTCCCTGGACGCCAACGTCGTAGGACGCGCGCCGGTTCCGCAGCTCGTCGGTCTCGTCGGGCGTGGGCACGGCGGGCTGGTCCTCGCCGAACCCGCGGGCATAGACGGCGACGGGGCAGCCGTGACGGCGGAACCATCCCGCAATGGCCAGGGCGCGCGCCTGCGACAGAGCGCGGTTGCCCGCGACGGCGCCGACCGTGTCGGTGTGCCCGGCGACGAACAGCTTCACCGTCGCGCCGGCCGCCTTCATCGCCGGGCCAAACCGGCGCGTGGCCTTCTCGATCTCGGGCAGCGCCGCGAGCAGCTTCGGCTCCTGCTCGGGACGGACGATGCTCTTACCGCTGTCGAAGACGACGTCCTCGTGGGGGATCGAGATCGAGTACGGGAAGAGGTCGACCGACTGGAACGATCCGATCTCGTCGTAGGCGATCACCCGCAGGCGCAGCACGTCGGCCTTCCGACGCGGGATCCAGCTGACCGGTACCAGCTGCCCCGGCGGCACCGGCGGGTCGAAGCCCTGCGCCGACGCCACCAGCAGCTCGTCCTCGTCGGTGTAGACCTCGACCTCGACCTTCGCCGTCTGGCGCTCCGACGTCAGCTTCAGCGCGTCGTTGGTTAGATCGAGGTGGCTGGTCGCGTCGAAGCGGAAGTCGCGGCTGACGACCTCGGTGGAGAACTGCAGCGGCATCGAGCCCGACGCACCGTCGGCGAAGACGACGGTCAGCGAGCCCCTCCACGCGACCTTGCCCTGTTGGTCGTGGGGCAGCGCAAACTCGAGGGTCGCCCCCGACGACGCCGGCCCCTTCTTGTCGAAGGCGCGCAGGCCATACCCGACGCCGCTCCCGGTGACGTCGAGCCGGGCGCTCTCGACGTCGCGTTGGAGCACCAGCGTCAATTTCGGTCGCTTGCCCGGCGCCGCGCGCGCGTCGACGCGGACGTCAACGTCGTCGGCCAAGGCAGGCGCAACGACGAGCACGGCAGAGGCCAGCGCGACGGTGAGGGTGAAGGAGCGCATGACCGGTTCATGCCACACCCGGAGCGCCCTCGCCCCCGGGGAAGCCGCGCTTGACGGCCGAGACTCTGGTGACGCCCGAGCGGCGCTGTCGAGCTTGGCGGCAGGCCTTCAGTGGGCCCACGGTGCGCCTTCAGTGGCGCACGACCTTCTTGTCGGCGAAGGGATCGCCGCGCGTCGAATAGACGGTCAGGACCTCGCGCTGCGCGAACTCGTCGTCCTCGCGGGCCACGACGGTGACGACGTTGACGCCGGGCTTGAGCGCCAGCGAGTGACGCAGCGTCGCCGCCGTGGGGCCGGCCGAGGCGAGGCGCTGGTAGTGGACCTTCTGGTCGCCGACGAAGACGTAGGCGTCGGCGACCGCGCCGTCGTCGGCGATCTGGGCGACCAGCTCGAGGGTCGCGGCGTCGGTGGTGACGACCTCGCCAAGCGCGGCGCCGGCAGCGTCGACGAAGCGGATGGTGGGTGGATCGCGGCCGTACACCATGCTGAAGCCCTGCGGGATGCCCTGAGCCGTCGTCGACGCCTTGCCACGGGCGGGACCGACGGCGCTGCCAGCGACGTAGCCGTAGAGGTTGCCGCCGCCGAGGTCGAGGCGCACGAAGCCGTTGGCCTCGCCGACGCTCTCGACGCGGGCGCCGGCGTCGAGCCGACCGAGCACGCGGGCTTGGGGCTCGGCGGCGGCGAGCACCGGGATGGCAGCGCTGGCCTCGACGACGGCCCGCGATCGCGCCGTCGAAGGCGACGGAGCCTTGATCGGCAGGGTCAGCTTCTCGGCGAGGTAGTCGCCCATCACGCCGTCGAACACCTGCAGGCGCAGCTGCACCTTGCCGGGCGCGGGCTGGTCGGGCGAAGCGGTGACCTTGAACGAGAAGCGGGCCAGCCCTGTCGCCCCGGGGGCGAGCGCGTCGAGCCGCTGGCGACCGACGTCGATGAAGACCTCGGCGCCACCGAGGTTCTTCAACAGCGCCGTCGGCTCGGCGGCGGCCCCCTTGCCGGTGTTCTTGACGCCGACGACCAGCGCCACGCGCTCGCCAACCTGAAGCAGCCCATCGCCGTTGCCGCTCGTGTCCTTGCCGTTCCCGTCGTCGACGACCAGCGAGTAGGCGAAGCGCGGGCGGTCGAGGCCGATGATGGTGACCGGCACGTCGACGGTACCGAGGGAGCGGGCGTCATCCGCGAGAGCGACGCGGATGACGTCGCGGCGCCCCTGCAGGTCGCGCGGAATCTTGACGTCGACAGTAAAGCGCTTCGCCTCGCCGGGACCGAGGCGCCCGTAGAGGAACTCGCGATCGGCGAGGTAGCCGAGGGTGCTCTCGGTGTTGCCGCGGACACGGAACGCCGGCGTGCTGCCGTTGTTCTTCGCCTCGAGGGTGAGCGACAGCGTGCCGCCGGCGAGAGCGGGCTTGTTGTCGACGACGCTGACGACGATTGGGCCGGCGGACGGGGAGCCGGAGGGCGCGCGCGCCCAGTCGACGCCAATCTTGCCGAGCGCAAGGGCGATGCGTTGCTCTTCTTCGTCGCGCATCTGCGCGACGACGGTGGCGGCGATCGCACGCAGGCCATCGCGCCCCAGCGGCGTCCGACGGAAGTCGGTGCCCGCCGGCGCCTGTTCGAGCAGGCGTCGGGCCAGACGGATCTCAAAGTCGTCAACGAACTTCGCGTTCGCGGCGCGCCGCTCGGCCTCGTCGGTGTCGACGGTCTCGGCGAGGTAGGCCAGCTCGAAGGCGGGCTTGTTGGTCTTTGTGCGGGCGTCGTTCAGGTGCCGGTCGAGGTCTTCTTCGCGGGTGTTCTCGTCGGGCAGGAGGTTCAGGTTCTCGCGGTCGGCGGCGAGGACCGGCTGCAGCTGTAGATCGGGCGTGATGCCCACGCTCTGGATGCTCTCGTCGCCAGGGGTCAGGTACTGGCCGATGGTGAGCTTCAGCGCCGACGTGTCGGGGAAGTCGTAGAGCTGCTGCACCGATCCCTTGCCGAAGGTCTGGTCGCCAACGATGAAGCCGCGGCCGCGGTTCTTCAGCGCGCCAGCGACGATCTCCGACGCCGAGGCGCTGCCGCCGTTGACCAGCACGACCACTGGCAGATCGACGCGCTGGTTGGCGGGGTTCGCCTTGACCTCGCGGCGGCTGCCGACGCCCTGCCCCTCTTGCGTGACGACGAGGACGCCATCCTTCAGGAACAGGTTTGAGACCTCGATGGCCTGCTCGAGCAGCCCGCCGGGGTTGTTGCGCAGGTCGAGGATCACGCCGCGCAGCGGCGCCTTGCCGCGCGCCGCCTTGTCGATGCCAGCGGCGACGTCTTCGGCGACGTGGCCGGCGAACTGCTTGATCTTCACGTAGGCGAAGTCGCCCGTACGCTCGGTGCTGACGGCGTCAACCTTGATAACAGCGCGGACAATGTCGAAGCGCCGGGACTCCTCCCAGCCCTTGCGCATGACCCAGATGGTCACCGGCGTGCCGGGCTTGCCGCGCAGCCGCTCGACGGCCTCGTCGAGCCCCATGTTCACCGTCGACTCCTCGCCAATCTTCACGATCTTGTCCTGGGCCTTGATTCCCACGGCGTCGGCGGGGGTGCCCTCGATGGGGGAGATCACGGTCAGGCCGCCGTCGCGGATCGAGATCACGATGCCGAGCCCGCCGAACTCGCCCTTCGTCGACATCTTCATCTCTTGACTGAAGCGTGGCTCGAGCAGCGTCGAGTGCGGGTCGAGCTTGCCAAGCATGCCGTTCACCGCCGCGTACTCGACCTCGCGCCGATCGACGTCGGCGCCGAAGCGCGTCTCGAGAAACCGGAAGATCGACGCGAGCCGGAAGGACATCTCCCACAGCGACGTCACGTCGCGGGTCGGAAACGTTCGGACCTCGGTGCCGGCGGCGCTGCCGATGAAGACCTTGACCGCGTCGTCGCCGACGTCCTCGACGAGCACCTCGGGCACGCTCTTCTCGACGGCCTTGAGAGCGGCGCGCAGCATCTCGCGGGGCTCGATGCGTGCAGGCTCGACGTACTGCTCCTTCACGAGCACGACGACGCGGTTGAACACCGCGAGGTCCGAAAGCTGCTCGCCACGCGGCCGCTGGGCGATGGCGTCGCGCGCGACGCTGCCCACGCCGACGGCGAGCATCGCTACGATCAGGGCGCGCGGGAGGAGCGATTGGAGCGGGGGGCGGTGAGCGTTCACGGGCCATCCTTTGCGGCGCGGGGCGCACGCAGGGTGACCTTAGCGAAGAAGACCTGCCGGGCGCAGGTTGCCGTCGTGGACGGCCCCGCAATCGCCGCGAGGACTACTCGCGGGGCGGCTCGGGCGATTTGGCGTCCGCCGTCGGCGCCGGCGACGCGACGTCAGGCGGCGGCACCGGCAACGGAGCGGGCGGCGGCCCAAACTCGCCGACCACGGCCGAGCGCAGGTCGGCGGCAGCCTCGATCTGCGCCAACGATAGTTCCTGCGTCGCCGCCGGCGCGCCGAAGGCCCGCGACTCGGCCTCGATCTGCGCCAGCGACAGCTCCTGTGTCGCCGCCGGCGCGCCGAAGGCCCGCGACTCGGCCTCGACCTGCGCCAGCGACAGCTCCTGTGTCGCCGCCGGCGCACCGAAGGCCCGCGACTCGGCCTCGACCTGGACGAGGGATATCTCCTGGGTACGGGCGGGCGTCTGGAAGCGAGCGCCCCCGGCAGCTGCGGCGATGGCGGCCAGCGAGATCTCCTTCGTCATCGCTGGCAACGGCGGCGCCGCGGCCGTCGACTCCGGCGGCAAAGACGACACGTGCAGCTCGGGCGGCAGATCGCTCGGCGGCAGGTCGGAGAGGTTCAGCATGCCGGTGAAGGCGTTGCCTCGGTGATGATCCGCGCCCGCGCAGAAGGCCGGCTTCTCGTTGCGGCCACGATCCAGCGTCGTCGCCCGACGCTCGCGCTGCCACGACTCCCAGCGCTCGCGCCGCGCGCCGGCCTCGGCGTCGGCCTGCAGGATCTCGGCACCACCAGCGCACAGCGCGTCGATCACCGCGACGGCGTTGACGTCGGCGCGCTCGACGCGCTCGCCCAGCCGGTTGGCCACGATGACGAACCAGGTCACGGCGTCCTGGACGCGGGCGACGAAGTTGTTGTTCTCGAAGTGCGGCCCGCGGGCGACGTGGTCGGCCACCCCGAGGGTCGGCGGCAACCCACCGAGGGCCGCCGGAGCGACCTCGGCGACCAGACCCTTCATCCACCGGGCGATGCCTTCGCGGCCGGGGCCCTGCCCGAAGGCCGTCTTCAGCGCCCCATCGACGTGCTCGATGGCGCGCTTGTGCAGGCCGGCGTCGGCGAGGTCGGCGATCGGCCGCCACTCGTGCTCGAGCTCGCGGGCACTGGGGATGGCCGCCTGCAGCCAGAGGCGCGCCTGGGCGCGCTCGACGCCGGCGCGATCGGCCGTGGACGGCGCCAGCGACGACGTCGAGGCGGCGAGAAGCTCGTGGGCGAGGACGCCGAGAGCGACCGAGCAGCGGGCGAGGGGCCCGAGGTCGTTGGCGGGCAGGAAGAAGCGCTTGACCAGCTCGGCCCGCGGGGACGACGTCGCCGCCAGCTGCTTCTCCCAGCGCGCGGCCTCCGAGCCGCGCGAGAACAACCGCTGGAAGAACCCCATGCCCTTGCGCTCGACCCCGGGCAGGTGCGGCAGCGCGGCACCGAGCACCACCAGAGCCGGCCGGCGGGTGAGCGTCTCGCCGATGAGCGGATGCAGACCCTCGGCCAGCCGCAGGCGGCGTGCGAAGGCGAGGTGCAAGAAGAGGTCGGCCATGTGATGCGCGAGACCTTAGACGTTCTGCGCGCTGAACACCAAACGCATTCGGGCGTCGGTCAGGGTCTGGCGAAAAATCGAGCGTGACGCGGCGTGGGACGAGCAGCGGCGCATGGCCCGCACGTCGAGCACGGGTCACTCATGAGCGAGCGACGACGGCCGGCAACGCACTCGCTGCCGATTTTCCGTCGGACCCGCAGCATTGATCCTTGTCAGGTGCCCCCCGATTGCTACGTTCCGGCGCCGCGACGTCTTCACGCCCGCGGTGACGCCCGTCAGAAAGGGACTGCCCGTGTTGAAGCTCGTTGCCGTGTCCGGCGCCCCCGAGGCTCGCGCCGCCGACTTGATCGCCTTCGCCGTCTTCACCGAGGAGCGCGGCCCCGCGACCGGGACGGCCGGGGCTACGACGACGAGCGCCCGGTTGCAGAGCGGCAAGAAGGCCGGCGCGCGCAAGGCCGCGCCGACCGGGAAGCGGGCGGGCGGCGCCCGCTTTGCCGGCTCCGCCGAGTTGCAGCACATCGATGTGGCGCTCGACGGCCTGCTGTCCGACGTTGCCGCCGCCGAGGCCTTCACCGGCGCCGCGGGCCAGACGCTGTTGCTCCACACCCACGGCAAGCTGCCGGCGGCGCGCGTACTGCTCATCGGTCTCGGCGCCGCCGACAAGACGGGCCCCGACGCGTTTCGCCGCTTCGCCGGCACCGCCGTCCGCGTCGCCGACCGCTGCAAGGCGAAGAAGGCCGTCGTCGTTGTTCCCGAGGACGGCGCGGTGCGCCTGGAAGCCCGGGTGCAGGCCGCCGCCGAAGGCGCGCTGCTGGCGTCCTACCGCTTCGACAAGTACCTGACCAAGGATCGGCCGTCGTCGTCGCTCGAGCAGGTCGAGCTCGCGCTGCCAACCCGAGTCCGCGTCGACGAGTCGTTGACCCGCGCCCGGGCCGTCGCCGACGGCGTCGGTCTCGCCCGCGACCTCGTCAACGAGCCTGCCGGCACGCTGACGCCGGTTGAGTTCGCGCGTCGCGCGGTGGAGACCGGCAAGGCCGCGGGCTTGAAGGTGACCGTGCTCGACGAAAGGGCGCTGGCGCGCGAGCGCATGGGCATGCTGCTCGCCGTCGCGAAGGCGGCGTCGCCGTACACGCCGCCGCGGGTGGTGCGCCTCGAGTACCGGCCGAAGAAGAAGGCGACCAAGCACATCGTCCTGGTGGGCAAGGGCCTGACGTTCGACTCGGGCGGCCTCGACATCAAGCCCGCCGACGGGATGCTCGACATGAAGGTCGACATGTCGGGCGCTGCCGCGGTGCTCGGCGCGATGCTGGCCATCGGCCGCATCCGCCCCGACGTCGCCGTCACCGGCTACCTCGGCTGCGTCGAGAACGGCATCGGCGGCAACGCCTACCACCCCGGCGACATCCTGAAGTCGCGCAAGGGGCTGACCGTCGAGATCAACAACACCGACGCCGAGGGTCGGCTGGTGCTCGGCGACTGCATCGATCTGGCGATCACCGAGCAGAAGCCCGACCTGCTCATCGATCTGGCGACGCTGACCGGCGCGTGCATGGTGGCCCTCGGGCCGAGCACCGCCGGCCTGTTCACCGACGACGACGCGCTGGCCGAGGACATCAAGACCATCGGCAAGCGCAACGGCGAGGACTTCTGGCGGCTGCCCCTGAACGACGACCTGCTCGGCCAGCTGAAGAGCACCATCGCCGACATGAAGAACACCGGCCTGCGTTACGGCGGTGCCATCACGGCGGCGCTGTTCCTGAAGCAGTTCGTCGACCAGCGGACCAACTGGGCGCACCTCGACATCGCCGGGCCGGCCACCACCGACAAGGACGCCGACTACATGGTGAAGGGCGGCGCCGGCTTCGGTGTGCGCACGCTGGTGGGCTTGATCGACCCGCGCTGAGCCGCGGCGACCAGCCGCTGGCCCCACCCCGGACACCGCGTCGTCACCAGCGCGGTGTTTCTTTTTCCGGACGACGGCGGGTGACGAGCGGCCCAAGGGCGCGGGGTGAGACCGCGGCCCACGCGGCCGCGAGCTCGGCGTCGTCGGCACCAAGACCGCGCAGCAGCAGGCACACCGTCGTCGTCGCCACCCGGGCGCTGGCGTGGGCGGCGGGCACCAGCCGGTCGCGCTTGCGGAAGTGCGTGACGCCGTGCAGGGCGGCCCACAGCGCGAACGAGAAGCGCTCGCGCTCGCCGCGGCGCTCGTCGTCGTCTTCGTCGGGCACAGCGCCGGCGAAGGCCGTGACGCGCTCGTGAGCGAGGGCGAGCAGCGATCCCAGATTGGCCTCGAGGGCCGCGGCGTCGGCGTCTTCGTGCACCGCCTCGAGCCGTGACAGGGCCTCGTCGACGAGCCGGAAGCGCGCCGGGTGGGCCTGCGGCTCAGCGAAGACGACATCGGCGATGGCGATCAAGGCCGCGATGGCCTGCACGCGCGCGCCCAGCGGCTGCGCCCGCGTCGCCGCCGCCGTCGAAGCCTGCGCGAGCTCGACGTGCAGGCCGGCGAGGGCCTCGCGCTGCAAGGCGGCGACCACCGCGGCCTTGCTCGGAAAGAAGCGATAGAGCGCGCCCAGCGCCGCGCCCGTACGCCTCGCCAGCGCCGTCGTCGTCACGGCGTCGAGGCCGCCCTCTTCGACGAGCAGCAGCGCGGTCTTCAGGATCTCGTCGCGCCGGAACGCCCGGCGCTGCGCGCGCCGGCCCGCTCCGGCGGGCTCGCTCCCCGCACCACCCTCGCCGGCAGGCTGTCGATCCTCGTGTTCTTCGTCGTGACGAGCCATGGCGGCGCCCCTGGTTGACAGACTTGTGAAAGCCTTTCACAAATAGCAGGTCTCGTAACCCGGAGGATCCCATGGCGCGGTTCGACATCGTGATCGAGGGCGGAAACGTGGTCGACGGCACCGGCGCGCCGGCGCGGCAGGTCGACGTCGGCATCGTCGGCGACACCATCGTCGCCGTCGGCAAGGGCCTGCTGTCGGGCGGCGCCAGCGCGGGTCGCGTGATCGACGCGCGCGGCAAGCTGGTGACGCCCGGCTTCGTCGACATCCACACGCACTTCGACGCGCAGGCGACGTGGGACCCCGAGATGACGCCGTCGGCAAAGCACGGCGTCACGACGGCGGTGATGGGCAGCTGCGGCGTCGGCTTCGCCCCGGCGCGGCCCGACAAGCACGAGTGGCTGATTGGCCTGATGGAGGGCGTCGAGGACATCCCCGGCGCGGCGATGGTCGAGGGGATCACGTGGGGCTGGGAGACCTTCGGCGAGTACCTCGACGTGCTCGGCCGGATGCCGCGCACCCTCGACATCGGCGCGCAGGTCGCTCACGGCCCCGTGCGGGCCTACGTGATGGGCGAGCGCGGCGCGCGCAACGAAGACGCCACCCCGGACGACACCGCCGCGATGCGCGCGATCGTCAAGGAAGCGCTCGACGCCGGCGCCCTCGGCTTCTCGACGTCGCGGACGAGCCTGCACCGCGCCATCGACGGCGAGCTGGTGCCCGGCACCACCGCCGCCGAGGACGAGCTCTTTGGCATCGGCATGGCGCTGAAGGACGCCGGCCACGGCGTCTTCGTCGCCGCCTGCGAGCACAAGGACGTGCCGCTCGAGATCGAGAAGCTCGCGCGGCTGTCGAAGCAGATCGGCAAGAAGGTCACCGTCAACGTCAGCCAGATCGAAGCGCAGCCCGAGCTGTGGCGCGAGGACCTGCGCCTCCTCGAGCGGGCGAACGCCGACGGGGCGCAGCTGTTCGCGCAGGTCGCCGGCCGCGCCATCGGCGTCGTCATGGGGCTCGAGCTGACGGCGCACCCGCTGCTCCTCGCGGCCACATACCTCGGCATGCACGGCGACAGCCTGGCCGAGCGCGTCGCCCGCCTGCGCGACCCCGAGGTGCGGCGCCAGCTGCTCGCCGACGACGTCATGGATCTTGGCCCGCTTGGCGAGCTCGTGCTGAAGAACACCGACTCCATGTGGATCGTCGACGGGGCGCTGGACTACGAACCCGACCCGGGTCACAGCCTCGCGGCGCTGGCTGGAAAGACCGGGCGCTCGACGCGCGAGCTGGCGCTCGATGCGCTGCTGCGCGACGACGGCCGCGGCCTGCTTTACCGACCGCTGTTCAACTACGCGCAGGGCAGCCTCGACATGATCCGCGAGGCGCACCTGCACCCGCAGTCGCTGATGGGCCTGTCCGACGCCGGCGCGCACTGCGGCGCCGTCTGCGACGGCGGCATGCCGACGTTCATGCTCGCGTTCTGGGCCCGCGATCGTCGTCGCGGCGAGCGCCTGCCGCTCGAGCTCGTCGTGCAGCGGCAGACGCGCGACACCGCCCGCTTCTTCGGCATGTACGACCGCGGCGTGCTGGCCCCGGGCTTTCGCGCCGACGTCAACGTCATCGACTTCGACAAGCTCGCGTTCGAGAACCCGAAGGTCGTCTATGACCTGCCAGCTGGTGGCCGTCGCCTGATCCAGGACGCGCGCGGCTACGACTACACGCTGTGCCGCGGCGTCGTCACCGTCGAAGGCGACGCGTTCACCGGCGCGCGTCCCGGGCAGGTGGTGCGCGGGCCGCAACGCCGCTGACGTCCACGCAGCGTTCTCAGAAAAAGAGAGGCCCGCCGACGGCGGGCCTCTCTTCGTGTCGTCCCATCGCTCAATCAGAGCGAGGGGCGACCAGCGCTCACTCGGCAACGGCGCAGACGGCGGGCGTGTCAGCGCCGTCGTTGTCGGTCACCTGGATGGCCAGATCGACCAGCTCGTCGCCGTCGGCGAGGCAGACCGGGCAGAGCACGAGGGTGCCGACGTCCGCGATGACCTCGCGGCTCGGCGAGTTCGAGCAGGAGGTCACGTCGCCGTTGCTCAACGAGCTCGTCGCGATGTTGACGTCGCTGCCGCCCACGTCGTCCGTGAAGTTGCCGTCGGTGACGACCACCGAGGCGAAGAAGAGCTGCTGCTGGCCGGCCGTGATGCAGAACGTGCCGTCATCGAGGCCGTCCGAGCTGAAGGACGCGCTGTCGACGGTGAGCGTGCCGGGGCCGAAGCCGGACGTGTCGCACGCCTCGCCTTCACCCTCGCCCTCGCCCTCGCCCTCGCCTTCACCCTCGCCCTCGCCCTCGCCTTCACCTTCACCTTCGCCCTCGCCTTCGCCGATGCCGTCGGCGAGGCAGTCCGCGGCCATGAGCGGGACGGTGATGCTGGCGGCGGCGATGGTGAGCAGGAACTTGGTCGAGACCTTCATGTCGAACTCCTTGCGGCGCGAGGCCGGAAATCGACGGGGGGCGTGATGCACCTACCCCGTCACGCGGGCGGACGATGCACGAACGTCGCGCGGTGCGCAACCTTGCGTGCGTGCTCAGGGATTCATGCGGCGTGCCCGAAGCAAGGCCGCGACCGATCGCGGGCGCGGCCGCGACCGCGGGGCCGAACCGCGACAGCGGCGTCACGGTGTCCGCGCCTCACCGACGACGCGGGGCAGCGGCGGACTTGTGTTTTCGCCGGCGGCCTTCTACCCCGGACAAGTGCCGCTCGACCGCAAATGGCTCCACGCCAAGGTGCACCTCGGGTCGAGGGTGCTCCTGCACTACGTCCGCAAGCTGTGGCCCTGGTCGCCGCGCTTCGGGCTGGCGCGGTTCCAGCAAAACTACGTCGTCGAGGGCCTGCCCCCGTGTTCGCCCGAACACCGCGCGGTGGCCCACGAGGCCGGTCGTTGCACCGGCTGCGGCGCCTGCGACGACGTCTGCCCGATCCTTGCCGGCGCCACCGTCGTCGACGCCGACTCCTTCAGCGGCCCGCAGGCGTTCGTCGTGGCCGGCGCGCGCAGCGGCCCGCACCTCGACGACGCGGGCTTCGCGCTCGACACGCTCACCGGCCCCGTGTGCGCCGCCTGCCGCGCCTGCGACCGCGCCTGCCCCGAGTCCATCCCCCTCGCCGCCCTCGCCGCCCACCTGCAGGCGCAGCGGCAGGTCGTGCTCGCGGCCCGCGCGGGCGCGCTGCCCATCGCCGGCGACGACGTCGCCCCGCGGGCAGCGGCGGCGCGTGGGCGGACCGGCTCGAGGGCAACATCCCCCCTGGCACTGCCGACCGGCGCGCGGTCGACGACGGAGGAACGCTGACGTGGGCGCCTTGAACGGTTCGCTGTCGTACATCCGCTTCCTGATCGACGGCGACCTGCCGAAGAACCCCGGGGCGACGTTGGAGAAGTCGCTGGAGTCGCGGCGGTTCACGCCGCTGTCGCCGAGCCAGGACACCGCCGAGAGCGCCGGCTGGGTCGCCACCGAGGCGCCCTTCGACGACGGCCGCCCGCTGACGCGCGACCTGTTCCTGTTCGGCGACCTCGTCGTCGTCACCTACCGCGAGGATAAGTGGGCGGTGCCGCGGCCGCTGCTCAAGCGCGAGACGGCCAGGCGCATCCAGAAGATCATCGACGAAGAAAAGAAGGATCCCGACTCGATCGGCAAGGCCTTCGTGAAGGCCGTCGAGGCCGCGGTGCTCGTCGAGCTGAAGCAGAGGACGTTCCCGCGCAGCAAGCTCGTCGACGTCGTCTGGGACACGAAGCGTCGCGAGGCGCGCGTGTTCGGGCGGGGCACCATCGTCACCGAGCGGGTCGCGAGCCTGTTCGAGCGCACCTTCGGGCCGCGCGTCGACGTCGGCGTCTACGCGGCGCGGGCGTGGTCGCTCGATCTGGGCAGCCGCGCCCAGGGCGTGCTCGAGCGGCTGTCGCCCGGCTGGTTGTTCCCCGACGCACTGCAGAACGCCATCGAAGACGAGGCGCGCGAACGGCTCTCTGGCGACGACGACGAGCCCGTGCCCGCGAAGGCGACGAAGGCGAAGGCGAAGGAGGCATCCGGCGCCGACGACGACGCCCCCCCGTGGGACAACTGACGGCCTGACGCGTGATCGGCGACGCCCTCGTCACCGGTCTGTGTGCTTCGCCCGGCGCCGTGTCTCCCCCGGTCTTGCCTCGGCGCCGAAGACGCGCGCCCCGCCCCCGACTCCGACAACGTTCACCTTCCGCTGTGGAGCGACGATGCGCCCCGACGATCAGGACAAGTCCGCCCCCGCCCCCGAGCGTGTTCGCAAGATCGCCGACAAGCTCTTCCTGGGCCCCGAGTTCCTTACGTGGCTCTATTTCACGCTGCTCGAAGAGGGCCTCGCCCTGCCCCGCGCCGAGCTCGGGCTGCCCGCCCCGACGGGCGCCATGGCCCCGGACAAGCCGGCGTCGTCGAGCGGTGACGCCGACGGCGATGGCGACGATCAGGATCTCGTGCAGTTCGCCATCGGCAAGCGCGCGGTCTTGAAGACTGTCGACGCCGGCGGCGCGCGGGTGGCGTTGTCGGGCGCCGGGCTCGATGACAACGGCGAGATCCTGCAGGCCATCCGCCGCGGCGCGTTCCTCGACACGCTGGCGCTGGACATGAGCCTCGGCCACCGCGTGTACTCGTTCACGCTGCGCGCCGACGACGGCGGCTTCGTCGGCGTCAAGCTGCCCGACCTGTTCTCCGAGCCCGAGGACGACGACGGCCTGCAGGATCCCCTCGGGCCGCCGAAACGCAAGCGACGGCCCAAGCTGCCGCTCGAGGACATCCTGGCGCTGCGCATGCTTTGCCTCGACGAGCTCGAGGCCGTCATCGATGCGCTGTTCGCGCGGTTCGTCACGCGCCGCATCGCGCGGGCGTGGCACAGCGAGGACGTCGCTGGCATCCGCAAGGCGGTGGCGCGGGGCCTGAAGGCGCGCCTCGTGGACGCGTGAGCGACGCCCGGCCGCGGGCGGGCAGCGCAGGCGACGAAGGCGACAGCGTCACCCCGGCCGCGTCGACGCGAAGCTCGGGCGCTGCAGCCAGTGCTCCATGGCGCTCTTCAGCCGTGGGGTCGTGGTGACGTCGAAGGTGCCGCGGAACTGCATCCAGTCGAGGGCCGTGACGAGCGCCAGCTCGGGGCGACCGAGCCCGCCTTCCTTGGCGGCGCGCTTCGTCAGGTGGTGTCCGATCACGGTGTCGTCCAGGTGGCGCAGGATCGACGCCGCCCGCTTCTGCTCCTTCTGCAGATAGGCGACGCTCAGGTCGGCGCCGTCGCGCTGCAGATAGAAGAGCCGCACCAGCGACAAGAGCGCCTCGTCGACGAGATTGACGGCGTTCTCTTCGTCGACGCGCGCAGCCGGCTCGGCGAACGGAGCGCGCAACGGCGCCCACGGGGCCTTGGCCCCGTCGACACCAGCGCCTTCGGGGTGGCAGAGCTCGTCGAGGATCACCCGGCTGTCAAAGACGACGCGGCCGTCGGCCAGACGCGCGGCGGGCACCTTGCCGATGGGCGAGATCGCCTGCAGCTGCGTGAGCCCGTCGTCGGTCGCGGTGCCGACCAGCGTGAACGGCAGGCCTCTTTCCATCGCCACGATGCGTACGCGGCGCACGAACGGCGACGTTGTCGTTCCGTAGAGCGTGAACATGGGGACCTCAGGTGACCAGCGGGCCTTCGTTCTTCGGCAGGATGCGCAGGACCTCGGACGGCACGGTGAGCCCCTCGGACAGGAGGAACGTCGCGTAGCGCGCGAGGTTCACATAGTTGCCGTCGGAGGCGACGTTGCGGATCTCGTGGGCCGGCGCGCCGCGCGCGATGGCCTCGCGCACCGCCGGGCTCACGAGCAGCAGTTCGTAGACGCCGGCGCGACCCTTGAATCCCTCGCCGCGACACTGGGCGCAGCCCTGCCCCTTGTAGAACTTGGTACGGCCTT
>VGSZ01000033.1 GCA_016874845.1 Deltaproteobacteria bacterium
CATGTCACTGGCTTTCTCGTGGGCTTCGGCACAACGCTCGTCGTCGCGATGGTCCACGGTGAGTGGGCAACGCTGAAGGTGTTCGTTGAGCTCGCCGCCGAGAGCGCGTGGCCGATACTGTTCGCCTTCGCTGTTGTCGGCGTTGCTCAAGCGATGTCGCAAGACACGCTCACGCCGCTCGCGGGAAAAGGCTCTCTCGTGCGCCGCGCTGTCATCGGCACAGCGGTCGGGCTGCCGACACCGCTGTGCTCGTGCTCAGTCTTACCGATGTACACGACAGCTCGTCGACGCAACATCTCTGCGCCGGCAGCGATGGCCTTTCTCGTCGCTGCGCCGGAGATCGGTGTGCCGGCGATCGTGTTGAGCGCGTCGATGCTCGGTGGGCCGCTCACGATCGCACGCACGGTCGGCGCAGCAGTGATCGCCATCGTCGTCGGCGTGCTCGTCGGCCGCCTTGCCGAAGGGAAGGCGGCGGCGACGTCGTCGCCGCTGCCGTCAGAGCAGGCCTCGCCGCACGTGCCGCGCTTCAATGAGATTCTTCGCGGTGCGCTCGACGCTGCCGACCACACGGTCCCCTGGATCGTCGTCGGCCTCGTCCTGGCTGCGACCTGCACCGGGCTCGTGTCAGCGCTCATGCTGCGTGGGCTGCCGCCAGGCGTTGACGTCGTCGCGGCGACGGTCGTCGGCCTGCCGCTCTACGTCTGTGCGTCTGGCTCGACGCCACTTGCGACTTCGCTGCTGGCCCAAGGGGTATCTCCTGGCGCCGTCATCGCCTTTCTCTGGGCTGGGCCAGCGACGAACGTGACGACGGTGGGCTTGCTCACCCGTCTGCATGGCGCTCGCGTGGCCGGCGCCTTCGCGGTGACCATCGGGCTGTGCGCCATCGTGCTTGGGCTCGCCATCAACGCGCTCGGTATCGGCGCCAACGTCGCGACCCACGCCGCGGACGCGCCATTGAGCCCGCTCGACCTCGCTGGTCTGGTCGGTCTCGTTGCGCTCGCGGTGGTGTCGCTGTGGCGACAAGGCGCCCAGGGTGCACTCGCCCAGCTCTCGCTCTCCGTAGAGGGTGACTGCCCCATCCACGGTACAGACTGCCGCGGATACACAGGCTCGCTGAAGTCGGCGACGATGATGACGGCGCCGGTCGACACGTTGACGCTGAGGCTTTCGACGAAACCACGTCGCGGGCTCGCGCCGCCGACGGGAACAACGAAGGCGTCGTGATTGCCGCTCAGCGCGGAAAATGGTCGCGCGGCGTTCTCGCGTAGTTCCGTTCCCAGTCGTTCGCCGGCACCACGATCGCCGAGTGTGCGACGAAGCGGCGCGCGAGCCGGGCGGTCGCGAGGTGGTGATCGATGGTTGCCGACCAGGAGACCGTCGGCGGCTGGGCTGACTCGCCGAGCGCGTCGGTGGTGAAGCGGAGCATCGGATCGGCCACGAGGTTGGCGAACGGGCTGCACCGACTCCGGTACGTCGACACGTCGATGTCGTCGTTGACGTCTCCGATGACGAGGGCCCAATCGCTGGCGTGCTCCTCCGCGAGCCACTCGTGGAGCGCATCGGCGGCTCGCGCCCTACGTCGCCAGCCGTCCTCACTGGCCATCGCCTTGAAGTGCGCCCCGACAATGTCGAGCGTGCGCCGTCGGCCACGCTCCGTGAATGACCGCGACACCTCTTATTGGGGGGCGACCAGCGAACGCCCACGTCTCGTCAGCGAGGATCACGCGCGCATGCGTGAGCTCGAAGCGCTCACGAACCAGCAGGGCGACTTTCTGCTCGCCTGAGCCGTAGGCGCCTCCACCGTCGGCGAGCTCGTCCGTCACCAGGAGGCCGCGGTCGCCGGGTAGAGACGCGACCAGCACCGCGAACGCTTCTTCCGACACGACCTAGACGAGACCGACGATGTCGGCGTCCGTGCGTCTGACCACCGCCGCCGCACGCGCCTGCCGCAGCGCCTCATTCAAGGGGCCGCGCGCTCGCCAAACCATTCGATGTTCCAGTTCGCAATATCGATGGTGTCGGCGGCCGAGCGTGGCCTCGAGGCGGATAGGAAAAACAGGGGCACTTTCCGCAGAGCCACCCCGCGCCGCCTTCGGGGAGAACCAGGCCTGACCCCCTGCGAAGACACCGCGGCGATGAACAGGTCCGCGTCCGCGTACCGCCTCGACTGGGCGGCCCTGCTCAAGCGCGTCTTCGCCGTCTCTGTCATGGTCTGCTCGCGCAGCGACGGGGGCCGATGAAGGTCATCGCCACCATCGAGGAGCCCACCGTCGTCAAAGCCATCCTCACCCACCTCGGTCTGCCCGCCGAGCCGCTCCCCGCCGTACACGCGCGAGCCCCGCCCACGACGGGGGAGATGTTCGAAGACCCCTGAAGCAATGGTCACCGGGGGGCCAACGGTCCTTGCCCGTCGATGCTGTGACATTCGACGGGCGGAGCCGTGTCGCAGCCCGCCCGGGAGCGGCGTCGCCGGTTGCCCTGGGTCGTGGGGCCACGCTCGTGACGGGCCACCGGAAGCACGACGAGCGGCTCTCTGGACTCGTGCTTGAGGACTGGCTGCGGCCCTGCAGCGGAAACCAGTTGGATTGATGCTTCGCCCCGGGCGCGGTCGCCTGTTCAGTGACACCGGTGCAACAATCATAGATCCGGCGCACCATGCGTGCGCCGGCCCCGAAAACACCAGCATGAACCGCCTTCGGTCTCGTGCATCGATGGGCCCCGGGGCCACGACTCGGTCGCCGACCGCTGCGGTTCCGTCCACGCCGTCGTCGGCGACGCCGACCGCCGCGGCGGCGGATCCCGCGGCGCGCGAGGCCCTGCGGCGGTCGCTGCCCGAACTGCCGGCGCCGGGGTCGACGTTGCAGATCGTGGAGAACGGACCGCGTCAGGGGGTGAACCGCAAGCACGTCCTGCAGGACGAGGCGGGCCGTCGGTACTTCTGGAAGGCGCAGGACGCCGCGGGCTTCGCGCTGCAGCGCACGCTGCTGGCCCAGGCGCTGCGGGGGCGCGCGGGCGAGGCGGTCGTGCCCGTCCGGCCCCATGACCTCACGGTGGCGGGACAGACGACGCAAGGGCTGCTGGCGCCGTTCGTGGCGTCGACGGGCAGCCTCGACTACGCCGTGCGCACGTTCACTCCGGCCGAGCGCCACGCGGTGCTGGCGGACCTGCCGTGGGCTTTCTTCCTCGGCAACTGGGACACCAAGCCCGACCAGTACCTGCGCGTCCACGGCACCGCCGTGAACATCGACTGGGACCAGGCGCTGTCCGACTTCGGCCGTGCGCAGCCGCGGTACGACCGGCACACCCGGGCGCACTTCTCGCCCTTGATCCCGCCGGTGCAGGCGGCGCTGCTGCTCGAGTGGGTGCATGGCCGCACCGACGCCAATCTCGACGTCGTGCGGGACAGCGCGGCGCGCATCGCCCGGCTCACCGACGAAGACCTGCAGCAGGCGGCGCAGCCCCTTGTCGACGCAGCCTTCGGCGATGGCGGCGCCGGCCTACCCGGCCTGCGCGACCCGGCAGCGGTGTGGGCGGCCCTGCAAGGCCGGCGCGACCGCGTGGTCGACGAGACCGATCGCCTGCTCGAGGCCCTGCGGGTCGAGCGCGCCCGCCACGGTCGCCCCCTGGCCGCGCTGGACGTCCGCCTGCTGGCCGGCCGCGCCGAGGATGCGAGCCTGCGGGCGGCCATCGCCGTCGCCCGCTCGCCGCTGGTCGAGTGGCTGTATGCCGCCCGGCAGGCAGTGGGCTCGTTGCGCCGCCCGCACCCCGACGACGACGTCGGGCCGGTGGGCACATCGCCCGCGACGTCATCGTCGGCGTCGTGAAACGGGCCACAGGCCGTACTGGTCCGGCGGGTCGGAGGCGTGCTCGCCAACGCCGGCCTCGAGCGCGTGGAACTCGACGCCGAGGTCCAGTGTCGCGCGCTCGACGCGCTGCTCGAGGGCGCCGAGCGCATGCTCGAGCAGCACGTCGAGGCGCGTGCGCGGTCGCGCCCGCGACAACGCCGCCTCAGCCGGCGCGGGCGGCGAGCTTGCGCACCAATGCCTCGCCGACGGCGGCGGCCGACGCGGGGTTCTGGCCGGTGACGAGGTTGCCGTGCTCGACGACCAGCACCTGCCACTTTGACTTCTTCTGATACGTCGCGCCGAGCTTGAGCATGCGCTCCTTGAGGACGGCGACGACGACGGCGACGACGCGCATCAACGACGACGACGCAGCGGATAGCGGTGGCGGCGCGGGCGGGCTACCCGACGACGGCGCAGGCGATGAAGGCGCTGCGGCCGGCGGTGGCGCGGCTGTGGGCGGCGGGCGGGTGGTCGTCGTCGTGATCGCCATCGGCGCGGCGGCGGCGGCGTCAGCGGGGCAGGAACGTGACGCCGTGGCGGGCGCGGATCTCGTCGCGCCGGCGCTCGCGGTCGGGGTCGTCGGGCGACAGCTGCTGCAGCTCGGAGACGAGGTCGTCGAAGCCGCCGGGCACGAAGACGTTCAGGAACCGCGTCGTCTGGTCGGTGTAGTTGGCGAAGGCGTGCGGCACGCGCCGCGGGATGAACGCCATGGCGCCGGGCTCGGCGACGAAGGCCTGCTCGCCGCACTGCAGGTGCAGGCGCCCCTCGAGGATCGCGTACAGCTCGTCGTCGCCGTCGTGGACGTGCAGCGGCACGCCCTCGCCGGGGGCGAGGGCGACCTCGAAGGCGCACAGGGCGCCGCCGGTGCTGGCGCTCGGCAGGCGACACAGCAGGCCGCCGCCGAAGTCGCGGCCGGCGCCGGGGGACACGAACACGTGCTTCATCCGGACTCCTTCGGGGGATGTGGGCGCCTGCCGACGACGCGGGCGCACGACGGGGAGGCGGCCTCAGGGGATCATCACCAGCTTGCCCGTGAGCGGATAGGCGAAGCAAGGTTTCCGCTGAACCACCCCGCGCCGCCCTTTGGGGAACCAGCCCTGATGCCCTGCGAAGACACCGGCGACGCCGCTCCGCGACGGTGTCTCCACCGCCGGCGGCGGCGCGGTCGACGGACACTGCGTCGGCGGGCTCTCGATGGGCGGCGTTGGCACCACCTTCGCCCGCAGGCGGCTGGTCGGACGCGCGAAAAGCGGCGCTATCGGTGGCGATCGTTGCTCCGCAGAATTTTCGTCAGCGGGTCCTCGTTGCGCGCATCGACGCAGAGGATGCCGATGGGTGTTGGTCCGCACAGGAGGCGGTCGTCGTCGATGACGGCGTTGTGGGGAAGCAAATAGACGGTGGCGGCACGTGGCCCGCGGGCCATCTCGTCGGGCAGGCCATCGCAATAGGCAACCAGGAAACGCTTGCGCGGCCGTGCCGCATATCCGGCGTTGACGGACCACCCCATCTTCGCCGCGACCCACGACGGAAGGCCATCGCGAACGCCATCGCGCGCGTCGCTGCCCGCGCAGTCGATGCCAAGGCAGGCCGGCGGCAACACCTCCAAGCGGTCATAGCGTTCGGCGGCCGGCGCGAGGAACGCGATGTCGGGCATCGACGCCGCTTCGACGTGCTCAGGTGCGGGGACGACGTCGATCAGCTGCAGCAGGGTGCCCGATGCGAGGGCGACCATGCGAGATCGCGCAGGCAGGCGGCCGATCAAGAGGACGGCGGTGATGGTGACGACGTAGGCAAGCGGCCAGCCAAAGCGCCCGGTTGCGCGCAGCGCCTGCGAGCGCCCGGTGCCGCGGCGGTCGAGGTTCATCCGCCAAGCCCTCAGCGAGCGTGCGTCAACGCCGTGCGCGCGCGACCAGCCCACCGCGTCGCCGCCGGCGACGGCCACGGCCCGCAGGCACCGCTGTGCGTCGGCCTCGTCGCGAATCTTCCGCCCCGCCATGCCGGACCTCCACGTGGCCCGCATTGTCCGGGCACGGCGGAGATCGGTCATCCCGGCGTCGCTGATGGGTCACCAGCGCGCTTACGAGCGGATCGACGAGGTGGGCAAGCGACGAGAGGTCAACGAGCTCGACCGCGCCACAGAGCGTTCGCAGACCCCGCGTCACGGCGGATAGGAAGAACAGGGGCACTTTCCGCTGAACCAGTGCATGGCGCAGATGGCGCTGTGGGAGTCGGCCACCAAGGGCAAGGACGAGACCACCGGCATGAGCTACGAGGCCGGCCAGGTCTACGTGCTGCCCAAGAAGCTCGACGAGAAGGTGGCGCGCCTCCACCTCGCCAAGGTGGGCGCCAGGCTCACCACGCTCACGGACAAGCAGGCCTCGTACATGGGCCTCGCCAAGGACGGCCCGTTCAAGCCCGAGCACTACCGATACTGAGCGTCATCCACGGGAGCACGGCGTGACGCGTGCTGCGCCGTGAGGTGCTGAACAGAACGACGAAGCGGCCCGCCAGGGCCGCTTCGTCGTTTGTGCCACTTCGGGCCGTCGAATGGCTCGCGTGATCGGTGATCGCTGCCGAGGCGCGCCGTTGGCAAGGCGCACCGCAGGACCTGATCACAGCCATGGTCTCAGCCAGCCTGAGTCTGAACCTCAGCCCGACCCGGTGGATCAAACGAGGGCCGGATTGTCATCGAGCGCCAGCGCACCCCGCGCGTCGGGTTGCCACACCCGCGGCGCCGGCTCGCCCGCCTTGTGGCCATCGCGCGCAAGCCATGCCTGGTTCTCGGGGTCGGTGCGAAAAGCGATGGCGCGGGCGACGCCGCTCTCGATGCGCGTCGAGAAGTTGCCGGAGAACAGAAGCTCCTTGAGCGCCGGATCAAGCACATCGAGCTGCTCGATGAGGCCGATGCGCGCGAGGTTGCGCGCCACGTCGAGGCGGCTGTTCTCGGCGGGGTTTTGCGTGGTGGCGATGGTGTCGGAGCCGAAGTAGATGCGGTCCTTGTTCTTGTGCAGGAACGCCGCCCACCCCGCGAGGTCCTCGCGCATGTACGCATGGATGGCGTCCCACGAGATGTCGATGGTGACGTTGGGCGCACGATCCAAAACGTCCTGGAGCGTGTCGAGGTATCCCGGCGGCATCTGCACCGTGTAGCCGAGGCCGGCGTGAGCCCAGATGATCTCCGTGTCGGGATTGCGATTCGCGTAGGCGATGAACGGCTCGACGTTCTCGCGGTTCGAGGGCAGCAAGAACGTCGCCAGGTTCGACGTCACCTTGTTGAGGCCCTGCGCCGGCGTGCCGCTGTCGCAATGGATGATGACGGGCATGCCCGTCTGGCCGATGGTGTGGGTCCACGCATCCAGGTTCTTGAGCTGGTCCTTGGACATGCGGCTGAGCGGGACCTGGCCACCCATCTCGTGGACCACCTCCTTGGAGAGGTTGGTCTCCCCCCAGATCGCTTGCAAGGCGCCGCGACCGAGGCCGTAGTCGTCCTCGACGCTGTTGAGGGCGCGCAGGGAATCAAAGACGTTCCGCTCGCTGCCGGCCGCCATGGGATTGCCGGCGGTGAGGCCGAGGATGTAGTCGCGAGCGATGACATCGCTGCCATGAAGCTGCCGTTCGGCGCACACGAGGGCCGCGTGGTTCTCTGCGTGCCATCGATCGATGACGACATCGGGATAGTGCAGATCGCAGTCGACGAGCGAGGTGACGAACTCCAGCGTGGCGGTGCCCGGCGGGACCTTCACGCCCATCTTCTGCTCGAATTCCTCGACGGTCATGGAGAAGGGCGAGGTGACCTGATTGCCGTACCGATCAAACGCGATCTGATCATTGTGGATGACGCCATCCTGGATGACGGCCTTGCCGAGGATGGTCCGACCGTTTTCGTCGCGTGAAAGATAGTAGCCAGGAATCTGCGTGCCCGACGGCGAGACCGTGGTCCACGTCTGTCCGGGCTTTGGCGACGGCAGGTGAGGTTCCACGGCGAAGACCACGGTCTTGCCGGACTTCGCCTGCGCGAGCAGGCGATCCACCAACCACCGCGTCTCCTCGGCAGCGTTCCCGCGCACGCCCTCGGGCATGTTGCCGCCAAACCTCATCTCGTAGGTGCCAAAGCCTCCCTTTGCGCCATGGGTCTCGTGCGAGTGCGTGTCGTGGATGGTCTTGGGCAAACGACCAAAGCGCGGATCGATCATGCGCAAGATGGGCAGGAAGCCCGCGCTCGCCAGCGACGCCAGCTTCGGATGGCGCACCAGGAGGTCCCGCTGCGCCTGCAGCAGCGCCTGGGTCTGGGCTGCGATCTCCCGCGGCACCGGACGACGCATGGCCCGCTGGTAGGCCGCATCAGTGTCGCCCGGCAGCGGATCTGTTTGGGCGCGCAGGGCCCGCTCCTGTTCGGTGAGCCTGGGTGCCATCCGCAGCGCCGCGATCTGGGCGGTCAGCCCTGGCCGCGCGCTGTCCACGCCGCGTCGCATGGACTCGACCACGCTCCTGGACACGGGTGAAGGTGCATCCGCTGTCGCACCGTGCGCATCGATGAGGCCGCGGCGCGCCGCATCGGCACCCTCGAGCTCGACGGGCGCGGCGCCGCCACGCACGGTGGCGTCAGGCTTCAGGTCAGGCTTCAGGTCAGGCTTCACGTCAGGCTTCACGTCAGGCTTCACGTCAGGCTTCACGTCAGGCTTCACGTCAGGCTTCACGTCAGGCTTCACGTCAGGCTTCACGTCAGGCTTCACGTGACTGAGGGCGGGCCAACGGCGCGGGGCGCCCACGATTTTATCCACCATCAACCACCTCAGAAACTGCCGACGCTGGGCGAGAGGCCGCCGCTTCAGGCATCGCGCGGTCGGTCCCAGCGGTCAGAGACAACAAAGGCGCACGCAGGTCATGAACAGAGCGACGCCCCATCAATTGGTCACATAGACGTAGAGGAGACACATCTCGTCGTCCGAGTTCTCGCCCCACCTCACCATCGTACTCGTGGTGTTGTTCCACGTACAGGACATGGTGAGGTGCCCCGGGGCGGTTCGCCGAGCAGCCCTGAACAGGCCAAGCGACGTGGCGTCGACGCGACGATCGAACGCGGCATCGCGCCCGGCGTCCGCGCCCTCGCCGAGCGCACGAAAGACCGGGTCGCGCGCGAACTCGGCGTGCAGGTAGCGCGACGCCGGCAGCTCCTCGGGCAGATCGCGTCGACACGTCGGTCCGCTCAGGTTCGCGACGCTCAAGCGCGCAAACTCCGCCTCGATGCGTCGCTGGGCCATCGCCGCATCGCCGCCGCTCGACGTCAACAGCTCCTCGAAGCGCAAGCGACGCGCGTCACGCAGCGCCCGGACGATGATCGCGCTCCCCTGGCTGAACCCGACAAGCTGCAGCGACCCACCACACCGCATCGTCGCCAGCACCCGCTCCACGACGGCGCTGACGGCAGGGTTTGTCCCCTGGTCGTGGAAGTCGTCCTTCAGCTGGCGCAGGTCTTTGTGCCAGTCGGCCAGGCGGGCGGCGACCTGCAGCCGCGGGTGTCCCGGGAACTGCCGTGTCTCCGTGGCGTTGTAGACGAGGTCGACGCTGGCCCCCCGCACGTCCGCCACGTGGCGCGCGGCAGCACGCGCGTCGTCGAGGTTTGTACCGGCGCCGTTTACGAACACGCACGTCGTCGCTGCGACCGTGGGCGCAACGCGCGGCCGCGAGGGCGCCACCGGGAACGTCCGCCCATCGAACCCGAGCATCGAAGCCGCCGCCCGCGCGGCGTGGGGGCGGAGGAGGAGGTCCGCCGCCCCGGCGGCCAACGCAAAGACGTCGCGCTTGACGACGTCGCGAACGAGGGCCGGCAAGGCGCCGGAGGCGGCCCGTCCGGTCTCGACGACCGGCGCTCCGATGGGGGCGGGACGGAGTCGGTCGCGAACGACCAGGGAGCCAGACATGACGCGCCTCGATGCCGGGGTATCGCCGCTCGTCCCGCGGGGGGTGCGTCGCCTCCGCCCAGTGAAGGATGGTCACGACGTCGGTCGCGTGTCGGAGTGCCGACCGCTCCGGCGTGCGCGGATAGGATGAACAGGGGCACTTTCCGCAAAACCACCCCGCGCCGCCTTCGAGGGGAACCAGGCCTGACCCCCTGCGAAGACACCGGCGACGCCGCTCCCGGGCTGGCTGCGACAAGGCTCCGCCCGTCGCATGTCACAGCATCGACGGGCGAGGACCGTGGGCCCCCCGGTGACCTTTGCTTCAGGGGTCTTCGAACATCTCCGCCGTCGTGGGCGGAGCCTGCGCGTTGACCGCGGGGAGCGGCTCGGCGGGCAGACCGAGATGGGTGAGGATGGCCTTGACGACGGTGGGCTCCTCGATGGTGGCGATGACCTTCATCGGCCCGTCGCAGCGCGAGCAGACCATGACAATGACGGCGAAGACGCGCTTCAGCGCCGGCGGCTGGTCGGCGCAAACACGCCGTAGAACCTGGTGAGGTTCGCGTACATGGGCGGGATCAAGGGGGGCGCGCGCTGCCTGCCGCTGGTGCGCGATCATGTGGATCGCATCGCCACCGTGGAGGACGAGGAGGTGGCGCGGGCGATCCTGCTCCTGCTCGGGCGGGACAAGACCGTGGCCGAGGGCGCGGGGCCAGCGGCGGTGGTGCGTGGACGCCTCGACCTGCAGGGCAAGAAGGTGTGTGCCGTGGTGTGCGACGGGAACATCGACGTGAATGTGCTGTCGCGCATCATCGAGCGCGGCCTCGTGGAGTCAGGCCGGCCGGCACGTCTCGAGGTCCTCGTCCCAGACCGCCCCGGCGCTCTTGCCGAGATGCTCGCTGAGGTGGCTCGGCAGCGCGACAACGTGGTGGAGGTGCACCACGAGCGGGCCTTCGCCCGCGGCCACCTTGGGCAGGTGGTGGTCGAGACCCGCGGGTCCGAGCACGCTCAGGAGCTCATCGCCGGGCTCGCACAGCTCGGGCATGAGGCCGTGCTTGTGAATGACGGGCGCAAGAGCCGGGCGGGCGGGTGACGACGGCGGTGCACGAGGGCCGCCCCGCACGAAGAGTCACAGCAGCTGCGCGGCGCTACCGCGGCCACTCGAGCCGCACCGTCGAGGATGCGCCGCGCCCGCTCGCCATGGGCGCCGTGCAGATCACCGGGTTGTATTCGGTCCCCGTGGCGCCTGGGGGCAGGGCGCAGGTGAACGAGCCGGTGGTGCGCCTCGCGTCGGGCGCGAGGTTGATGTTCGCGTGCTCGGTGCCTGACGCCGTGGTCCGCATCACCCGGACCCAGTTCACCCCCGCGTCGGCCTGGAGCTGCGCGCCGCACAGGCGCGCGAACCAGCTGCGCTCCACGCGCACGCGGTACGTGTTGGGACCGATCTGCTCGGGGACGACCTGCTGGTGGAAGGCGCGCGGGAACCACCCGGTCCGCTGCAGCACGTCTGGGACGATGGCGCCCGGCACCCACCAGCGCGTCGCCACGTCACGCAGCTCCGCGGCCACGGGCACGGTGTTCGCGTCCGGCATCTCGAGGAGGAGCTCGGGACCATCACCGCGGCGGGCGTCGCTCACTCGCGCGGCGAGCACGCGGGCGGTGTTGTCGCGCGGCGGGGCCGGCAAAGGGCGGTCGAAGCCGTCGGCAGCACGGGTGGGCGCTTGCGGGCCGGCCAGCTCACGCGTCGGCGCGGCCGGTGCTGCGGGGCTGACGCGGCCCGCCACTGAACGGTCGAGAACGGGCCGAAGGGTCGAGGTGTTCAGGCTTGGCATGGAGTCTCCGTATGTAGGTTCATTGCCTACGGCTGACCACTGTATCGGCGCCGCGGGCATCCGGTTGCGTGCACGGTGGGCGAACGCACTCCGGATCATGCGGAGAGGGAGAACAGGGGCGCTTTCCGCTGAACCACCCCGCGCCGCCTTCGGGGGGAACCAGTCCTGACCCCCTGCGAAGACACCGGGCACTGAGTCGGCGGCGGGTCGCCCGGCTTCGACGCGGAGCAGAGCGACGGCGGTAGAATGGATGGATGAGCTCACTGCTTGCGTTGGCTGCGTCCGCCCGGCCGCTTGTGCGCGCCGCGGCGCTGGCTCTGTTTGTCGTCGTCGGGAGCGGCGCCTGCGTGTTCGATCCCGCGCCCTCGGGCGACGCGGCGATCGCCTGCGACGACGGCGACGAGTGCCCTGACGGGCTCGTGTGCGCGCGCGCCGTGCAGCGCTGTGTCGAGGCGGGCCGTGAGACCGAGGCCCCGCAGGCGACCTTCGCCGGCGCGCCGGCGACGCCGCTGCCCGCCGGCGGCGGCGTCGTGCTGGCGGTGACGCTGTCCGAGCCGCTGGTCGCGCCGCCGGCCGTCGTCGCGCTGCAGGACGCCGCGGTGAGCGACGCGGTCGTCGTCTTCGGCGCGCCAAACGCCGTGCCCTACCGCGTCGACGACGACGACGACGGCGACCCGCTGACCTGGACGCTGCGCTACGTGGTCACCGGCGACGAGCGGCCGGCGAGCGGGGCGCTCCACGCCGTCGACGCGTTCCTGCTGAGTCCACCGACCGCGATCGTCCTCGTCGACGTCGTCGGCAACCGCGCCGTCGTCCCTGTGCCCGGCTTCGCCATCGATCTCGTCGCGCCGGTCGTCACCGTCGCGCTCGAGGAGGTGCTCGCGCAGCCGGTCTGGGAGAGCGCGCCGCCAGACGAGTACGCGGTCGGCGGCCCCGCGCCGGTGACGGTGCGCGGCGGGGCGACGCTGCGGCTGACGGTCCGCGCCCACGAGCCCCTCACCGCCCCCGCGCTCGCGCTCCGGACCGTGGCCCCCGACGGCGCCGGGACCGCGCACAGCGTCCCGGCGGAGACGACGACGAGCGCCCAGCTCACGTGGACCCTCGCGGCTCCGGTCGTCCATGGCACGAGGCTCGAGCTGTCACTGGAAGCGATCGCCGACCGCGCCGGCAACGCGCTGGGCGCGCCGCTGCTGCCGTCGCTCATCGTCGACGCCACGCCGCCCGCCGCGCCGTCGTTCTCGACCAGCGCCGCGCGGCTGTCGAGCGCGGTGGGCGACGTCACCGTCACCGCGCACGGCGAAGGCGTCGCCGACCTCGTCGTCGAAGAGGACGGCGGCGGCGCCCTGGACTGCGCGCAGGCCACCCAGGTGACCGACGCGACCGACGGCGCGCCGCGCATCGACCTCGCCTGCACGCTCGACGTCGCCGTGGAGCAGGAGGCGAGCGCCCTGTTCCGCGCCAGCGCCCTCGACGCCGTCGGCAACGCCGCGGCCTACTTCCTCGCCCTGCCGTACGACACCCGACACCCGCGGCTCGTCGACGGGGCGACGGCGACGATGAGGACGACGATGGCGCCCGGCGACCCGCTCGAGGTCGTCGCCGTCTACGACGAGCCGGTCACCGGCGCCGTCCTGCTGAGCGCCGACGACGGCGCGACACAGCGCGTGTCGATCGATCGGGCCGGCGAGGTGCTGTCGAGCCGGGTGCTCCTCGCGCCGGCGCTGCGCGCGGCCGAGAGCATCACCGTCAGCGTCACCGACGTCGCCGATGCGTTCGGCAACCCCGGCGCGGCACCGGCGCCGCGCGTCGTCGTGATCGACCGCGTCGCGCCGGCGGTGCGCGCGCTGCGCTTCGCGCCGGCGGTGGTCGCGCCGGGGGACGAGGCCCGCGCGTGCGTCACGCTCGACGCGGCGGACGACGACGCCACCCTCGTCCTGGCCGTCGACGGCGAGCGCGACAACGGCGCCGTCTTCGCCGCCGGCGAGCGCGCCTTCGAGCGCTGCGCGTCCGTGATCGCCGGCGACGTCGACGAGCACGTGATCTCGGTGACCGCGACCGACGCCGTCGGCAACGCCGGCGCCACCGTCGCGGTGCTGCGCGTCGACCGCCGCGGGCCGAACCTCGTCGGCTCCTCGGTGTCGTTCATCGCCGGCGCGCGCAGCTTCGTCACCGACCTCGATCGGCTCGGCCCATCGAGCACCGCCGCGCTGCAGGTCGTCTTCGACGAGCCGGTGGCCGCGGTAGCGGCCGACGCCGACGACCTCGACCTCGGCCCCGTCACGCCCTGCCCGCTCGAGCCGGAGCGCTGCCTGACCGTGTCGGCGCGCGGTCCGAAGACCGCGCCCTCGCCGAGCGAGCGGGCCGAGGTCCGCTTCGACGTCGTCGATGCGTTCGGGAATCGCGCGACGGCGACGGTCGGCGTCGCGATCGATTCGGTGCCGCCCGTCGTCGACGACCCCGACGCGCTCCTGCTCGTGCGTCAGCCCGAAGGCCGCATCGACGAGCGCGCGCTCGCTGATGGACCGGTGACTTCGGCGCCGGGCGTGGCGCTCGTGCTGTCGCCGACGCTGCGCGCGCTCGGGGCCGAGCCGGTGGTCGCCGTCGTGCTCGACGGCCCGACCGTCGACTCGGTCGAGTACTGCCGCGTGCCGCTCGCCGGGCGGACGGCCGACAGCGCGCCGGTGGTGTGCGGCCTGCCCGGGCGCGACCGCGCCGACGTCTACGTGCTGCTCGTCGACCGCGCGGGCAACGCTGCCCCGGCGACGCGCGTCCGCCGCGGTCGCTTTTTCGGCTCGACCGCGGCAGACGCCGCCGCGGCCGGCACGCCCGCGGCGACGCTGACGCTGCTTCGGACGGGGGGGCTCGCGCGTTTCTCCGAGACGCGCGACGATCCGATCGGGCTGCCGCCGCGCGCCGGCGACGAGGTCGCTCACGCAATCGCCCAGCGCCGTTTCGGGACGCGCATCGGCAGCGGGCGGCTGCCGCTGGCCAATAGCCCGCCGCCGCCCGGCGGCCGCACCCGCGGCGCGTTCGACCCGCGCACCGGCCAGAGCGTGCTCGCCGGCTTCGTCGACGACGACAGCGGCGCACTGCGCGCGCTGTCCTTCGACGGCGAGGTGCTCGCGGGCGCGGGCGGCGCGCTCGCCCTCCACGACCTTGCCTTCGACGTCGACGGTCGCGTGTGGCTCGCCCGCGCCGACGGCCTGCTCGTCGTCGCCGAGGACGCCGCCGGCGCGCAGGCCGTCGAGGTCTTCTCCGGCATGTCGACCACCGTGGTGCAGGCGCTCGCGATCGACGCGCAGCGCCGCGTGCTCGTCGTGGGCGACGTCGCCACCGCGGCGCTCACCGTCGGCGATCCCCCCGTGGAGGACGGCGGCGAGCTCATCGCCCTGGGCGCGGCGACCACGGTCGAGCCGGCCGTCCGCTCGACTAGACCGGGCGAGCCGGGCGCCGGTGATCCTGGCACGTTTCCGCCCGCCGCGTCGCCGTGGCTGCTGCTGTCGTCCCAGGGTGGGGTCCTCGCGCACGCGGCGTCCTTGCCCGGCGGTCCGCCGGTCCTGTCCCACGCCGCCGTCGCCGGCGACGACGTCGGCTTCGTCGTTTACGGCGGCCGCGACCGCCGCGGCATCGCTTGCTCGACGACGTACTCGCTCGAGCTGTTCGACGGTGCGAGCGCCTGGGTGACGACGCCGCGCGCGGAGAGCGCCGCGGCGCCGCCGGCGCTCGTCGGCCACACGCTGACGACGACCGGACACGGCATCGTGCTGGCCGGCTGTGGCGACGAGCTCGACGATGCCAGCTGCGGTCTGTGGCTGTGGGACTGGAGCGCGCACGCATGGCAGGCCCTGCGCGCCGACCGGCCGCTGCGCCCGCAGGCGGTCGCCGGCACCGTCGAGAGCGCGCTGCTCGTGGTCACCGCCGACGCCGCGTTCGCGGTCAGCCTCGATCCGGCCGCGCGCAAGGCGACGAGCCGGCCGCTGCCGACGTTGTCGCCGCTGCCCGCAAGCGGGATCGCCGCTACCGGTGGTGGTGGTGGTGGTGGTGGCCGGCTGTGCGCGTTCGCGGGCAGCAGCGGGCCTCAGGTGGCGTGTCGCATCGACGGGATCTGGCGCCCGCTCGTGGTCGATGGCGCAGCGCCGCTGGCCGGCAGCACGCCCCACGCGGTGACCCTCGCCGACGACACGGTGCTGGTGGCGTCCCGCTCGACGGCCGACGCCTTCGTCGTCACCGTCGACGCGGCGTCACGTGCCGCGAGCGGCGCGGCGGTCGTGCGGCCGACGGGGGTGCCCTTCCTCGCCGTCGGACTCGCCGCGATCCCCGACGGCGCGGTGCAGGTGGGTGGGTTCCAGGGCACGAGCCGCGTGGCGACCGTCGCCGTCTTTGACCGCGTCCGTGGCGGTTGGTCGACGAGCCGCCTGCCGCCGCTGCCGGAGCCCGTCGCGGCGGCAGGCGTCGGCTACGACCCGCTCGTCGACGCGATCGCGGTATTCCCCGGCGCGAGCCCGTGCGCGGCGCAGCGCCGGCTGTTCCTGCTGGCGCTCGGCGCGCCCGCGCTGGGCTGGACGTCGGTGACGCTCCCGGACAGCGCGCCGGTCCCGGTGTGTCGCAACAACGCCCAGCTGCTGTGGGACGACGCCCGGGGGGCGCTCGTGCTGGCCGCCGGCACGGGCGGGATCGGCGGCGCGCGTGATCTGCACGCGCTCGAGCTCGAGCTCGACGACGCCGGCGTGCTGCAGGCAGGCTGGCGGCGGCTCGGCGACACCGCGCAGACGCGCCTGTTGACCGGCGGTGGCGTCGACGAGGGCCTCGGCGGGCTCGTGCTGCACGGCTCGGGCGAGGAGAGCGGTGAGGACGCGCCGCTCTTCGACGCCGTGCGCGGCCTGCGCGCCGGACACCTGGTCCGCATCGCGCTGCCCGACGACCTGCAGCAGGACGACGTCGACTTCGAACGCGCCGCGCTGCGGGTCGTGCTCGGTCGGGGCTCGGCGCGGGCGACGCTCGATGCGCTGCGCCGCTATGGCGTCGTCGCGACGCCCGTCGAGGGCGACGTGACGATCGCCATCGACCCGCGCGCGTCCCCGCTGCTGCGCCTGTCGACGCCGGCGGCGACATCCGCCGACCCCGACCCGCGCGTCCTCGTCGACGCGCTGCAGCTCGAGCTCGACTACGTCATCCCGACGCCCTAGAGCGCTGATCCACATACGCCAAGGGCGGGATCGACGACCACGTCATGGGGTGATCAACGCCTTGGATGCAGTGGAGTCGAACCCCACCTCGAGACATAGACGCGGTCGCGAAGCGACTCCGGGCCTCCAGCAAGTTCTTCAAGTTCCTCGGGTCCGTGCGTGACGAGCTCTTCGCCGACGGCTTCGAGAACGAACTCGTCGCGGCCTACGCCCCACGAGGACAAGAACCAAGTCCTCCGGCGCTCCTCGCGATGGTGACGCTGCTGCAGCGCCACGAGAGCGTCAGCGACGCCGAGGCCGTCGACCTCGCCGAGAACGATCGTCGCTGGCAGCTGGTGCTGTCGTGCCTTGGCTGTGGACGCGCGCCGTTCGGGCAAGGAAACCTCGTTCGCTTTCGCATGGGATGATCGCGCACAACCTCGACCAACGGCTCGTCGCCCGCACGATCGCGGTCGCGAAGAGGTCCGGCGGCTTCGGCTGGCAGAAGCTCCGCGTGGCGCTCGACTCGGCGCCGCTCGCCGGCGCCGGTCGCGTCGAAGACACCTGGAACCTGATCGGGCGCGCGACGGCGAAGGTCGCCGCCACCGTCAGCGCTGCCGTCGACGCCAACGAAGCAACCATCATCAGCGAAGCGAGGTTGAGCGCGTTGACCGCCGGCAGCTTGAAGGCGGCGCTCGAGCTCGACTGGGACAACGACGACGCGCAACGCATCGGGTTGAACAAGCTGCTGGACGAGGTCACCTCGCTTGAGACCTGGGTGAAGCGGCGCGCGAAAGCCGAGTCGTCGAGAGCGCCGCTGAGGGGCGCGCTCGAACAGCTGCGTCTCGTCGTGGGACAGGACATCGAGCCCGCCCCTGACGGCAGCGGGTCAAGGATCACCGGCGGGACGGCGAAGGACCGCGTGATCTCCGTCGGCGACGTCGAGATGCGTCACGGACGCAAGAGCCGGTCGAAACGGATCGACGGGTACAAACGGCACATCGTAGTCAGCAATCGCCTCGTACTCGCGACGGCGGTGGAGCCCGCGAACGCGCCCGAGCACGTTGCCGCGGAACAATTGCTCACCGCCGCGAAGCAGCACGGCGAGCTCGCCGTCCCCAGCCCCGTCTCCATCGTCGTCGCCCAGGAAAGCGGAGCGGAGCGGAGCCATGGCGACCGCGACCGAGACGGGGGCGCTCTCGAGGCCACCGGATCCGGAGTCCGATCCCCACGCTCGCAGCGCGGTGGTGCCCGATAACGACAAACCACCTCGACCACCTCTTGAAGCGCCTGCACCTCGCCAACACCCGCCGCGTATGGCGGGACCTCTGTCAGCGGGCTGAGACCGAGTCTTGGACCTTGGAGCAGTACGCGCGCGCGCGCGTCGAGGACGAGGTCGCCCACCGGGTCAACGCCCGGGTCCAGCGGGTCGCCCGCAAGGCGGAGCTGCCGTTCTTGAAGGCGCTCGACGAGTTCAACTTCCAGCACCAGGCGACCCTACGGCTGCAGATGATGGGCTCGTTCCTGTCGCCGGACTTCATCACCGAGGGACGCAACCTCGTCCTTTCCGGAAAGGCCGGCTGCGACAAGACGCACCTCGCCACGGCCATCGCCTCCCGGGCCATCCAGAACGGCTTCACCGCACTGTTCACGACGTGCGCCGCCCTGGTCGATGACCTGTCGTCAGCGGCCGCGAACCAGCGAAGCTTCCGCGAGGCCCTGCTCCGCGACACGAGCCCCGACGTGCTCGTCGTCGACGAGCTCAGCTCCCTCACCTACCTCACCTACTCCCACGACGCCGCGAACGTGCTCTGCCGCGTGGTCAACGACCGACACTTGAAGAAGCGGTCGATGGTGTTCACGACGAACAAGCCGCTCTCGCCATGGGGAGCCGTGCTGCACGACGAGGACCTCGCCCGGGCCATCCTCGACCGCGTGTATGAGCGCGGCCGGCACATCACGCTGGACGGCCCGTCCATCCGAACTCTCCAGCTCGACGGCGGCCTGCCGACCGAAGAGAATCAGCAGGCCCGGGTTTCCGGAACGCCGGGGCCAGAATTTCCGGAACCCACAAGAGCAAGCCGGAAGAGCAAGCCGGAAGAGCAAGCCGGAAGAGCAAGCCGGAAGGGCAAGCCGGAAGGGCAAGCCGGAAGCGAACAGCCCTGGGTGCGCGCGTCACGAAGTCGAGGCCCCCCGGATCAACTGCTGCCACCGGTCAAGCCAACGGGGGCAAGCCGAGCTTTTATCGACCCACGAGCATCTCGCACGCGCGGCCTCACGAACGCCCACACGAACGAGCGCGCCCCGTGTGTCGTCGCGGACCGGCGAAGCGCGAGGAAGCCGGGCGGCAAAGCACTTGCATATCGTCCGCGCCCGACCCATCGTCCGACCGTGAACAGACGAGCCCTCTCCCTGCCGGCCCTCACTCTCGCCGCCGTCGTGTCGGCCGTCTTTGGCGTCAGCGGCTGCACGACGTTCACCAATGCCCGCCCGCTCTCGCCCGGGCAGCACGCCGTGGCCCTCACCGGTGGCGGCCCGCTGACCAACGTGCCGGGCATCGGCCAGATCCCGCTGCCCAATGTCACCGTCGAGGGGCGCAGCGGCGTCGCGGACCACCTCGACGTCAACTACGGCATCCACCTGCTGCCCGCGCTCTATGGCGCGCCGGGCGCCCACGTCGGCGTGACGTGGCAGCTGTTCGACCAGCCCACGCCCGTCGTGCCGGCGCTGTCGGTGGGGCAGCGGCTGTTCGGCTTCACCAACTTCGCCGATGGGCGGCGAGCGGACAAGGCCTTCTACGCGCTGTCGCAGACCGACCTGACGCTCAGCTGGGAGCCCATGGCACAGCAGCTGTTCTACGCCGGCGCCACCGGCTACGCGCCGCTGAACGCCCACCTCGACGGCGACGACGCCACGGTGGGGGTCGTGCACTTCGCGCCGTTCGTCGGCGTCGTCTTGTCGCCCGGGCTCGACTGGCTACAGCTGAACGTCGAGGGACGCTGGCTGTCGCCCACGACGGACCAGCGCTTCGCCGTCGTCGACTGGATCGGGCCCGACGACAAGGGCGTCTGGGCGGTGTCCGCCGGCGTCAGCGTCGTCTTCTCCGACGTGGTCGCCGCGCTCTTGAACGGCGGCACCACCGCGCCCGACGAGGACGGCCCCGCTCCGCCCATCGAAGAACGCCCCGCCGGCGCCGCCGACGCCGCGCCCGCCGACCCCGCGGCCCCTCAGGACACCCCCGCCGATGCCGCCCCCACCGAGGTGAAGCCATGAACCGCGCCGCCCGCTCGTCGCTCGCCCACCCGCTGCGCCTCGTCGTCACCGCCGGGCTCGTCGCCGGCGCGGGCTGCGTCGCCAGCCTCGACGGCTTCGTCTGGAACGGCCGGCACTGCGAGACCGTCGACGTCGCCGGCTTCGACTGCGAGTCCAAGGACATGTGCACGCGGTGCGGCGAGCCGCTGCCTTTCGAGAAGTACGGCGTGCCCGCCGGCCTCGCCGTCCGCCACCCGATCCCCCTGCCCGACGGCGAGACCAACGACGCGTGGTTCCTGCCCGCCGACCCCGCGCGCGGCGGCCCCGACCGCGCGCAGCTCACCGTCGTGTTCAGCCACGGCAACTTCGGCGGCATCGAGCACTACATGAACCGCACCGCCCTGCTGTGGAAGACCGGCGTCAACGTCTTCGCCGTCGACTACCGCGGCATGGGCCAGTCGTCGGACGCAAACGAGCCCTCCGAAGAGCAGTTCCGCGCCGACACCGCCGCCGCCGTCGCCTTCCTGCCCGCGGTGCTCGCCGCGCAGGGGCTGCCCACGGACGGCAAGGTCATCGCCGCCGGCTACTCTGCCGGCGCGCTGTCGGCCGTCGCCATGGCCACCGGCGACGACGCCGCGCCCACCTGCGGGCTGCTGCTCGAGGCGCCTTGGCCGAGCGTGCAGGCGTTCAGCGACGACAGCACCTTCATCGACGTGCCCGGCTCGTTCCTGACCAACGGCACCTGGGACAACGACACGCGGCTGGCGACGTACGAGAGCCCCTACCTGCAGCTGCACGGCACCGATGACGAGACGACACGCCTGGTGCTCGGGCGCCGCACGTTCGGCCGCGTGAAGAGCGCCGACAAAGAGCTCGTCGTCGTCGACGGCGCCGCCCACGGCAACTGGCTCGGCGAGCGCGGCGACGGCAACAAGAAGGACGTCGCCGCCGTGCTCGGCGAAGACGGTTACCTCGAGATCGTCGGCGCGTTCTTCGGCCGCCTCGACTGCCGGTAGACGCCTCGTCGATGGCGCCTTCGTCGGCGGCTACGGCTCGGCCAGCAGCCGGTCGACGACCAAATCGCCGAGCGACGCGCGCATCATCCCCTCGACCTCGTCGGTGAAGACGCGGCGCTCGACCTCGGTGGGGAACACGAACGTGATCCCCATGCCCCGCTCGCCCGGTGCCACCGGCACGGCGCCGTCGACGCCGTGGGCCCACGTCACCCGGCCGTGCAGCACGAACGGGTGCGCGCGCTGCGGCACGCCGAGATGGAACAGGAACTCGGTGCCGGCCTTCAGCGGCCGCTCGGTGCGGATGAACGTGCCGCCCTTGCTGATGTTCTTCGTGTAGTCGGCGAAGAACGAATTGAGCTTCTTGTACTCGACCTTCAGCTCGATCGGCGGACGAGCGCGGACGTTCGAACCCTGCATCATGGCGCGAAGCTCCTGACGACGACTGCGAGGCTGCCACACTTTCGCGCCGGATGAGCGACCGCGGGCCCCTGCCCGCGACCGGCGCCGCAGGGTGACGGCCGGCGCGGATGCAGTAGGGTCCCCCGCATGCCGCCGCTCGCCGCCGTGGTCGCCGTCCTCGTCGTCGTCGTCGCCGCCGTCGTGTGCGGGTGGTCGCCGCTGTTGTCGAACCCCGGGCCCGAGGCTGGGCTCGTGCTCGCCGTCGTCGGTGGCGTCGCCGCGGCGTTCGCCCAGGCGCTGCGGGGCAGCGCGCGCCGGCCCGCGGGCTACCTCGCTGACGCCGTGGCCGGCGTCGTCGTCGTCGTCGTGATGACCGCGGTCTTCCTGATCTCCACCGCCATCGGCGCTGCCGTCGCGCCGTCGTGCTCGGACAACGCCGGCCGGTTCCCGATGCTCGCGGTGGGCGTGCCGGTGCTGCTGCTGCAGTCCGCCGTCGGCACCTTCGTCGGTCGGGTCGCGGGCGGGCGTCTGCTCGCCGTGCTTGGCTGTCTGGCGCTGCAGACGGGGATCGCGGGGTGGGTGGCGTGGGGCCTGTATGTCGAGCCGGGCTTTCGCGTGGCGTCGCACCTGTTCGTGGTCGTCAGCGGTGACCTGCTGCGCGGCGCCAGCCTGCCCGATGCCGCGCTGGCCTTCCGCTTCGCGACGCTGCTGCTCGCCGTGCTCGTGATGCTGGTGGGCGCCGCGGTGTGGCCCGAGCAGAAGAAGCGCGGGCTGGTGCAGACCAGCGTCGACAGCTGGCCGCTGTGGATCGCGGCGGTGGTCGTCGGCGTGTTCTTCGCTGTCGTGCACGCGCAGTCGCGCGGCGCGCTGCAGCCCGGTCGCGACGCGCTGTACGAGGCCTACTCCCTACGCAAGCGGCGCGGCCCGATCGTCGTGCACGCCGACCCGCTCGCGACGACGCCCCGCGAGGTCGACGCGCTGCTCGCTGAGGCGACGCTGTGGCACGAGCGGCTCGCCTCCCGCCTCGGCCCGCTGTCCAAGGACGACATTCACGTCTTCGCCCACGCTGGCTCGGCGGCCCAGGCCCGCTGGACGGGCGCGAGCCACGTCGACTTCACGATGCCGTGGCGGCGCGAGCTGCACATCTCGTCGACGACGGTGCCCCACCGCACCCTCGGCCACGAGCTGGCCCACGTTGTCGCCGGCGAGAAGTCCGACACGCCGCTGCGCGTGCCGGCGCGCCTCGTCGTGCTGCACGCCGCCGCCGTGACCGAGGGCGTCGCCATGGCGCTCACCCCCGAGCTCGTCGTCCGCGGCGGCCTGACCCTGCAGGAGCAGGCGGCGGCCATGCGTCAGGCGGGCAAGGCCCCCGACCTGCGCGCGCTGTTCTCGTTCTCGCGCTTCTTCGCCGAGGAGCCCGGTCGCGCCTACGTCGCCGCCGGCGCCCTCGTCGAGGAGCTCGTCGCCGGAGCTGGCGCCGACGCGCCGCGCGTGCTCGAGCGGCTGTACGCCGGCGAGGGCCGCCTCGACGCCGCCGTCGTCGACGTCGACGACCTGCTGCGCCGCCACCAGCAGCGCCTCGACGACACACCGCTGCCCCGCGACGCCGCTGGCTTGGCCCGCGCGCGCTTCGCGCGGCCGAGCATCCTCGAGGCCACCTGCGATCCCGATGCGCAGGACGCCGTGCGCGCGGTGCGCGCGCTGGCCCGCACCGGCGACGTCCCGGGCGCCGTGGCGCGCGCCGCCGCCCTCGAGGGCTCGCCGCAGGAGGGGCTCGCTGACGGAACGCTGGCCGACCTGGTGCGCGACGCCGCCGAGGCCGGGGACGACGACGCGGCGCTGGCGCTGCTGCGCCGCCTGGTGGACGACGCGCCGTCGGAGCCCGAGCGAGCGGTGCGCGCGTTTGCGGAGGGGCGCGCGCTGTGGCGCCGCGGCGCCGAGCGCGAGGCGCAGGCGGTGTGGAGCCACATCGACGCCGGCCTGCTCGACGTCGACCTGCAGCGGCAGCTGCTGGCGGCGCTGACCTTCGCGTCGACGGCGGCGCGCCTGTCCGAGCAGGCGACGGTGTCGCGGGCGGCGCTGTCGTTCTTCGTCGCGGACGCCGAGCAGCGCGAGGGCGCCCGGCTGGTGTTCGCCGCCGCGGTGGGCGCCGCGGACAGCCACCCTGCGCACGCGGCCGCCGCGGGCGACGCTCCGCGCGACGTCGCCGCGCTCGAGCCCGGCGACGTCGTTGACCTCGCTCGTTACGTGCTCGGCCGGCAGCTCGTGCTGCAAGGCACGCTGCCCGACGCCGAGCGGCTCCTGCGCGGGGTGGTGCAGCGGCGGCTGTTGTCGCCGGTGTTTCACGAGCAGGCGCTGCTGGCGCTGGGGGTCGCCTTGGTGCGCGCGGACCGTCCCGCCGATGCGCGCGCGTTGTTCGTGCAGGCGGCGGAGGCGGCGACCCGCCCGGCGACGCGCCTGTGGCTGCGCGATCGCGCCGAGCGGGCGGCGCGAGCGGCGATCGCGCCGCCGCCGCCGCCGGTGGCGACGGCGGCGACGAGCCCGGCGTGGGGCGACCGCCTGCTGCTGGGGGCGGCGCCGTCGGGCGAATTCTGACCGGCCGCCCGCGCGCCGCGCCGGGGCTACTCGGCGTTGCCGCCGGCGCCGCCGGGCTTCGACGGCGACAGCGCCTTGGTCTTCACCTTGTCCATGACCCCTTGCAGCGGCGTACCGGCAAAGACCTTGTCGACGACGTCGGTCAGGGTCTTGCCGCCGACGAACGACTGCACGCTCATCGCCTCGGCGACGCGGGCGAGCATGTCCTGGTTCGACAGGGCGAGCAGCGCCTCGGAGAAGCCGCCCTGCGCCGCCTCGAAGCGCCGAGCGACGGCTTCGACCTCGGCCTGCAGCGCCTGCAGCCGCAGGAGTTGCAGCGCCGCCTCGCGCTCCTGCTGCTGGGCGGCGGTGGCGCGGTCGCGCTGCAGCTGGGCGGCGTGCTCGACGTCGAGGACGGCGTTCTTGGCGGCCACCGCGGTCTTCTTGTCCTCGAACTCCTTGATGCTGCCGGCGATGCTCGCCAGGGACACCGCGAGGCGGGCGTTGGCGGCCTCGATCTCGAGGGCCGCCTTCTGGCGGGCCGTCTCGGCGCGGGCGGCGGCCTCCTCGCGGTCGAGCTCCTCCTTCTTGCGGGTGACCTCGAGGCTGCGGCTGGCGCGCAGCAGCGTGATGTTGCTCTCGACGGCCTCGTGCTGGGCCTGCTTCAACAGCGCGTCGATGCGGTCGTCGTCGATCTCGACGTCGAGGACCTCGACGTCGGTGACCTGCATGCCGTTTTCGGTGAAGCGCATGCCGGGGCGCTCGGCCTTGCCCTGGCCGGCGTCGACGGGCTTGCCGAGCACGCAGTCGCGCACGAGATCGACGGCTGAGGACGAGAAGGTCTCGACGGTCTGCTTGCGGACGAAGCCCTTCAGCACCGAGCGCACGTGGTCGCACAGGAACTTCACGTAGTTCTCGACCTCGAACCAGCGCTGCGGGTCGCCGGTGAAATTCACACGCAGGGCGTAACGCAGGCGGACGCGGACGTGGTCCAGCGTCTGGACGTCGCAGACGTCGGAGACCTTGTTGTTGAGGACGCGCAGGAACACCGTCTGGATCGTGTTGTCTTCGCTCTTGGGCTGCCCCGTCGACAGCTGCACGACCTCGAGGCTCTCGTCGTAGTCGAGCAGCAGGTTCTTCGGCCCCTGCTCGACGCGGCGGCCGCCCTTCTTGTCGACGACCATCACCGCGTAGCCGACCCAGATGTTGACGCTGGGGATGCCCTCGAACTTCTGGTGAAAGACGATGGTGCGCGGCGGCGTGAACTGGTTCTGCCGGTCGAGGACGTCGCCGACGATGGCCTCGGAGGCGGCCGGCGCGGCGCCGCGGGCGGGGGCGGCGGCGGGCTTCTTCTGGCGCTCGATCTCGGCCTCGGTGACCGGGCCGGGGCGACCGCCCGGCGCGGTGGCCGACGTCTGCTGCGCAAGCTGCCGCAGGTTGCGGTTGTGCTGGGCGACCTCGGTGTTGCCCGGGTACCAGGTGGCGCACTCCTTCTCGGTCAGCACGCGCCGCACGATGACGTCGTCGATGGGGTTCGGCAGCAGCATGGCCGGCCCGCGGGCGACGGAGATCTCGCCGGTCTTGCGGTTCATCACGTAGCGGCCTTCGCCGGCGGGGATGGCGACGGCGAAGTGCTTGTCGCGGCCGTCGTAGCGGATGACGGAGTGCTCTTCGCGCGGGAAGTAGATGGCGGTCTCGGCCCCGGTGATGAACAGCTCGTCGCCCTCCTTGTAGCTGCGACCGGCCTCGTCGTAGGGGGCGATGACCTTGATGTGCAGGCCCTGTAGCTCGTTCAGCTCGACGGCCTTGAACTTGCGGATGCCTTCCTTGGTGATGAACGACTCGGTGGGCGCGGGGAAGACGACCTGCGGGCCGCGCTCGTAGCGCTTCTTGCCGTTCTGCTCGACGAGGATGCAGTACTCGAGCCGCTCGAGGGTGAGCGCGTCGCGCACGTAGCTCGCAAGCTCGTCGGGTACCACCGAGATGCCGGTGGGCGGGATGTAGAAGCTGACGTCGGTGCCCTTGATGACCAGCAGGCGGCCGACGGTCAGGTCGGCGGGGGCCGGGCCGAGGCCGCCGCCGCCGGCCTCGGCGGCGGGCTTGATGACGGCGGCGCCCCAATTCTTGCGCGCCTCTTCTTCATTGTAGACGCGAATCAATAGATACTGGTTGCTGCGCAGGTGATGGCCGCGCACCAGCTGCACCATCTGTCCGGGCCACAGCGCGAAGTCGCACGGACCCGTCAGGTTGATCTTGCGGCCGACGGCCAGCTCGGGCGACGGATACACGCCGCCGGGGGTCGGGTGGTCGCCCTTGGTCGATGGATTCTTCAAGATCAGGTAGTGGCCCTCGGGGCACACCGCCGAAGACTGCACCGCGTCCTCGAGGCTGCAGGGCTCGAAGTGGCGCTCCTTGAAGACGATGGGGCGCTCTTGCGCCGTCGGGTTGATCACCGTCGGTCCAGTATACGTTTTTATAACGCCCTTTGTGACGTCTTGCATGTACGCATACTCGCCGGGGGCGAGCACCAGATCGCGCTTGTTGCCGCGGTCATCCATCGTTCACCTCTGCCTGGGCCCGCTGGGGGGCCTAGCTGAGGTACCATAGGCCGTGCCAGCGCCGCGCCCGCGGGGCACCGCGCCAGCGGTCGAAGATCGGGCAGGCCGTGTGTGCCGGACGCGACCAGCGCGCCGTCCGTGTGCTCCAAACCAACGCGGGGCCGCCGAGGACGTCAGCGCAGGCGACGCAGCGTCGCGCGCCGCGCGGCGGCGACGACCAAGGGCTCGTCGTCACGGGCGACCGACAGCGCCGCGCGGGCCTGCGCGCGCAGCGCGGCGCCGCGGGCGACGTCGCCGTCGGCCTGCCACGCCCACGACGAGCCGAGGTTCGCCGTGGCCTGCAGCGCGGCGACCACGACGTTGTCGGGGGTCTGCTTGTCGGCGGCGATGCCCACCAGCGCGTCGAGGGCCGCCTCGGCGAAGCGACCGCGGTGGCGCCCGAGCCCGGCGCAGGCGCCGGCGCGCACGGCGTCGCTGCGGGCGGCGTCGACAGCGACGCGCTGCAGGGCGGCTGTGACGCCGGGGACGTGCCGCTGCTGCCCGAGCCGCTCGGCGGCGAGCGCGGTGACGTGGTCGGCGTCAGCGCGGTCGGCGTCGGCGCGGTTGGCGTCGGCGCGGTCGGCGTCGCCAGCGACGGCGCGCAGCAGGGCGGGCAGCGCGCGGGGGTCGTCGCTGTCGCCGAGCACGAGCAGCGCGCCGGTGCGCGCCGCGCGGACCTCGAGCCGGCGCAGGCGCGCGCGATCCTTGTCGTCCAGACCGGCGGGGTAGGCGTCGTCGTCGGCCAAAGGCAGCGCGCGCGCGGGGGCGGCGAGCAGCGCCAGCGCGACGTCGACGCGGCGCTCGGCGGGCAGCGCGCGCAGGTCGGCGGTGACGTCGGGGTCGTGGTTGCGCTTGCGCAGGTACACGGCGGGCTGAAGGCCCGACAGCGGTGGCCACGACGTCGTCCCCACCGTGGACGAGCGCGACGACGACGACGATGCCAGCGCCGCCGGTGACGTCGGCGCCGCGGTCAAGGGCGGCGAGAGCGCGAGCGCCAAGAGTACAGCGAGGGGTCTTCGCGCGGAGTTCATCGCGGGTCCTCCCGGGTCATTCGTCGATCACGTTCCACCACGCGGTGGCGGGATCGTCGAGCATCGTCCACGGCGCGCGCTCGAGGTTGGTGCCGCAGTGCGCCTCGCCGAACAGCTCGTGGTAGCTGGCAAAGACATCGACGAAGACAACGTCGAGGCCGGTGTCGGCGAGCGCGGCGCGCGTGGCCTGCTGCCAGACGTCCTGGCCGTCGAGCTCGGGGCCCTCGGGGTCGGGCACGAACAGGCGGTCACCGACGGTGACGAGGTTCTGGATGCCGGGGTTGAAGGCGACGACGAGGCCGTCGCTGTCGGCCTCTTCGTACAGCACCGGCACGGCGCGGAAGACGTCCTCGTGCAGACCGAGGGCGGTCTGCAGCTCGGTCTGGATCGAGTCGATGCGCGCCTGCGCCGCCTCGTTCAACGCGAGGAAGTTCGGCGCGGCGAGGATCTGGTCGGCGGTGTAGCTCGCGGCGCGGCCGGCGAAGACGACGGCGTCGCCGCGGCCGGCCTGCTGCGCGGCCAGCAGGCTCGCGCGGGCCAGCGCCGGCGACGCGATCACGACCACGAACTGGTGCGCGCCGCCGCCGTCGCGGTCGGGCACGAACTGAAAGACCTCGTCGATGTGGCCGACGGAGAGCCACTCGGACGACAGCTCGACGGCGGGGCCCTGCACCTCCTGCGCGTTCAGGAACGCGACCTGCTTCTCGTTCATCGTGTCGACATTGCGCGCGCCCGACAGCGTCGACGTGCCGCCGCCGTACAGCAGCCGGCCGAAGGGGTGCAGCGTCGTCGGCGGCGAGACCTCGAGGTTGCCGCCGTAGTTGTGCGAGCTCGGCGCGCCGCCCGGGTAGAAGAAGCCTCGGTCGGCGCCGAGCCACTCGCCGGGGACGAACGCGTCGAGCCCCTGCCCGCCATAGTTGCGCTCGAGCTGCAGCGCCGTCGTCATCTCCCGGGGGCCCGCCTTGCCCGGCACCACCTGCGTGCCGAGCTCCCAGCTGTCCTGGATCCAGCGGTCGAAGAAGTATGCGTCGCCGTCGGCGGCGTAGATCTCGACCCCCGAGGGCAGCCCCGGCGTCGTGCGCAGCGCGGCCATCAGCGCCCGGTTGTGGTCTTCGCCGCGGGGGATGTCCACCACGAACAGCCGCCGCGGGGGCTGCAGGTTGTCAGGGAACAAGACCGGCGCGGCCCGCAGCTGCACGACGTCGGTGGACACCACCGTGGTGTCGTCGCCCTCGCCGGCCTCGACGGTCAAGGTCAGCGTCACCACTCCGTCCCAGTCGGCGGTGCGCCCGGTCATCGCCTCGAGCCGCAGCACGACGTCGTCGTCGCCGGCGCCCTCCACCTCGCCGCGCTCAGCCTGCGCGCCGGTCACCACCCGG
>VGSZ01000034.1 GCA_016874845.1 Deltaproteobacteria bacterium
ATCGGGCGCTGTCGTCGGGCGCTGTCGTCGCGCGCTGTCGTCGGGCGCTGTCGTCGCGCGCTGTCGTCGCGCCGTCAGAGCCCGAGCGCGCGGCCGTCGGCCAGCATGCAGCGGTCGGCGACGGTGTCGATGCCGGCGGCCCGCAGCGTCGCGCACGCCTCGGGATGGTCGATGCCCGACTGCAGCCAGACGACACCAGGGCGGTGCCGCATGGCGAGGATGTCACCGACGTGGGCGGGGACGTCCTCGCGGCGGCGGAAGACGTCGACGACGTCCACGGGTTCGTCGAGCTCGGCCAGCGTCCCGCGGACCGGCGCGCCGAGGACGTGGCGCCCGACGAGCCGCGGGTTCACCGGCAGGATCCGGTGTCCGTGTGCCGCGAGCCAGGCCGGCACGTAGTGCGCGGGCCGCGCGGCGTCGTCGTGGGCGCCAAGCACGGCCACGGTGAGCGGCCGACGCAGCAGGGGTTCGACGTCGCGAAGCTGGGCGAGATGCTTGCCGGTCATGACCGCCGGTGTGCCGTCTCGGCGGCGTCCGGCAAGCCGGCCTCGCGGTCGACGAGGGCGGCATAGAGCACGAAGAGGAACACCGTCTGCAGCGAGCCGACCGCGATGGTGCCGACGCACTGGGCGAGCAGGCCGAGCAGCGGCACCAGGCTGACGATGGCCATCGCGCTGTTCACGACGAACAGCACGGCGACGAAGACGACGCACACGAGCAGCACGTGCCCGACCCGGCCTCGCGTGAGGTCCAGCGAGCGCGCGATGGCCGCGGACACCCCGACGTCCTCGGCGACGATCACCGGGCCCACAACGAGGAGCCGCAGGACGCCGTAGGCCGCCGCCACCAAGCCGACCACCCCGAGGAAGAGCCCGAGCAGGCCAAGGGCGACGCTGTTCTGGGCGACGGCGAGCCCACCGGACGCGAGGGCCGGCGCGAGCAGCGTGGTGCCGCCCGCGACGCCGAGCAGGTAGACGACGCTGAGCCGGCGAAGGAACGGCAGGCCCGACAACAGGGCGCCGACGGCGCCGGTGGACCGCGGCTCGCCGCGCAGCCGCTCCTCGACGACGAGGAAGGCGCCGCCGTACGAGGCCACGAGGAACAGCGCCCCGGCAAGGAGCAGTCCGCCGCCCACGCCCACGGCCGCCAACTGCAGCGCACCGAGCTCACCGAAGTCCGTGACGCTGACGGCAGCGCCCACCGCCGCCACGACAGCGAGGGCGAACGTGACGTAGGGCAGCGCCGTCACGAGCCCGAGGTGCACGGCGTCCTCGCGCCACAGGGCGAAGGTTCGACGCAGGATGTCGCTCGGGTCGAGCGCGACGCCGAAGGGTGGACGGGCGGGCTTTCGGGACGCCGGCCAGGCGCGCGGGTCACCGGCGACGGGCTGGATTGGTTGACTGGGATGCATCGCAGACCTTTTGAAGTTGGCCCTACCGGACCAGTGTAGCGAAAGTCGCCGCCCGCGTCCGGGCGGCGGCGTCACTTCGGCGCTCCGCCGTGCGCAAGGACGTCAACGGCCCCCGGTGCCCGAGTTCCAAAGCGCGCGCGCCAGCTGGTGCTGTAAACGACCAGGTTGCCGTCGTCCTGGAGGGCGAGGCTGGCGTTGGCGTTGCCGTGGGTGCGCGAGTTCCAGCGCGCGGTGCCGCCGGTCCTTTAGAGCACGAGGTTGCCGTCGCCCTGCTTGGCGAAGATCCCGGTGGACTGCCCGTTGGTGCGGGTGTTCCACAGCGCGCGGCCCGACAGGTCGTGGAGCACGAGGTTGCCGTCGCGCTGGTGGATCAGGTGGAACCCACCGTCGCACGACCACTGGCCCTGACCCGGCGTCAGACCCTCGCCGCCCATCATGGCACCGCACCCGGCGGTGTTCGCGTTCGGCGGCGTCGCTGCGGCGGGCGGTGGCGTCGCCAGGGTGGAGGCCGCGCCGTCGCGCGGCGTCGTCGACAAGCCGAGCCTGCGCACGCCGGGGTAGTCGGGGCGAGGTTGGCCAGGGTTCCCTTCGTCGCCCGACCCACTGCATCGTCGAGCAGTGCTCGACGATGCAGTGGGTGCCTTGCGCTTTGTTGAGCCACCCACCGAACAGCCGCACGTGGCCGATGGTGCCGTCGCCGGGCCGCTGCCGGCGCGTGCGCCGGTTGACGGCGTCGTCGGGCAACAGCTGGTCGAGGGGGAGCTCGATGATGCTCGCGTTGTCGCTGAAGGGCGCCATCATCGCCGTGGATGCACCCGGCTTCGACAGGCCCCATGACATCGACACGAAGCCCGAGCAGTCGCGGCGGTAGCCCTCGAACGTGCCGCCCCGGTCATAGGTGCCGCCGAGGTCGATCCAGCGGCGGGCGACGGCGCGGGTGCCCAGCCGCTCGTCCCCGGGCGCGCGGGCGAATGTGGCGTCCCGGCTGCACTCGGCGCTCGCCACGAGCGCGCCTTCTTCTGCGAAGGCGTCGTCGCCGGTCAGGTTGAGTGCATACCCGGATCGTCGGGGTAGAGCTCGTCCTCGCACGCCGGCAACAGCGTGGCGACAGCGAGGGCGAGCAGCAGCGGGCGAAGGACCGGCACGGACATGGCGACCTCCAGCCAGAGCGCCAGCATCAAGGTCGACGGTGGATCCTGAGCCCACCGATCGTCCGAAGGTCCCCCCCGATGACGGTCAGCCGATCGGACGACGGACATCCGGTCGACCGCGTCGTCGACCGGGCGGGCGTCAGACGTCGAACTCGTCGACCTGACCGAAGGCGTCGCGGCTGACGACGACGATGCCGCCGTCGCTGACGACGAAGCGCTGGTGGTCGCGCTCGAGGTCTTCACCGATGCGCTCGCCGGGCGGGATGCGCACGCCCTTGTCGACGATACAGCGGTGCAGGCGCGCGCCGCGGCCGACGTCGACACCGGGGAAGAGCACGCTGTCGGTGACGAACGAGTACGAGTTCACGCGCACGTTCGGCGACAGCACGCTCCTTTCGACGCGGCCGCCTGAGACGATGCAGCCGTCGCCGACGATGGAGTCGACCGCCATGCCGACGCGGCCGCCGGGGAAGTCGGAGAAGACGAACTTGGCCGGACCGTAGGGCGCCGCCGTGCCGCGGATCGGCCACTCGGGGTTGTACAGGTTCAGCTGCGGCGTCACCGACACCAGGTCCATGCTCGCCGCAAAGTACGAGTCGATGGTGCCGACGTCGCGCCAGTAGCCGCGCACCATCTCGCCCTCGCCACGGCAGATGTGGCTCGCGAAGTCGTAGGCGTAGACCTTCAGCCGCTGCGGCGCAGTCGACAGGATGTCCTTGCCGAAGTCGTGGCTGGTCTGCTCGGACTCGGCGTCGCGCTTCAATTCGTCGACCAGGATGCTGGTCTTGAAGATGTAGTTGCCCATCGAGACCAGCGTGCAGTCCTCGCGCCCGGGGATGCCCGGCGGGTCCCTGGGCTTCTCGACGAAGCCGATGATGCGGCCCGTTTCGTCAACCTGGACGCAGCCGAACGCGTGCGCCTCGCTGCGCGGCACGGGCAGGGTGGCGATGGTGACGTCGGCGCCGACGTCGTTGTGGAAATTCATCATGACGCTGACGTCCATCTTGTAGATGTGGTCGGCGCCCCAGATGAGCACGTGGTCGGGCCGCACCTCGCGCAGCAGGTCAAGGTTCTGGAAGATCGCGTCGGCGGTGCCGCGAAACCACGTCGGCCCGCGGTTCATCGCCGCCGGCGCGCACTCGATGTACTGGTCGAGCAGCGCCGACGCGAGCGGCCAGGCGCGCGTCAGATGCCGCACCAGCGACGTCGCGCGGTACTGCGTGATCACCTTGATCTGGTGGAACCCCGAGTTGACGAGGTTCGACAGCGCAAAGTCGATCAGGCGGTAGCGGCCGCCGAAGTAGACGGCGGGCTTGCTGCGCTCCTTGGTCAGCGGGAACAGCCGCTTGCCTTCGCCACCGGCGAGCACCATCGCGAGCGTCTTCTGCATCGTTGCCTCCGCGCCACGCGCCCAAGTGTCGCCCGCGGCCGTCGCCACTGGCAAAAAAGACGCCACCGCTGTCGACCGTGGGGCGACGGCGCCCTTGCGTCGACGTCGCCGGGACGAAAGAACGCGCCTGGTGAACGAACACGCCCCGCCCGCCGACGCCGCCACCCTGGTCGAGGCCCGTGGCCTTTCCCGCATCTTTCGTGTGCCTGTGCACGGCGAGGGCACCGGCGCCGCGCTCCGCCACTTTTTGGCCCGCCGCTACAAGGACGTCGTCGCCGTCGACGATGTCACGTTCTCCATCCGGCGGGGCGAGCGCATCGGCTTCCTCGGCGCCAACGGCGCCGGCAAGACGACGACCTTGAAGATGCTGTCGGGGCTGCTGCTGCCGACGAAGGGCTCGGTGCGCATCGGCGGCGTCGATCCGTTCCCCAAGGCCCCTGCGTTCCTGCGCCGCATCGCGTTGGTGATGGGCAACAAGCAGCAGCTGTTGTGGGACTTGCCGGCCAAAGAGACCTTCCGCCTCAACGCCGCCATCTACGGCATCGACGACGCGACGTACGCCCGCCGCGTCGACGAGCTGGCGACGATGCTCGACGTGGCGCGGCTGCTCGACCAGCCGGTGCGCAAGCTGAGCCTCGGCGAACGGATGAAGTGCGAACTGCTGGCCAGTCTGATCCACGGTCCCGACGTCCTCTTCCTCGACGAGCCGACGCTCGGGCTCGACGTCAACGCCCAGGTCGCCGTGCGCGAATTCCTGCGCCGCTACAACGAGACCACCGGCGCTACGATCCTCCTGACGTCGCACTACATGGCCGACATCACCGCGCTGTGCGACCGCGTGCTCGTCATCCATGAGGGGCGCCTGATCTTCGACGGCGACCTGCGCGCCCTCGCCCGCCGCTTCGCCCCCCGCAAGGAGCTGCGCCTTGAGCTGCCCGCCGCGGTCACCGCCGCCGATGTCGCCCACGTCGCAGGCGACGGCGTCGCAGGCGACGGCGTCGCCCACGTCGCGACCGACGGCCGAGTCGTCCGCTTCGCCGTCGACCCCGCGCAGCTGTCGGCCACGCTCGTCCGCGCGCTGACGACGCTCAACCCCGTCGACGTCACCGTCACCGAGCCGCCCATCGAGGACTCCATCGCCCGCATCTTGCGCGGCGACACCGGTGGCACCACGCCCACGACGACGGCGACGCACTCGGCGCCGGCGACGACGGCAACGACGGAGCCGCGCGCGTGAGCGCCCTGCAGCCGACCTCCGTCGGGGACCGCATCCGCGCCGGCTGGCGCATCGCGCGCGGGCTGTTTCGCGCCGGCTACGCGTACATGACCGAGTACCGCGCCGAGCTCATCCTCTGGGCCCTCGCCAACTCGCTGCCGTTCATCCTGATGGGCGCCTGGACGCAAGCGAGCACCCGTGGCCACTTCGCCCTCTCTCCCCTCGACCTCGTCCGCTACTTCCTCGCCGTCTTCGTCGTCCGCCAGCTCACCGTCGTGTGGGTGCTGTGGGAGGTCGAGCAGCAGGTGCAGGGCGGCAAGCTCGCGCCCCAGCTGCTGCAGCCCGTCGACCCGGCGTGGCGCCACCTGATGAACCACGTCGCCGAGCGCGTCGCCCGCTTGCCCTTCGCCGCCAGCCTGGTCGTCCTGTTCTTCGCGCTGTATCCGGCGGCGTTCTTCGTACCGTCGGCGATGACGCTGGCGCTGTTCCTGGTGCTCGTCGCGGCGGCGTTCCTCCTCCGGTTCCTGGTGCAGTACACGCTCGCGATGCTGTGCTTCTGGACCGAGCGCGCGTCGTCCATCGAGCAGCTGAACTTCGTGCTCTATATGTTCCTGGGCGGCGCCATCGCGCCGCTGGACTTCTTTCCGCCCGCTGTGCGCGCCGTCGCTGACTGGACGCCGTTTCCGTCGATGATGTGGCTGCCGTGCCGCGTGCTGCTCGGCGGCGTGCCCACGGCTGAGGTGGCCCGCGCCGTCGCCGTGCTCGTCGGCTGGTGCGTCGTCTTCTTCGTCGCCAGCCGCCTACTCTGGCGGGCCGGACTGCGGCGCTTCTCGGCGATGGGGGCGTGAGCCGTGCGCATCGCCCGGATCCTGTCTTTGTTCTGGCGCACGTCGTGGGCGGCCGAGGCCGAGTACCGCGGCAACTTCGTCTTCGCGGCGCTGGCGTCGGCGGGCAACCTGTGCGCGTCGGCGTGCTCGTTGTGGCTCTTCTATCAGGGCGGCGGCGGCTTCCCCGGCTGGACTTTCGACGAGAGCCTCGTTGTCCTCGGCCTGTTCTCGCTGTACACCGGCGTCGTCGGCAGCGTGCTGGCGCCGAACCTCGGGCGCATCGTGCAGCACGTCGAGCAGGGCACTCTCGAGTTCGTGCTCTTGAAGCCTCTCGATAGCCAGCTGCAGGTCTCGCTGCGCGTGCTGTCACCGTGGGGGCTCGCTGACGTCGGCTGGGGCGTCGTCCTGCTCGTCGCTGGGCTGGCGCGGTCGGGGCACGCGCAGCCGTCGTTGCTGTGGGCGATCGTGCCGCTGTCGTCGGGCGTCGTGCTGCTGTACGCGCTGTGGTTTCTCGTCGCGACGACGGCGGTGTGGTTCACGAAAATCTACAACGCCACCGAGGTGCTCCGCGGCCTGCTCGACGCCGGCCGCTTCCCGATGGCGGCGTACCCGGCGGCGTACCGCTTCGTCTTCATCTTCATCGTGCCGGTGGCGTTCTTGACCACCGTGCCCGGCGAGGCGCTGCTCGGCCGTGCGTCTTCGTCGATGCTGGCGGCCAGCCCCTTCGTCGCCGCCGTCGCCTTCGTCGCGGCGCGGGCGTTCTGGGGGCGCGCGATGCGCCGCTACACCGGCGCCTCCGGCTGACGACGACCACCGCGCCGGTGATGACCGGCACCACGGTTGACGCTTTCGGGGTGGTGGCTATGAATCCGCCATGTTTGGCTTTGGCAAGAAGAAGAAGGAAGACCGCGTGGCCGTGGCCACCGTGGCCCTGTGCGTCGACGGCGCCGGCTTTCTGCCGTTGCAGCGGCGGGTCAACGACGCCACCGCCCGCATCGTCGCCGCCGACGGCGCCTTCGACGTTGCTGCCGACGAGGTGGCCGCCGTCGCCCGGGCCCTGCTCGACCACGAGTCCAGCTGGCACTCGGGAGCGCTCGCCGGCGAGGTGTTCGCCGCCGAGGGCGACGCGCAGGACTTCCTTGGCGAGGTCTACGCCGACCTGTCATCGCGCTACGCGAGCAGCGACGACGGCCGCGAGGACGTCGAGCGCGACGGCACCTCGGCGGAGCGGCGCTGCGTCGTCATGGTGACCGTCGCCTACCGCGGCGAGAGCGTCGACGTCGAGCGTGACCTGCACGACCGACTCGACGCCGCGCGCGCCTTGCAGGGCATCGTCGCGCTGCGCGAGCAGCGCACGCTGCTCGCCGCGCAGGTACACGTGGCGCCGTCGCACACCGACGATCGCCTGTCCGACGAGCAGCTGCTGGCCAACTTCCCCGAGCTGAGCGCGTTGTAGTTGTCGGTCGCCGTCGGCGTCCCACCCCTTGTCCTTGCAGTCCCCCCGCCAGTAGGAGCCCGGTCATGCGCCTCTCTTCGACTTCCTCGCTCTCGCTGTCCCTCGCTGCCGTCGCCGCAGTCGCGCTGTCGCTTGGCGGGGCGGCCTGCTTCGGCGGGGCGGAGCCGCTCGAGCGGGGCACGCCGGTGGTCGAGTCGCCGGCGTTGCCGCCGGGCAGCTACGAAGTGCAGTCCATCGCCTACGATGACGCCGATGGCGGCTGGCGGGTGTTCCTGCTGACGCCGCCTTTGGGTGCGAAGCCGGTGTTCACGACCACCAACCTGAAGCTCGCCCGCCTGTCCGACGAGGACATCGCCGCGGGCAAGACGAAGGCCCGCCTCGACGTCGATGGCGACGCCCCGACGGCGCGGCTGCCCGCCGACTTCCAGGTGCAGTACACGCACAACGTCACCGAGGACCGCGGCGAGGGCCAGGTCGTCGTCGTGCGTCAAGAGGCGACGACGTGGTCGCCGTTCATGTCGGCGATGGCTGGCGCCGCGCTCGGCAACATGCTGTTCTCGCCGATGTACGTGTACCCGCCGCCGTACGTCGGCGGGGCGCTCTCGGGCTACGGCGGCTACGGCGCGTCGCGGATGGCGGCGCAGTCGTCGTTCCAGCAGACCCACGGCGCGCTGCCGCAGTCGGCGAAGCTGTCGCGATCGGGCTACTCGAAGCGCCCGTCCTCGATGTTGAAGAGCACCGGCAGCGGGGCGGGGTCGTCGCGCCTCGGGGCGGGCAAGTCGACGACGTCCCGGCCGCGGTCGGGCTTCGGCTCGGGCGGCTTTGGTCGTCGACGTCGCTGACGCGCGCCGTAAAGGGGGCTCGGGCGAGACTCGTCTGGGACGCGTGCAGCAATGACCGCATCGACCGGGTACGACGGCGCGCCTCGCGCCCGTCGTGCAAACGGGGTTGAAAAGCGGCCGCGACCGAGAAAGAGCCAAGCCATGCGGATCGCCCTCCTCGCCCTCGTCGTGCTCGGCGCGCTGCCGGCGTCGGCGCGGTCCCTCGAGGGCTCGGTGCGCGAGGCCGGTACGCGTCGGCCGGTGCCGGGCGCGCTGGTGACGGTCTCGGCGGGCGCCGAGAGCGTCGACGTCGTCACCGACGACCAGGGAACCTTCGTGCTGCCGCTGGCCGACGACGCCCGCGGCGCCGTCGCCGTCGCCGTCGACACGAGCGGCTACGCGCCGCTGGCCGAAAGCGTGACGTTGCGGCGCGACCGGCCGACGACGACGGTGGAGCTGTACGTGCGCGCGTTGCCGTCGGGCGAGACGCGCGTGCGCGACCGCCGCAGCAAGGACGCCGCCGCGCGCGGCGTGCACCGCATCGAGGGCAACGAGGTCAACGAGCTGCCCGGCACCTACGGCGACCCGGCCAAGGCCGTCGAGAACTTCCCGGGCATGGGCCGCGTGCTGCTGTCGCAGGGCTCGTTGTTCATCCGGGGCGCTGGCCCCAACGAGAGCGCGGTCTTCGTCGACGACTATGAGATCCCCGATCTCTACCACTTCACCGGCAGCACCAGCGTCATCAACATCCCGTTCGTCGAGTCGGTGGAGCTCGTCCCCGGGGTGTTTTCGGCGCGCTACGGCCGCAGCACCGGCGGCGTCGTCGTGCTGCGCACGAAGAAGCTCCCCACCGACGACGTGCACGGTTTCGCCAAGGCCGACGTCATCGACGCTGGCGCCTACGTCGGGGTGCCGGTCGGCAAGAACGTCGCCGTCGGCGCCTCGGCGCGCCGCAGCTATCTCGACGTGCTGCGCAACACCCAGATCGCGCTGCGCGGCACCGGCGACGACGTCGTGCAGATCCCGACGTACTGGGACTACCAGCTGAAGCTCGACTGGGACACCGCGCCGGGCCACGAGCTGGTCATGTTCGCGTTCGGGTCAGGCGACCGCGAGACCTACCTCGCCGACGGCCGCGGCGCCCTCGACGCCTACAACCGCGAGAACGACTCGGACTTCCATCGCCTGAGCCTGCGCTACGCCCACGGTCTGGGCTCGGGGGTCAGCCACACGCTCACGCTGGTGGGCGGGCTCGACAACGGCCGGCTCGACGAGCAGGGCGGGCTGCGGGCCCGGACGCGCGACGGCGCCGACGTACAGGTGCGCGACGAATGGACGTGGCGCACGACGAGGGCGGGCCGTAGGGCGACGAAGATCGTGCTCGGCTTCGACGGCACCGCGCGCGTCGATCGCTGGCGCTACGGCGGCTTCCTCGCCGACACCGGCCTTGTCGAGGTGCCCACGCCCGACCTCGAGGGCTCGGTGCTCGGGCGCACGACGCAGCAGCAGGCCGCCCGGGCCACCGGCGCGCTCTACGCCGAAGGCACGCTCGAGCCCCTCGACACCATCGTGCTCGTGCCCGGCCTGCGGGTCGAGGGCATGTTGCTCGAGGGGCCCGACGGGCCCGTCAGCCACGTCTCCGTCGAGCCGCGCGTGGTCGGCACGTGGCAGCTGTCGCCGCGTGCTGCTTCGAGTGGCTGGGGCACGCTGCTGCGCCTCGGCGGCGGTGCGTCGAGCCGGCCTCCGGACAGCGACGAGGTCGCCGTCGCGCGCGACTCCGGCATCGCGCTGAAGCCGCAGGGCGCGCTGTCGCTGCAGGGCGGGCTCGAGCAGGGCCTCGGCGAGCACCTGACGTTGACAACGACGCTGTACACGACGTGGCGGCAACAGCTGACGACCCGCTCGCGCGCCTTCCCCGTGCCCGATCGCCCCGGGCAGCTCGCCGTCACCGGCGGCGGCAGCGGCCGCTCGACGGGTGCCGAGTTGCTCCTGCGCATGGCGCTACCGCAGCAGGCGTTTGCGTGGTTGACCTACTCGATCGCGCGCCACGAGCGGCGCGACCGCGAAGACCGGAGCAACCCGGTCACTGTCGACCACCCGTACCTGTCGGCGTTCGACACGACTCACCTGCTCGGCGTCGTCGGCCAGGTCCGCCTGCCGTGGAACCTGCGCGCCGGCGCGCGCTACCGCATCGCCACCGGCATGCCCGAGACGCCGGCGCAGGGCGGGGTGTTCGACGGCGACACTGGTCGCTACGACCCGGTCTTCGCGTCGGTGGCGAGCACGCGCTTCCCCTGGTTTCAGGCCGTGGACGTCCGGCTCGACTGGACGACAACGCTCTCCTGGTTCGAGCTGACGGTCTACGCCGACCTCGTCAATGTGCTGAACCTGCGCGCGCAGGAAGGCACGCTGTACAACTTCGACTACACGCAGACCCAGCCGCGGCTTGGCCTCCCGACGATCCCGGCCATCGGCGCAAAGGCGACGTTCTGATGCCCGCGCATCGTCCCGGGCGACGACGTCGCGCGCCGCTCGCGCTGTGCATGTGGGGCGCGCTGCTGGCGGCAGCACCTTCGACGGCGACGGTGGCGCTGCTGCCCGTCGACGTCGCGGCCACCGGCGCCGACGGGCCACGCGTGCGCGCCGCGCTCGTGCAAGCCCTGCGCGCGGCGCTGCGCGACGAGCTTCGCGTCGTCGACGCTGCCGCCGTGCCCCAGGGCGCCGCGGTGTGCGCCGCCGACGTCGCCTGCGTCGCCCGCGTCGCTGGCGACGACGCCGACGAGGTGCTCGCCGTGCGCGTCGACCGCAGCGGTGTCACCGCCGACGTCTGGGCGCGGCTCGCCCTGCGGGTGCACCAGGTGCGCAGCGGTCGCGTGCTGACCTTCGAGGCCCCCGTGTCGACGACCGCCGCCGACCGAGACGTGCGCGCCCTCGTGCTGCGCGCCTACGACCCGGCGCGGCTGCAGGGGCGCCTCGACGTCGTGGGCGTCGCCGACGACGACATCGTGCTCGTCGACGGCCTGCGCGCCGCGCGGCTGTCGCTGCGGCTGCGCCCCGGCCGACACGAGGTCGTCGTGCTGCGGCCCGACGGCGCCCGGGCATCGACGATGGTCGGCGTGGCGCTCGACGAGCAGGCGACCGTCGACGTCGCGCCGTGGTCGTTACCAGCGAGCTCGCCGACGCCGTCCACGCTCGCGGCCGGCGCCGGCGCGGTGCGACCTTGGTGGCCGCTGGTCACCCATGCGGCGTTGGCGACGGCGTCGATGGTCGGTCTTGGCGTGGTCGCTGGCCGCGCGCTGGGGGCAGGGATCCCGGCGCTGCGCGACGTCGAGTGGGCGGGCGGCATCTCACTTCTGGTGGTTTCTGTCACCGCAACGTCGTCCACGGTGATCGAGGCGACCCGGCTCTCGGGCGACGATGAGTCGACGGCGCGCGAGTCGTCGGCGGGCCGACCAGCGATGTGACGAAGCAGGGCGGGCAGCAGGCGCCGCAACTCGGGGAAGAGCGACCATGAAGATCTACACTCGCACCGGCGACGACGGCGGCACCGCACTGTTCGGCGGTCAGCGCGTGCGCAAGAGCGATTCGCGCGTCGCCGCCTACGGCGCCGTCGATGAGGCCAACGCGGTCGTCGGCGTCGCCGCCGCTGCCGCCGACCTACCGGCGCCGCTCTTCGACGAGCTGCGCGCGGTCATGAGCGACCTGTTCGATCTCGGGGCCGAGCTGGCGACGCCGCCGTCGGACGCCACGCGCCTGCAGGCGCGCCTGGACAGCCGCATCGACGACGCGCGCGTCGCGGCGCTCGAGGTAGCCATCGACGACGCGTTCGCGCGCTGCCCGCCGCTGTCGACGTTCATCCTGCCGACGGGGGGCGAGGCGGCGGCCCGACTGCACCACGCGCGCACCGTGGTCCGCCGCGCCGAGCGCGAGGTCGTCGCCCTGGCTGCCGAGGTGCCCGTGCGTCTGGGCGTGCTCGTCTACCTGAACCGCCTGTCCGACGCGTTGTTCGCGTGGGCGCGGTTTGCGGCCCACGCCAACGGCATCGGCGACGTGCCGTGGCAGGCGAAGAAGGATGGCTGAAGCCACGCCGCCTGTCGACGTCGGCAGCGGCAGCGGCAGCGGCCCCGGGTCCGCCGCGGTCGGGGCTCATGGCATCAACGCGAGCTCGATGTACTCGAGCACGAAGTTGTTGGGGGCGTCGCACCACTCGCTGATCACGAGCCCGCGCGCAGTCACGCCTGTCGTACTACCGGGCGACGCGTTGGACGTCATCGCTTCGGTGACATTCCACGACGACGCCTGCTCCGCCGCACCGCCGGTGCGCGCGTAGCAGTTGCCGCCGACGCCGTCGGTGGTGGGGCCGTCGACGACGGCGCCGGAGCGGTCGAGGATGACGAAGCGGTCCTTGCGGCTGCCGTTGCCATTGACGATCGGCACGCCGCTCGACTCGGCCTCGGCGTTCAGGTAGCGCGCCGACGACGGCAGCGGCCCCCAGAACTGCTCGAACTCGGCGCGGGTCGCGTTGCGCGCGATCACCAGCACCTCGCCGGACGACAGCGCCGTGCCCTCGGGCAGTCGCGTCACCTGTGCGGCCGCCGTACCGCGATCCTGCAGTTGGTATCCGCCCAACTCAACCGTCGACTGCTCTCCTTCGCCTTCGCCCTCACCCTCACCCTCACCCTCGCCCTCGCCCTCGCCCTCGCCTTCGCCCTCGCCCTCGCCGGGTGGGCCATCGGGGTCGAAGCAGGTGTCGGTGAACCCGTCACAGAGCTGGTCGCCGGGGCAGTCGTCGGGGCCGCCGCACTCCGCGGGCGGCGGAACGCAGCGCTCGTCGACGCAGATCTCGGAGGCGGCGCACTCGCCCTTGTTGCGGCACTGCGCGGTGCTGCAGACGCCCGAGCGGCAGAAACCATCGGCGCCGCACTGTTCGTCGTCGACGCAGGGAACGAGGATCGTCCCGGCGTCGTCGGGTCCGTCGAGGGGCACCGGCGCGGGTGTCGTCGGGCAGGCGGCGAGCACGACGAGGCTGAGCGTTGCGAGGAAGCGAAAGCGCGGCATTATGACACCATCGCTGATCGCTCGTCGGGCGCAAGCGACATCAGGACCGATGCCCCCCGGGCGTTAGCGGACGCACACCCCGCGCAGCATCGAGGAACATAGCGTCCGGACGCGCTTGCTCCGTGCAGGGGCCGCTGGCATCGGCGTTGCTATCCCACCCTCCCGATCCCGAGCCCGGTGTGCGATAGCCGCACACGTTCGCGATCTGCCCCCAAGGGGCTTGAGGTCTGGATGCGTCGCTCCCGGTTTCTGCCCCTCCTTCTGACCAGCCTTCTGGCCGCGCTCGCCGCGAAGAGCGCGAGCGCGCAGCAGCAGCCGGCTCCCGCGCCCGCTCCCGCCGGTCAGACGCCTGAACAAGCGGCACAACCGGCGGCGTCGACCAGTTCTTCCGCGGCCACGCCGGCGCAGCAGCCGGCCACGCCAACCAACGCGCGTCTGGCGGCCGGCGGCGTCGTGACCGGCGGTGGCACCTTCCCGCTCCACATCCAGGCCACTCTCGACAACGCCGTCGGCAGCGGCTTTCTCGCGCCGGGCTACCAGATGCAGCCGTCGTGGAGCACGTCGCTGAACCTGCGGCCCACGGCGTCGCTGCCGAGGCTCGACGGCCTGCCCAGGATGATCTTGTCGATGTCCATCGACTTCAGCGTCGCCAACTGGCTGCCGGCGTCGACGAACTTTGGCGTCTTCGACCGTCAGGTGCGGGTCAGCGATCCGTCGCTGGCGCTCATCGTGCCCGGCGTCTTCGTCGAAGAATTCTCGGGGACGCGCATCTCGCTGATCGCGGCGGCGCGCGCGCCTTTGTCGATCACGTCGCGCCAGCAGAACCTGATCACGAACGTCGCCACCGCCGCCCAGTTCATGTGGGGCAGCCCCGAGACGCCGGTGGGCACGTTCTTCGTGCAGTACACGCCGTCGGTCCGCGCGCTGTTCTACTCGCAGCCCGGGCCGACGATGGCCTGCGACGTCCCGCGCCCGTACGAGTCGCCGCTGCCCAGCGGCGATCCGGTGAACGGCCTCGACGAGCTCCCCCTCGTCCTGCCGCGCGCCGAACAGCTCTTGCCCAATGGTGAGTGCATCCTCGCCGGTCGCCAGAACCTCGGCAGCGTCAATAACGCGATGGCGACGGGCTGGTCGACCACCGACGGCACGCACAACGTCTCGCTGAGCTTCTCGTGGGCGCTGGCGTTCCTGCGGCCCCTGACGAACGCGCCTGACCTCGCCTCGCCGTTCTCGTCGGGCCAGAACTTCAGCGAGAACACCTCGGGCTCGCTCTCGTACACGTACACGGTGCCCACCGGATACCCGTTCTTCATCACCGCCGGCGTCGCGTCGGGCCAGCCCGCCTGGTCGGCCGACGGCAAGACCGTGCGCTTCCCCGTGTGGGACTTCTTCACGCCGGCGAACAACTTCAGCTCTGCCTTCCTCGACGTCACGATCGGCATGTGACGCCGATCCTGCTTTCTCTCTCTCCCGAATCCGGACCCCTCGACATGAATTCGCGAACCTTCTGGAGGAACACGATGCGCAGCATCCATCTGCTCGCGGCGGCCATCGCCGTCGTCGCCACGGTCGGGACGACCGGCTGCTCGTACCGCAACGAGGACCTGAACCGCGTCGTCGACCCCTACTGGTCGAAGGCCTACTTCGACGCCGAGAACGAGTGGTACCTCCGCTCCACCGTCGTCGATGCGCCGCCGGAGCACGGCTGGATCTCGGTCGCCGACGGTGACTGGCTGATGCTCGAGAAGATCCGCTGGGAGATCACCGAGAGCAACCTGATCGGCTGGCGCACCTACGCCGCCGCCCCGGGGTCTGAGCAGGAGAACCTCCCCGGCGCCGACGAGCTCTACAAGGGCCAGCCGGTGGCGATCTTCGACATCACCGACCACTTCGACATCCGCCGCGAGTTCGATCCGACGACGGGCGAAGAGGGCAACGTCCTCTCCGAGAACCGTGACCGTCTCTGGTACGACCGCGCCTTCATCCGCGTGAACTGGGCGGCGAACCGCGTCCCGACGTTCAAGTACCACCTCAGTCTCGAGGAGCCCGGGTACTGCGGCGGTCCGTGCATCGGCACCGGCCAGCAGCGCTTCCTCGTCCAGGCGGCGCAGGCGCCCGCCGATCCGAAGCGCTGGCGCTTCGAGGACGAGTACTTCGAGATCACGACGCGCCACGAGGTGGCCCCCGACATCCTCGGCCTCGTCGGCTACTACGGCGTCGCCATGGCCGGCGACTTCAGCTCGGCCATCGTCGACGTGCGCCACTCGTTCATGAAGGTGCCGAAGTCCGACTACGTCGCGCGCCCGATGCCGGGCTCGGTGGCGCTCGCGGACGCCGATGGTCAAGAGGTCCGTGACGAGCGCGGCTTCGTGAAGCGCATCCCGATCAACGATCGCTTCGGCTTCTTCGGCACCCTCGGCCGCAACACCTTTGACGCCAACCGCGGCATGGTGACGTCGGGCCAGGTCCAGAACGCGTCGCTGTTCAACCTGTGGAAGAAGTCGCGCAACGAAGACGGCACGATCATCCCGATGGCCGAGCGTGAGCCGAAGCCCGAGGCCGTCGTCTACTACACGAACCTCGAGCACCCGAAGCACCTGCTGAACGCGTCGCGCCGCGTCGCGGCCCAGTGGAACAAGGTGTTCCGCGAGACGGTCTGGAAGGTCAACGAGGCGAAGTACACCGGCGCGCTCGACGGAGACGGCATCCCGTCCGACGTGCCGGCGATGTTCGTGCTGAAGGAGAACGACTGCAACGTCGCCAACGTCGAGCGTGTGATCGCCGGCTTGAACGACGCGCACCCCGAGCTGGTCGAGCAGGTCGTGGCGAAGTCGCGCCGCACCGTCGTCAACGACGAGGTGCCGTCGTTCGACGGCACCATCGAGAGCATTCGCGCCCGCTTCGACGAGGCCAACGACGAGATCGACAACCTGCAGCCCAACGGGCTGGGCAGCAAGGGCCAGAGCTTCACGGCGCTGCAGGCGCAGGAGACGCAGGCGCTGCACGACCTCGAGCGCATCTGCTCGGCGCTCGAGTACTTCACCGGCGGTGACATGACGATGGGCCGCGCGGCGCCCGAGGGCGTCGAGCCGTTCCTCTACCAGCGCCTCGGCGACACCCGCTACTCGATGATGAACCTCGTCGTCGGCGACTTCCAGTCCGGCTGGCTCGGCCTCGGTCCGCCGTACGCCGACCCTCAGACGGGCGAGACGATCTCGGGCACGGCGAACATCGCGCTGGCGATGCTCGACCGCTACGCCACGCGCGCGGCGCAGTACGTCTCGATCCTCAACGGTGAGACCAACGACCTCGACCTGCAGTACGGCTTCGACGTCGCCAAGTACACCGAGGAGAAGCTGCTCGAGAACAGCAAGCTCGTCACCCGCCGCGCGTCCCAGCAGACGCGCGATGAGGCGGCCCGGGCGTTCGAGTCGCGCCGCGGCAACCGTGAGGTCCTCAAGGAGGTCGCCCCCGGCCGCGCCCACGAGCGCATGAGCCGCGTCGTGGGTACCGAGCTGGAGCAGCAGCTGATCACGCAGGACGACGTCGCGCTGTTCGGCGCGGTGAACCCGCGCGACGCCGCCACCGCCTCGCTCGACGACGACATGCTCAACTCGGTGTCGCCGCTGCGCAACCCGAAGCTGATGCACCTCGGCCGCGAGCTCGAGCAGCGCGCCATCCGCATGGGCCAGCGTGCCGCCGACCCGCCGGAGATGATCAACAACTTCCTCATCGGTCAGGCTGTCGCCTACAAGGACATGTCCTACGCCGAGCGCTTCAAGAAGCTGCGTGAGGACATCTACGTCGCGGTCCAGCTGCACGAGGTCGGCCACAACACCGGCATGTTCCACAACTTCGCGGCGTCCACCGACGCGCTCAACTACGGCCGCTTCTTCTGGGAGATCCAGGACCTGCCGGCCGACATCGACGACGCCATCGCTGAGCTGTCGACGCGCAACGACTCCCGCTCGACCACGCGGATCGAGCAGCTCGAGAACTGCAAGGCCGTGATCGCTAACGCCGGGCCGGACTTCGAGTCGCAGGCCATGACGGCGCAGGACTGCTTGCGCCAGAGCGAGGGCGTCTACTCGTCGATCATGGACTACCACGGCAACTGGAACGCCGACTTCAACGGCCTCGGGCCGTATGACTTCGCCGCCAACAAGTTCGCCTACGGCCAGCTCCTCGAGGTCTTCCCGACCGAGAACCTGCGCGCCGACATCGACCAGCCCGGCGAGATGAAGAAGAGCCTGTTCTACAACGACTGGCGCGACATCCCCGAGATGTTCAACGGCGGCGATCGCGGCGAGAAGGTCGCCACGATGCACGACCGCACCTACGTGTCGATGGACTGGGACGCGTCCTCGACGCGCGCGCAGCCGTTGCCCAACGAGGTCCCGTACCGCTTCGGCTGGGGCGCGTACCCCGAGCCGATGGTCAAGGTCTTCGACTACGGCCCCGACACGCGCAGCAACACGGCGTTCAAGCTCACGTCGTACTACCAGAACTTCTTCTTCAGCCACTTCGCGCGGAACCGCCTGTGGGACTTCGACGCCGTCAGCGGTGCCATCGGCGCCGACGACGGGGTGATGGCCGACTTCACCGAGAAGATGCAGTGGTTCTTCTTCTACAGCGCGAGCGACCCGGACTTCGTCGGCTCGTACGCGTACGAGGACTTCCTGGCCACGACCGAGGCGGGCCTGAACCACTTCGCGCACGTGCTGGCCGAGCCGAACTCTGGCAACTTCCACACGCTGCCGGCTCACCAGCTGTTCAGCATCACGAACCTGCCGCCCGAAGGTCGTACGCCCGACCCGCTCGACATCGCGATCCCGTGGTCGAACCTCGGCTTCTGTGACGCGCAGATCATCAACACCGCCGGCTTCGCCGATGGTCAGGACGACGGCGCCGCGCCCGACCGTGACGTCGAGTTCATGGCCGATCCGCAGCCCGGCTACGCCAGCGGCAACGTTCCGCTCGGCGAGGGTCGTCCGTTCTTCGTCGGCTTCACCGATGACTACGTCGACTTCTACATCCGCTACGTCGGCCACTACTGGACGAAGCTGTACGCGATCATCAACCTGGGCATGAACTCCGCGTACTTCCCGCGCGTCGACGCCGACTCCGATTGGCGCCTGTACGACGTCAGCTGGTACCGCCTGTTCCCGCGCGAGGTCAGCCGTATCTACGGCGCCCTCGTCACCCAGGACGACCTCGCGCTCGGCGGCTTCCTCGACGACAACGGTCGCTACGTGCGCCCCGACCTGCTCCCGGTCGACGGCTCCGTCGACACCACGGGGATGACGCGCGTGCTTCCGCAGATCGCGATCAACCACAACTACTACGCGTACCTGCTGGCGAACGTCTTCCTCGACTCGCCCACCGACGACACGCTCAACTTGACGAAGACGATGCAGATCGCCGTCGACGGCGGCACGGACGACGTCCGCGCCTACGACGACGCCGAGGCACGCGACGCCGTCGAGTGCCCCGAGTTCGACGCGCGCAACCCAGAGCACCTCACGAACCCGCCGGACTGCAAGACGGCGCTGTCGTTCACTCACCCGACGACGGGCATGACGTACCGGGCGCTGAAGGTCGGCGACACGCCCGTCGCCTTCAACCTCGTGAAGCGTCTGAACGTCTTGAAGCAGCGCTTCCAGCGGCTCGACGCCTGCAACCGCGACCTGCAGCAGGACGGCACGCTCGACGACGAAGACGTGTACTGCGCCTGCATCACCAACATCGGCGGCGGTCGCGACAACAGCGACTACCTGCAGACCTGCCTCGACGACTACGTCACGGTGATGCCGGGCGAGTCGGTGCAGGCGCCGGCCCTGTCGGGCTTCACGAACCTGCGCGAGGTCGAGGTGACCTGCACGCCGCAGGACCTGCAGAACCGTCGTGACTCGGCGCGGGAGGCGGTCGACGACCTCACCGACTACGTCAACGACCTCCGCACCTACAACAAGCTCGTCAACAACTTCTGAGCGAGGAGCAGAACATGTCGTTTCCGAATCATGCCCTGAACCTCGCGGGAGCAATCATGAACTCTACCCGATTCCTGCCTCTGCTCGCGGTCGCCCTGGGCGTCACCCTGGGCGCCGCCTGCGGCGAGGCCGTCGACATCAACCGCGTCGCGCCCAACGTCGTCGACAAGAGCGTGTTCACCGGCGAGTGGTACGTGCGCTCGGCCATCGTCGACAAGCAGTTCCACACCGACACCTCGTTCATCGGCCTGCAGGGCGAGGTGGAGCGCATCAAGTGGGAGATCACCGAGCGCCAGCTGATCGGCTACCGCTCCTACGAGCGCGTGCCGGGCAGCGACCCATCGAACCCGGGCGAGCAGAACGTCATCGTCGCGTTCCCGATCCTGCGTCACTTCGACATCCGCCGGCAGTACAACCCGGTGAACGGCGTCGAGACAAACGTCATCGAGGAGAACGACTACGACCGCCCCTGGTACGAGCGGCAGTACGTCCGCGTCGGCTGGAACGACCAGAACGGCGTCGCCTGGGCGCTCGACAACCAGATCGGGCTCGCGTTCATCGACAGCTTGAACCGTCGCTCGAACGAGACCCCGTCCTACCCGTGGAAGGTCCGCATCGGCGACAAGCTGATCACCGACCAGCCCATCGACTCGGGTGACAGCATCGACGTCACGCTTGACGCCATCACCGACGCCGACCCCTACATCTGCTACTATCTGGACGGTGTCTCGCCGTGCAACGGCGCGAACGTGAAGGTGAAGTTCAGCTTCCGCCGCGTCGACGAGAACAACGAGTATCAGGCCCTCGACTACCCCGATTACGTAGAGCGCAAAACCGGCACGCTGCAGCTGGTCTCGACCGGCGAGGACATCCTGTCGTCGGGCGCGCTCAACGTCATCAACAACCCGAACCTCTTCGGTGCGGACTTCGAGCCGCCGAGCCGCCTTTGCACGCCCGCCGAGATGGATCGCGACGGCACGCGCACGGTGAAGGTGGTCTTCGATGACAACTTCGGCGGCCGTCCGCGCATGTGCAACACGAACCCGGGCATCGGCGACCCGCCGAGCGCCTGCGAGGAAGCGCTCGCGCGCTGCAACGTGCCCGAGGGCGAAAACAACCTCGTCGCCATTACGCCCGGAAGCGGCGTGGGCTGCGACCCGAACATCCACTCGCCCGACGACTGCATCGAGCTGACGACCCCGGTGTTCGGTCGCTTCGGCTATTTCCGCACCGACCGCTACCAGACCGACCGTGAGAACGGCACGCAATACAACGCGCGCGAGCGGCTCATCAACCGGCACAACATCTGGGCCGACATCCTCGATGACGGCGGTGCTTCGATCCCGATGGACCGCCGCCCCGTCAAGCCGGTCGTCTACATGTTGAACGTCGGGTTCCCGACCGACCTGATCGACATCGCGACGAAGGACCTCGCCGACGACTGGAACGTGGCGTTCCTCGAGGCGGTGGCCGCCGCCCGCGGCGTCGGCCTCAGCAGCCTGCCCAAGAACCTGAACGAGGGCATCGACGGCGCCAAGCCCGTGACCCGCATGTTCGAGGTCCGCATCAACAGTTGCAACGTCGAGGCGGCCCGCCGCTACACCGAGCAGCACGACATGGGCGACGCCCTCGTCGCTTCGGGCATCGCGACGATCCAGGCCGGCAACCTCGAGAACGCCTGCGCGGTGCTCGAGTTCGAGTCGCAGCGCCGCGCGCGCGGTGGCGAGGAGATCGAGCCCTTCCGCTGGGAGCAGCTCGGCGACCTCCGCTACAGCTTCCTCAACTGGACGTCGAAGGCCGAGCTGGCGGGTCCGCTGGGCTACGGTCCGTCGGGCACCGACCCGCTGACGGGCGAGATCATCTCGGCCAACGCGAACGTCTACGGCGCCAGCATCGACACCTACGCCAACTGGGGCGCGGACATTGTCCAGCTGCTCAACGGCGATGTCACCACCGGCGACATCATCAACGGCACGCTGGCCCGCGAGCACGTCGAGAGCGTGCGCGCGCGCTGGGCGGGCAAGAAGACGCCGGCCGCCATCGACAACTTCCTGCGAACCTTCGACCGCCGCGCGGCGGGCATGAGCGACGACCAGTACTTCGTGCGGATGCCGACGACGGCGCTCGGCCGTGGTCTGGACAAGCTGCGCGAGTCCGGCCTTGAAGACGAGTACCTGTTGACGTCCGAGACGCTGCGGCTGTTCGGCAACGATCCAATGGCGCTGCGCAACGGCGTCGTCACCGACCGCATGCGCGAGAACGCGCGTCCGTCGAACTGGGCGCGGGAGCAGATCCCCGACGCCATGCTGGTGGCGGCCAACGCCGGCCACGTGGGCGGCGCCGCCGACGAGCCCTTCGTGCCGAGCGCGGGCGGGTCGACGTCGACGAAGCTCGGTGAGCTCTCCGACTACCTCGGCCGCAAGAACTTCTGCTTCCTGGCCGAGCAGGTCGAGCCGGCCATCGCCGACCTCGCCACCAAGATCAAGGCCGACGGCATGAGCCGCGAGCAGATCGTGCAGTTCATCCGCGCCAACGTGTTCCGCGGCGTCATGGCCCACGAGCTCGGCCACACGTTCGGCCTGCGCCACAACTTCGAAGGCTCGGCCGACGCGCTGAATTACTTCCCCGACTACTGGGGCGTGGGCGCCGACGGCCTGAGCGCCGACCAGCAGCACCTCCTGTCGAAGACGCCCTACGACGTCGTCGACGGCAAGCGCCGCGAGTACCAGTACTCGTCGATCATGGACTACCACCAGCGCTTCAACAGCGACTTCGGCGGCATCGGTCTGTACGACAAGGCGGCGATCAAGCTCGGCTACGCCGAGACGGTCGAGGTCTTCGACGAGAACCCGGGCGACGAGTTCGTCGCGCGCGAGTGGATGGGCAACATCTTCCTGCTCAACCCGGCCGACATCCCGAACCTCGTGGCCGGCCACGATGCTGACGCCGTCATCAACGACGCCTACGACGAGGCCAACGAGGCGGCGGTCGGCGGCGACGACACGGTGGTGCTCGACATCGCCAACCTGACGACGCTGACGCCGGCGCCCGAGAACCTCTACCGCCGCCGCAACATTCCGCTGAAGGATTGGTTCCGCAACGAGGTCCTCGGCGGCTTCGTCGGCGGCCTCGACGACAACGACTGCGAGCGTCAGTTCGGACTGCCGAACGAGCGCGGCTGCATGAGCACGATCCTCGGCGGCCTCGGCTACAACGACGACGACGGCTCGCTGCCGAAGGTCTCGGTGCCCTACAGCTACTGCGCCGACGAGTTCGCGTTCGGTGGCAACCTGACGTGCAACCGCTGGGACATGGGCCCGACGTCGTCGGACATCGTGAGCAACGCTGGCGAGATGTACGAGTTCTACTACCCGTTCGATGCCTTCCGTCGTGAGCGGGCGCTCAACCCGTTCTCATCGTGGGCAAATGGGTATATCAATCGCCTGTTCAGCCGCACCTATCAGCCGATGCTGAATGCGTACCGCTACTTCTACTATTACCGTCGCGCCAACGGTCTGCGTATCTTCCCGACGATCCGTGACTGGGGCAGCGCCGCGTTGACCGGCATGGACTTCTTCGTCCGCGTGCTCGAGCAGCCGGAGCCGGGCACCTACTGCCTGTCCGACGTCCGCGGCACCCAGACCTACGTCCCGGCCGACGAGGCCACCGGCGACGAGTGCGCTACCGACTCCATCGAGCTCGGGCTCGATCAGGGTCGCATCTTCAACTCGAACTGGGACGACAACTACGACTTCCGGCCGATCAACCTTGGCAACTACTGGGACAAGGCGCTGGCGCTGCAGGCGATCACGTCGTCGGACGCGTTCTTCTTCCGCGACTTCTCGCAGGAGACCAACCGCGGCGCGTTCTCCATCGGCTACTACCGCATCTTCCAGGACGAGATGCTCGACCTGTTCGGCGCGGTGATGCGCGACGACCCGACGGTGTTCGCGCCGCACGTCGTCGACGCCGATAACGACGGCAAGGGCGAGGTCGTCTACGCCCCGTTCCTGAAGACCGGCATCTACGGCGAGCCGTTGCCTGAAGCGCAGCTGCCGGGGGCGCCGATCAAGCCGGCGATGAGCTACCAGCTGCGGACGTGGGCGGCGATCTTCGGCACCGTCAACATGACGAGCACCCTCGACCAGACGCTCGACTTCGCGCAGCGCACGCGCATCACGATGGTCGGCCAGCCCGGCGAGCCGACGCTGCAGACCGACATCGACGGCGACGGCACCGACGACATCGACGTCATCGAGTTCACCGACCCGCAGAGCCACATGGTCTACCGCTCGGTGGCGTTCGACGGCGTCGAGCACGCCGTCGGCTACCGGCTGCTGCAGGAGGCCGAGGAGTTCGCCGACGCCTGGCGCGCCGCGCAGGCCGCGCTGCAGACCGCCGAGGCCGGTGGCGACGCTGCTGCCGTGCGCGCCGCCCAGATCGCCTTCGATCGCGCGACGAGCACGCTGAACGAGCGCCTGCAGACCATCGACTTCATGGTCTACCTGGGCAACGCGTTCGAGTACCCGGGCGGCTGATCGCCGGCGTCACCGAAGACAAAGAAGGCGGGCCGCAAGGCCCGCCTTCTTTGTCTTCGGCCTCGCGCCCGCGCGCCGTCGTCGTCGGCGTCGTCGTCGTCGTCGTCGGCGGCGCGGCTCTACGCCGTCCGCTGCAGCACGGCGACGAAGAACCCGTCGCACGCCGGCGGCGTCAGGGACCCGCGCGCCGGAAACGGCGCCGGCGCGGGCAGCCGCACGACGTCACGGCGGTCGCCGACGACGGCGTCGACGACGCCCTCGTTCTCTTCTGGCAGCAGCGAGCAGGTGGCGTAGACGACCCGACCGCCTGGCTTCACCAACGCCAGCGCCTGCGTCAGCAGCGCCCGCTGTGTCGCCACCAGCGCCGGCAGCTGCTCGGGGTCCAGACGCAGCGCGAGGTCGGGGGCGCGCCGGAGCGTGCCGGTGCCGCTGCAGGGCGCATCGACCAGCACGCGGTCGAACGAGCCCGGCAAGAACGGCGACCGGGTACCGTCGGCCACGACGCCTTGCGCGCCGTCGGGCAGGCTGCGCGCAAGGCGCCCGGCGTCGATGTCGGCGGCGACGACGGTGGCGCCGAGGGACACGAGCAGGCGCGCCTTGCCGCCGCCGCCGGCGCACAGGTCGAGCACGCGGTCCACGGGCTGCGCCTGCACGGCGTGGGCGACGGCCTGGCTGCCGTCGTCCATGGGCCAGACGGCTCCCCGCAGCGAAGGCGGCAGCGCCGCCAGCGAGGCCCGCCCGCTGACGACGCGCAGCGCGGTGGGCGCGAGCGGCGACGGCGTCGTCGTCACCTCCTGGGCCTGCAGCGCCAGGGTGACGGCGCCGAGGCTCGTCCGCCGGCGGTCAATGGCCAGCACCGTCGGCGCCGGACGCTCGAGGGCGGCGAGCAGCTCAAGGACGACGTCGGGGTAGGCGCCGCGCAGCCGGGTCACGAGCCACGCAGGCAACGACACCGGCAGCGCCAGCCCGGCGGCGGCGGCGTCGTCGACGAGCACGCGCAGGCTGCCGGGCAGGGCGGCGAGCACGCGGGGGTCGATGTCGAGGCCGGCGGCGACGGCGGCGAGGCACACGGCCGCAAGATCGAGCACGCGGCGCCGCGGGGCGACGCCGCCCTCATGGCGCACGGCGGCGGCGACGAGGTCGTCGACGGCGCCGGCGTGGCGGGCCCAGCCGAAGGCGAGATCGGCGGTGGCGCGGCGCTCGCGGGGGCCGAGGTGGCGCTCGCGAGCGACGGCGGCCATGACCCGGTCGAGCGGCTCACCGGCGGCGCGGCGGCGCGCGAGGACGTCGAGCGCCGCCGCCCAGGCCAGCGGCAGCGGGTCGGCGGCGACGAGGACGCGCTCGCGGCCTTGCGCGCGCCGCGCCTCGGTCTTGTCGCCACGGGGAAACGACGAAGGGGGGCGGGACCGGCGCATGTCCTGCCCATGGCCGAACGATCCAGACGCCACAAGGCCAGACCCATTGCCGACGGGCAGACCATCGGGGCATCGTCCCTCCCCGGCGGCGCGGTGCCGCCGGCCACGGATCTGGGTCGAGGAGTCGTCGGTGCTGCAGAAGAGCATGCTCATCGTCGACGAGGACGAGGCGCGGCGTCGGGCACTGGCGCAGGCGCTGGCGTCGCGCGGCGAGCGCTGTCTTGACGTCGCCGACGGGTTCGCGGCGATGGCCGCGTTTGGGCGGGCCGACTTCAGCTGCGTCGTCGCCGGCGAAGGGCGCCGCCGGCTGTCGCTGCGTGGGTTGTGCCAGCTTGCCCGCAAGCGCCACCCCGAGATCCCCATCTTCATCGTGCCGCGCCCCGGCTCCACCGCGCTGGATCTGCAGGCCTCGCTCGAGCTCCCCGTCGACGTCCTTGCCGACGAGGACAACGTCGAGCGCCTCGTCACCCGCATCATGATCCGCGTCCTCGCGATCAACGAGCATGAGGAGACACGGCCGAGCCTCCAGATCCGCCTCGACAGCAGCAGCGCGGACGGCGCCGCCAACAACCCGTTTGATGGTCCGGGCGTCGAGATCGACTTCGATGGCGACGGACCCGTCGTCGCGCCGCCGTCGCCGCCGTCGCCGCCGCCAACGACGAGCGCGCCCGTCCCCGTGCTCGCCGACGATGAGCGGACAGCGCGGAGCCACCTGCGGCCAGCGCCCGAACGTGCCGAGCCGACGCAGGTGGATGCGCTGCAGCCGGCGTCGACCACCCAGTCCGTCCCTGCCGTAGAGGCCTTCGTCGTCGTCGACGGCCAGTACGACGATGTCGCGGGCGGCGCCGGCGCGGCCTTTTTGATGTCGCTGTTCGCGCAGGAGCTCACCGGTCGGCTGGTGGTGACGGCGGGCGACTCGCAGGGGACGCTCTTCCTGCACCGCGGCGAGCCGGTCTGGGCCGACGATCCGGCGGGCGACGCCGGCCTGTACCGCAAGCTGGTGCAGAAGGGCTTTCTGCGGCCCGAGCAGGCGGTGGACGCCGTCGCCGAGGGCGCGCTGCTCGGGAGCCTGCTGCAGTCAGGCGTCCTCGACGGTGAGAAGATGCACGCCTTCATGCGCGAGGTGGTGCGCGATCGCGTGATCGCCGTGGCCACGCAGCAGCAGGGCGAGTACCGCTTCGTCGAGGATCGCGCGTTCCTCGACACCGCGCCGCTGCTGAAGGTCAACCCCTTCGGGCTCATCCTCGACTCGCGACGTCGTCAGCTGGCGCCCCCGGCGCTGATGGCGCTGCAGGCCGAGATCGAGGCGCTGTACGCGATCCCCGGCCCGGGGCTCGGCGCCGCCAGCGAGAAGATCCGGCCGTTCTTGCGCGGGGCGCGCGCCGTCGACGTCATCGACGGTCGTCGCACGGTGCGCGAGCTGCTCGACGCCACCGGCCTCGACCCGCTCATGGGCACGCTGGTCGTCCTCGTCATGCGCGACGCGCGGCTGGTCGCGCTCGAGACGCAGGCGCGGGTGCAGCAGATCAGCCTCAACGACTCGGTGCTGCCCGCCGCCGGCGCCGACATCAGCGTCGTCGACGAGGCCGCCCCGCCGGCGCCCACCTCCAAGGAGGAGGCGCAGGCCCGCGAGGACATCTGGGCGCTCTACATGCGCCTGAAGCCGCTCAGCCAGCCGCGCCAGGTGCTCGGCGTCGGCATGGATGCCACCGACGTCGAGGTCGACGCCGCCTACCGCGCCCGACTCGCCGAGCTCGACCCGCGGCTCATCCCCGAGGGCTCGGCGCAGCAGGTGCTGACCCAGCGCATCCTCGAGCTGCGTCGCAAGGTCGATAACGCCTGGCAGACGCTGAAGTTACAGATGGGCGGCAGCGACCCGAGCACCAACAACCCGTTCTGACGCCGCGCCGGCGCCGCGCCGGTGTCCTCCGGGCGGCTCCTGCCCGACGTCGTCTTCCTCCCGGCGTCGCGGGCTCGTGCCCTGGGTCCTTCAGTCGTGGGGCGCCTGGGCCGCGCGCCGACCCTGCAGGCGCACCGGAACTTCGCCGTCGCGGCCCCGCACGACGGCTGCGACGCCGCCGTCGGCTTCGACGTCGACGCCCTTCACCAGGGCCAGCGCCCGCGGCAGCGCCGGGCTCCACGGGGCGGCCACCGACGTCAGCGCGCCGACGGCGCTGCCCGCCACGAGCACCGCGTCGCCGGCGGCGAAGGATCCCTCGTCGGCGATCACGCCGACGAGGCGCTTGCGCTGTTTGCCGTAGGTGTCCAGGCGGGCGATGACCTCCTGCCCGATGTAGCAGCCCTTGGCCCAGTGGATGGCGTCGTGCAGTCCGAGGTCGAGGGGCGTCGCCGCGTCACCGATCTCGTCGACCGGGATGCCAGCCGCCACGGACAGCGCGCGCCACTCGTCCGCCGACAGCGTCGCCGCCGGCAGCGGCGCCCCCGGCGTCGACGGCAACGACGGCGCGCGGTTGAGCACGACGAACGCGGCAACGGCGGCGCCGTCGTGATCGACGACGTCGAAGGTGCGGACCGCGACGAGCGCGCCCGCCGTGCGCGCCTGCCACGGCGCGAGGCCTTCGGCGCCGGGCACGAGGGCAGCGGTGGTGGCGGCGTCGGCGATCACCATCGACGAAGTCGCCGCCAAATCGACGAGCGTGAGCTTCTCGGTGAAGAAGTAGCGGTCGAGCCAGCCGACGAGATCGGCGCCGCCGTCGCGCACGCCCAGCAGCAGGACCCCGTCGCCGGTGACGACGTGGTGGACGACGTCGACGATGCGGCCCTTGTCGGTGGTGAGCACGTTCAGCCGCGCGTCGCCGTCCTTCAGGTCGCTCGTGTGCTGGGTGCTCATCCGGTGCACGAAGGCCGCAGCGTCGGGTCCTTGCACGAGGCAGCGGGCGCGGGCGGTGGCGTCGACGACGAAGCGCATGCCCGGGCCATAGCGACCGGGCCCGCGGCTGCACAGGCAGACCGGATGCGGCGCCCAACCGTTTTCGTTCCAGCGGCGACGACGGGCACGACGGTGCACCGCGGCGACGTCCGGTGCTACGAGGAGACGAGAGATGTGGACGATCCGGTGACCGCCCGCTCCCCCCGAAAGCCCCGCCCGTGGGACCCCGACGCGGCCCGCGGCGGCTTCGCTCTGCTCGTCGTCGGCGTCGCCGTGTCCGTGGCGCTGCACGGCGGCATTCCGCTGTCGGGGATGTACTGGCGGCCGCAGAGCATCACCCAGCTGCCAGTGACGATGGTCATCGAGCCGATGCCGCTGCCGCCGGCTGAGGAGCTGGTCGAAGCGCCCGACGTCGTCGACGGTCCCGACGAGCCTGAGCCAGCGGCCGCGCCGAACCCCGACGCCGTCAAGACGCCGCCGAAGGACCAGGAGCCGCCACCCACGCCCGAGCCCACGCCCGAGCCCACGCCCGAGCCCACGCCCGCACCGGAGCTGCCGCCGGAGGCGGCACCCGTGGGGGACGCGCCGCCCGAGCCCGACGTCGACGCTGAGCTGGCGGCGCGC
>VGSZ01000035.1 GCA_016874845.1 Deltaproteobacteria bacterium
CTCACCCTCACCCTCACCCTCACCCTCACCCTCACCCTCGCCCTCGCCCTCGCCCGCCAGGCCGCAGCCGGCGCCAGCGGTGCACACGAACAGGGCAAACGACGTCAAAAAGAGCAGGGAGCGCGAGCGGGTCATCGGGGCCTCCAGGGCAAATGGCAAGTGTTGCTTCTCACTTTTTACATTCAGCGACAAGGCCATCGCTGCGAGCGCGCCGCGACAGGCATCGGTCGGCTGACGGACCCACGATGTGCGCCGGCGAGGTCCCCGCGCTATTTCTATTCACCTCGACAAGGAGCTGTTCGATGACCAAGGCCCCCCTGCGCGGAATGTCCGTCCCCGACTTTGTCGCCCGTTACTCGTTCGGCACCTGGCGCCCGCAGAAGGGCTGGAAGCCGATGCACGTGACAAAGGCCGAGGGCGTCTACTTCTGGGAGGCGTCGGGCAAGCGCTTCCTCGACATGAGCGCGCAGCTGATGTGCAGCAACCTCGGCCACCAGAACGAGGTCGTCGTCGAGGCGATCTGCAGGCAGGCCCGCGAGCTGGCGTTCGTCGCGCCCGGTCACGCCACCACCATCCGCGCCCAGCTGACCGAAAAGCTGCTCGATATCGTGCCCGACGGCCTCGAGAAATTCTTCTACGCGACGTCGGGGACCGAGGCGAACGAGTGCGCGATCAAGATGGCGCGGCTGTTCACTGGCAAGCACAAGATCATCGCGCGCTACAACGGCTACCACGGGTCGACGGCGACGGCGATGTCGCTGACCGGCGACTACCGCCGCTGGTTCGCCGAGCCCATCCGCTCGACCATCGACGGCGTCCTGCACGCGCCCGAGTGCAACCCCTACCGCCCGGTCCCGTTCAGGAGCGCATCGGACGTCATCGACTACTACGACTACATGCTGAAGAACGAGGCGCACGTCGCGGCGATCATTGTCGAGCCGGTCGTCGGCACCAACGGCGTGCTCGTGCCGCCCGACGACTACTTCCCGCGGCTGCGCGCGCTGTGCGACCAGCACGGCGTGCTGCTGATCGCCGACGAGGTGATGAGCGGCTGGGGGCGCACCGGCAAATGGTTCGCGATCCAGCACTGGGGCGTCAGCCCCGACATCCTCGTCACCGCCAAGGGCGTGACCTCGGCGATGGCGCCGCTCGGCGTCGTTGCGACGACGCGCAAGGTCGCCGACTACTTCGAGGACGGCTGGTTCGCCCACGGGCACACCTACGAGAGCCACCCACTGACGCTCGCCCCCGCAGTGGCCGCCATCGACGAGTACCGGCGCCTGAACCTGATCGCGCGCTCGGCGCAGATGGAGCCGGTGTTCGCGGCGAAGCTCGGCGCGCTGAAGGACCGCCATCCGTCGGTGGGCGATGTGCGCGGCAAGGGCATGTTCTGGGCCCTCGAGCTGGTCAAGGACCGCGCGTCGAAGGAGCCGTTCGGCACCTTCAAGGACAAGTACGCGCGCAAGCCAATGGTCATCGATCAGGTCGTGGCGAAGCTCGCCGAGCACGGCGTGTCGATGATCGGCTGGATGAGCCATCTCGTGCTCGCGCCGCCGCTCATCCTCACCGAGGGGCAGCTCGACGACTGCGTCGCCGCGCTCGACGAGGCCCTGAAGATCACCGACGCGCTGGCCAAGGGCTGACGCCGCCGCCGTGGGGGACGTCGTCGTCGACGGGCTGGCCGCGCTGCCGCCGCTGGGCCTGCCGCTGCTCGTCGGTGCGGCGTTTGCCGCCGGCTTCGTCGACGCCATCGCCGGCGGCGGCGGCATCCTGACCGTCCCCGCCCTGCTCGCCGCCGGGCTGCCGCCGCACCTGGCGTTTGGCACCAACAAGGGCCAGGCGGTGTGGGGCACCGCGGCCGCCCTCGTGAAGTTCGCGCGCGCGGGGCTCGTCGACCGCAGCCGCGCCCGGCCCGCCTTCGTCGCCGGTATCGCCGGCTCGCTGGGCGGCGCGCAGCTCGTCCTGCTGTTGCCGCCGGCGACGCTGCGGCCGCTGGTGCTGGCGCTGCTCGTCGTCGTGGCCGTCTGGCTGGCGCTGCGGCGAAGCCCGGCGGCGGCGCCTGCGACGACGACGACGACGACGCGGCACCCGGTGCCCGTCGCCGTGGCCATCGCCGTCGTGGTGGGCGCCTACGACGGTTTCTTCGGGCCGGGCACCGGCACGTTCCTGATCGTCCTGCACGCGCGGCTCCTCGGCGACGCCCTCGACCGCGCGTCGGCCAACGCCAAGGTCGTGAACGCCGCCTCCAACCTCGCCGCGCTGGCACTGTTCGCCAGCCGCGGCGTCGTCGTGTGGTCGGTCGCACTGCCCATGGCGCTGGCGCAGGTGGCCGGCGGCACCGTCGGCTCCCACGTCGCCATCCGCGGCGGCGCCGCCGTCGTGCGGCGCGTCGTGCTCGCCGTCGTCGTCGCGCTGGTGCTGAAGCTCGCGCGCGACCTCGTGGTCGGCTGAACGTCCTCACCAGGCGGCGCGGCGCGCGCGCGACGCTGCGCGCCCGCCTTGCGTTGTCGGGGCACGCAGGCCACAAACGTTCCATGCGTTGCCTTGCCTTCGTCCTCGTCGTCGCCCTCGGTGTGTCGTCCTCGACGGCCATCGCCGCCGGCGGACCGCAGGAGTTCGGGCTCGAGTTGATGCCGTCGGCGCGCAAGATCGGACCGCAGCGCTACCAGAGCGACCGCAACTACGAGGCGACGCTGAAATTCTTCCGCGAGAAGTTCCGCGGCTCGAAGAACGTGCGCTGGATGCGCGAGGTCAGCGTCCCGGGCGTCAAGTACGTGCACCTCGAGAACGACAACCCGCAGTCGGGTTGGGATGGCATCAACATCGCCCTGCAGGGCGACGGCGCGGTGACCGTCTACGTGCTCCCGCGCAAGCAGCCCGCCCCGACCCCGGCAGCGCCATCGCCCACGGCCTCGTCGCCCGCCGCGCGCCCCTGAGGCCCGGTGCTCGCGCGCATCCCCGTCGTCGCGCTGTTCGTCGTCGGCGTCTTCGGCGCAGCCGCGGGGCTCGCCCTGCCCGCGGTGTCGGTGGCGGCCCTCGCCGTCGGGCTCGTCGTGCTGGTCGCCGGCGCCTGGGCGGCCAGGCCCGGCGGGCGCCCGGCGGCCGGGACGGCGGCCAAGACGGCAGCGGCGCCGGCCACCCGCGCCATCGCCGTCGTCGCCTTCGTCCTAGCGCTCGCCGCGCTGTCGGCCCTGGGCCACCGCGCCGCCGCCGCTGCGCGCGCCGCGCGCCTGCCGCCAGCCGACGAGATCGTCGTCGTCGAAGGCGTCGTCGAGGACGTCACCGCCGCCGATGAGGGCGCCCGCGTGCGGCTCTTCGCCCACGGGTGGCTCGGCGCCGGCGGCGACGGCCGCCCCCTCGGCGTGGTCGTCGATGTCGCGCTCACCGCTCCGGTCCCGGTGCTGCCCGGCGACCGCGTGCGTCTGCGAGGCCGGCTGAAGAAGCCGGCGAGAGCGCTGTCACCGGGCACCTTCGACCCCGGCGCCGCCGCCCTCTCCGACGGCGTCGATGCGCGGCTGACCGTCGTCGAGCCCGGCGACGTCGCGGTGCTCGCCCACAGCGAGGGCGCGTGGTGGGTCGAGGCGAAGGCCGCGCTGTCGCGGCGCCTGCAGGACCAGCTGCCGCCGCGCCTCGCCGGACTGCTGCTGGCGTTGCTGGTCGGCGACACGTCGCTGTTCGTGCCCGAGCAGTCCGAGGCCTACCGCCACGTCGGCGCCGGCCACCTGCTCGCTGTCAGCGGGCTGCAGGTCACGCTGCTCGCCTGCTTGCTGGCGCGGCTGGCTACGCTGTTGCTGCTGTTGACGCCGTGGGGCCGTCGGGGCCGCGGCGCCGCCGTCGCCGCCGGCGTGGCCCTGGCCGGCGTGTGGAGCTTCGTCCTGCTGTGCGGCGCGCCCCCATCGGCGGTGCGCGCGGCGATCATGGCGACCGCCGTCGTTGCCGCCGGCGTGCTTGGCCGGCGCGTGCTGCTCGGCGACGTCCTTGGGGCGGCCGGCCTGCTCACCGTCGTGGCGAGCCCGGCCTCGGTGCAGGACGCCGGGTTCCTGCTGTCGTACGCCGCAGTGCTCGGGCTGGTCGCCGCCACACCCGCCGATCGCTCCGACGAAGCCGGCCTGCTGATCGCGATCCGCGACGGCGTGGTCGCCTCGGTGGTCGCCGGCCTCGTCACGCTACCGCTGTCGGCGTGGCTCTTCGCGCAGGTGGCCCCCGCCGGACTCATCGCCAACATCGTGCTCGTCCCCGTCGCCAGCGCGCTGCAGCTGCCGGCCCTGCTCGGCGGCGCGCTCGGCGCCGTTGCCGATCTGCCGTGGCTGTCGTTCCTCGGCGCCCAGGCCGCGCTGCTGCTCGAGGCGCTGGTCTTCGGCCTCGCTGACCTGCTGCCCGGCGTCGCCGCCCTCGATGCGCCGCCGGCGGGCGCGGCGGCGGCGTTGACCCTCGCCGCCGCCGGCGCCGCCGCGCTGCTGCTCGCCCGCCAGCGCGCCGCCGCGCTGCTGGTCGTCGGCGGCGCGGCCGCCGTCGTCGTCCTCGCCGGTCACACCCCGCGCGGCCTGCGCGTGACCTTCCTGCCCGTGGGTCAGGGCGACGCCGCGGTGCTCGAGCTGCCCGATGGCCGGGTGTTCGTCGTCGACGGCGGCGGGCGCGTTCCCCTCGAACCCGGTCTCGACGCCGCCGGCCGCGCCGCGGTGCTCGCCGAGCCGGGGACGCGCGTGGTCGTGCCGTACCTGCGGCGCCGCGGCATCCGGCGCGTCGACGTCCTCGTGCTGTCGCACCCGCACCCCGACCACGCCGGCGGCCTGCACGCCGTCGTCGACGCGCTGCCGGTGGGCGAGCTGTGGTGGGCCGGCGACGTCGCCCAGGCTGGCGCGCTGGTGAAGCCGCTGGTCTGCGCGGTAGGCGCAGACCGCGTCCGCAGCACGCCGGCGCTCCTTGGCACCCACCGGTTCGGCGACGTCGTCGTGGACGTCCTCGGCCCCGCCCCCGCCGAGGCGACGGCGACGTACCCCGAGCTGCGCGCCAACGACAACTCGCTGGTGCTTCGCTTCTGCCTGGGTGCTACGTGCGTGCTGCTGCCTGGCGACGTCGAGCACTTCGGCGAGGAGCAGCTCCTGACCGGCGACGTCGACCGCCTTCGCGCCTGGGTCGTCAAGGCGCCGCACCATGGCTCGTCTACGTCCTCGACGCCGGCGTTCGTCGCCGCCACCCATGCGCGCCATGTCGTGCTGTGCACGGGCCGCGACAACCAGTTCGGCTTCCCCGCGCCGGCGGTGGTCGAGCGCTGGCGCGCGGCGGGCGCGCGCGCGTGGGACACCGCGCGCCACGGCGAGACCACCTTCTGGCTCGACGGCGTCGACGTGCACGTGCGCGCGTTCCGTGCCGACGCCGACGACGACGTGCGTTGACGAGCGGGCTTCGTCGCCGCAGCTTCTTCGCTGCAGCGTCATCGTCTGCTGCGCAGGAGCACGTCGTTGAGCCACCCGCCCGTCGACCCCGCGGCCCATGATCCCGCCGCCGCGACCGCCGATGCCACCGTCGTCGCCGTCGGCGCCGTCGTGCAGGGTGAGTTGCACGCCGAGGGCGCCGTGCGCGTGCTCGGGCGCGTGCAGGGTCGCGTGCGCTGCGGGGGCCTGTTGTGGGTCGCGCACGGCGGCGGCGTGCACGCCGACGTCGCGGCCCACGCCGCGGTGATCGCCGGCGAGGTCGTTGGTGACGTCGTGGCGGTGGAGCTGGTCGAGCTGCGCGGTGGCGGACGCGTGGCGGGTGACATCCGCGCCGCCCGTGTCGTGATCGCCGACGGCGCGACCCTGCGCGGCACAGTGACCCTGCGCCCGGCGGACGGCGCCGAGGGCGCGTCGTCGTCGTTGTCTTCTTACCCGGCGACCACTGCGACGTCGGCGTTCTCGACCCCGTCGACGCCGCGGCCGGCCTATCTGGCCGCCGACGGCGGACCGCCGCCCGCGCGTGGTCTCGCCGCGCACGGTGCCCGGCCGCGGGTCTTCCTGCGCCGCGCCGCCGACGGCGTGTGGCAGCGTCCGTCCTGAGACCTGTCGTCACCGGAGTCCTCGATGTACCAGCTGCCGCCTCATTGGGATGAACGCCGCGCCGCCCTGCTGTCGATGCTGCGGCGCCTGTCGTACGAAGAGCGCGAGGTGACGCTGTCGTCGGGGCAGAGGTCGCACTTCTATATCGACTGCAAGCAGACGATGCTGACCGGCGAGGGGCACGTCCTGCTCGGCGCCTGCTTCAGCGACCTCCTCGAGCGCGCCGAGGTCGCCCACCCCGATCGCAGCCAGCCCCGGCACGCCGCCGTCGGCGGCCTGACCATGGGCGCCGATCCACTGTCGTCGGCGACCGCGCTGTGGTCGACGCTGCACGGCCGCCCGTTGCACGCGATCTACGTCCGCAAGGAGGCCAAGGGACACGGCACCGGCGCGTTCCTCGAGGGGACGAAGTCGGTGCCCGTGGGCGCGCGGGTGGCGGTCGTCGAAGACGTCGTCACGACCGGCAACGCCAGCAAGACCGCCGTCGAGCGCCTCCGCGCCTACGGCTACGCAGTCGACACCGTGCTCGCCATCGTCGACCGGCAGGCCGGTGGTCGCGAGGCGCTCCACGCCCAGGGGCTGCACGTGCACGCGCTGTTCGACCTGCGCGACTTCCCGCGGCGGGGGAACGCGGCTTGACCGTCGTCCTCGACGACGTCCGCCGCGACGGTCGCCGCCGGTGTCCTGCCGGCGTCCTCGCGGCCGCGCTGGCCCTCGGAGCCGCCGCCGCGGGCTGCGCCCCGGTGCTGCCGCGCGGCATGCGGGCCGCAGGCGACGCGCTCCTGGCGCCGGCACCGACGACATCATGGGCCGAGGCGCGCGACGAGGCCACGCGCCGGGTCGAGGTCTACGACGTGCTCGACCGGCAGGCCGACCTGCGCGCGACGCTCCTGACCCCGCGCGTGCGCCGGGCGTTCCTCGCCGAGCGCGATCGCTTCCACGGCGCCTTCGCCGCCACGGCGCAGCGCGAGTGGCTCGGCATGGGCGACGCTGACGAGGGCGTCGACGCCCCGACGCGCCCCGGCCCCCCGGGCGACGGCGAGGTGCTCGTGTTCGTCGCGTTCTATGCGTCCGACGCGAAGACGCGGTCGCTGGCGACACGCACGTCGATCTGGGACGTCGCGCTGGTGCGAGGCGGGGTCCGCGTCGCGCCGACGAGCATCGAGGCGATCTCGCCTTCGCCGGCGGTGAGCGCCTTGTTTCCGTTCGTCGACCGCTTCGACGACTTGTACCTGCTGCGCTTCCCGTTGGTCGACGCGGCGTCGGGCACCGCGGTGCTCGGGGCGGGCGAGCTCGCGCTCGCGGTGCGCTCGGCCCGCGCCGACTGCGTCGTGCGCTGGTCGCTGGTGGACCGCTGAACACGAGGATGTCGTGACCGACCGTGCGGCGAGCCTGCGCAACCGGCTGAACAAGAACCTCGCGCGGCTGTCGTCCTGGCGACAGCGCGACGGGGTCACCTGCTTCCGCGCCTACGACCGCGACATCCCCGAGGTGCCGCTCGCCATCGATGTCTATGAGGGTGAAGACGGCCTGCGCCGCTTGCAGGTGGTGGCCTTTGCGCCGCGGCATGGCGGCGGCGCCGGCTTCGTCGCCGAGGTCGAGGCGCTCGCCCGCGTTGCGGGCGAGGCGCTCGGCGCCGACGCCGATCGGGTGTACGCGCAGGTCCGCGAGCGCGAGCGCGGCGGGTCGGTCGAGGCCGACGACGCCGCTGCGTCGGCGTCATCGTTCTTCGTGCGCGAGGGCGCGGGGCGCTTCTTGATTCGGATGGGGGCGCGGCGCGATCCCGGGCTGTTCCTCGATCACCGGACAACGCGCCGTCTGGTCGCTGAGGCTTGCGTCGGCCGCTCGTTGCTGAATCTTTTTGCCTACACCGGCTCGTTCAGCGTGCACGCCGCGCTCGCCGGCGCGCGACGCACTACCTCGGTGGACCTGTCGGCCAGCACCGTCCGCTGGGCCGCCGACAACCTTGCGGCCAACGGTCTGGCCCCGGGCGATCACCGGGTCGTCGCCGATGACGTCTTTGCGTTCCTCGAAGGCGAAGGCGACCGCTACGACGTGATCGTGCTCGACCCCCCGAGCGTCTCCCGCAGCCGTCGTGCGAGCCGGGATCTAGACGTGCAGCGCGACCACGCCCTTCTCCTGCGGCGCTGCGTGGCGCGGCTGCGGCCGGGGGGCGCGATCTGGTTCTCGACCAACCTGCGGACCTTCTCGCTGGCCCCGCTGCCGGCGTCGCTCGTGGTTGAAGAGGTCACCGCGACCACCGTTCCGCCAGACTTCCACGAGCGCCCGCACCGCTGCTTCCGCATCGTCCCGCGCGGCTGACAGCCGAACGTCGGCGTCGAGGTGGCGCACAGCACAGTCGCGGGATTACGCCGCGTCATCGGCTGCCTGGCCGGTGGTCGCCAAGGCGACCACCGCCGCGACCGTCGCTCCGGTCACCGTCGACGGCGTCAGGAACACGTGTCCGCGCGACCCGCGCGATGACGATCTTCCCGATTCGCGGGCGCGACTTCGTGCTCGTGCGGTGGCTCAGGCTCGGGCCAGCGATCACACGTGATCGCTGCGGCGATCACGAGCGATCGCCGCAGCGATCACGTGCGCGATCCCTCGAAACGCGCGCGTGAGCAGCGGAGCGCACAGAGCGAGACACTTCCGCCCGCAGGCGCGCGGCTCACGCAGCGTGCGCCGCGCGACGCACGCTGCGGTCCACGTTTCTCGTCGACGAATCAGCGTTCGCGCGCACGACGTTCGCGAGCACGAAGCGCGCACGCGCGCGCAGTGCGCGACGTTGTTTGCAGCAACGCGCGCTGCGTTTTCAAGAAAGTGCTGGCGCGCAAGGCTCATCAAGGACTAAAAAGGGAGTGAGCGCTGCGGTGCTCTTCTTGCGAGTGTCGATGAACCTTCTCATGTGCCACCTGCCAAACGATCGACCGGAAAGCGCGGCACACCATCCGTCAGTTCGTGTCAAGCGCGCGATCCACAAAATCGCTGCCGGCCGGTCCGCTCGGATGAAGAAGGGTCGGATGAACGCCACGACCGGCGCCTCCGGTCCCGGGGGCACTCTTCCACCGACGGACGTCTTGTCCGCGGGCTCACCTCTGCCGCCTGTCCGCAGACAGCCGGCTTCAACCTCTGCGGGCGTCGTCTTGATGTCCTCAGAACCTCCCGCACGGGCCTTCCGATGGCTGTCGGAGCGCGGCACCCGCCGCGCAAGGCCCGAGCGCGGACACCACCAGCCCCGGCGTCGCCTCGTCGACGTCGGTGGCTGAAACAAGGAGACAGAGACATGGCGACCAAGAAGAAGAAGGCTGCGAAGAAGGCGACGAAGAAGGCCGCGAAGAAGCCGGCCAAGAAGGCCGCGAAGAAGGCCGCGAAGAAGCCGGCCAAGAAGGCCGCGAAGAAGGCCACGAAGAAGCCGGCCAAGAAGGCCGCGAAGAAGCCGGCCAAGAAGGCCGCCTCGGCCGCTGCTCCGGCTCCGGTCTGAGCGCTCACGACAGGAGCCTTCTCCTGTCGGTCGAGGCCGGGTCTTCTGCCCTCTCGTCGTGCCATCACGCACGACGGCTGGAGCAGAAGACCCGGTCTTTATTTAGGATTCACAACACGCAATAGCGCCAGAGAAGCAACGCTCTTTATCCAAAATACTCAACGCTTCGCGCGTTCAAGGCATGAATCCGATCCTCCGCCCATCGCACCTTCGTGTACCTGTCTCACGAGCCGCAGCGGACGTTGAACTCGTGCGTCTCCCGCGACCGTTCGTCGCCGACGGCGAGGCTCTCGCTGAGCAGCCAGCGGTTCATGGCGTGCGCGAGGCGATGTTCGCCGCGAACGTTCCACAAGCGGACCGCGGCTTCGCAGATCGTCGACTTCGCGGTTTGCCAGGCGAGAGCGCGACCGTCGGCGCCCATCCGCGCGACGCCGTCGTAGAGCGCGCGCAGCCCCAGCCATTCGCGCAGCTCCAGTGACGGCGGCAGGTCACCGCTGTCGGCCTGCTCGAGGCGCAAGGCCAGCGCCGCGACGGCGATCTCGAGGGCATCGAGGCGGGCAGTACGCTCCCGCTCGATGGCCCGCACGAGTACGGCCGGCTGATCAACCAGCGAAAACCGTGAGAGGTCGAGGAGCGCGGCGAGCTCGGCCAAAGCGACGACGACGCCGTCGGCGAACCCGTCGGCGCCGCCGGCTATAGGCCCTGCCCCCACCGGCACACCCACGCCAAGGCCCGCCGTGCGACGCTGCTGCTCGAGGGAGTCGAGGGCTTCGGCCCATGCATGTCCAAGCTCCGTGAGGTGATCGGGCGTCAAGACACGGGCCGCCTTCGTGCTCCACACCTGCAGCGCCACCGCGCGCTGAAGGGTGGGAGCGGACAACGGCTCCGCCGGCGTCGGCGGCGCGGCCGAAGCCGGCGCAGCGGGCCTCGCGAGGGCCCGCGTCAGCAGCGCGCGGGTGCGTCGACGGCGCGGCGTCAGCAGCCACCGCAGACGCAGCGTCCACTCGTCGGTCGGCGCGGCTCGACCAGCCGGATCGAGCCGCGCAGCGCAGCGCGCGGCGAAGACGGCGAAGCGCGAGCCCTCCGGGGCAAGCTTGCGCAGCGCCGACCAGTCGCCGCGGGCGAGCAGGTGCTGCGCGCGCAGCTCGACCGCGACCCGCCGTGCGGCAGGAGGCACGACACGCCGGTCGAAGCAGGCGACGGCCTCAAGGGTCCGCGCGCTCAAACCCACGTCGCCGTCGTGATCGGCGAGCAGCGCCGCAGCGACCACACCCGCGCCGCCGAGCCGATCAAGCTGCTCGACCCGGGCCCGCGCCCGCGCGACGTCGTGGGCATCTCCGCTGTTGCGCGCCGCCAACACCGCCGCCAGCGCCGCCCCACCGTCGCGGTCGGCGCGCCACGTGTGAGCGGCGAGGTGTGCCAACGCCGCCGCCGCGCGCGGCCACCCGAGGGGGATGGCGAACAGCCGTGCCCACGGCCAGGGCAGGGCGACGACGAGGCCGCCGACGAGCACGGCGACCCGGGCGACGTCGACGTCCCCCCGCCACAGCCCGGCGAAGGCCAGCAGCCACGGGGGCAGGACGAACAGCCACGTCAGGACGAACAGCGGCGGCGGGTCACGGTACAGACGCGCGGCGCGCGCGCCCTTCGGCGGCGGGCTCGGGCGGCGCCGCGCCGCCTGAACGATCACCGCGGCGAGCACGAGGGCGACGAACGTCACCGGTCCCACCAGGTCATCCCGCGGGGGTCGAGCCCCGCGTCGTCGCGTTCGTATCGGTCGTCACCGGCGCCGTCATCACCGTTGCCGCCGTCGCCGCTGTCGACGGCCAGCGCCGCCCCCGCCGCGGCCCACGGCTCGAAGGTCGGTCGCTGCGCCGGATCGTTCAACGCCCGCATCGCCGCGCGGACGGCGTCGGGTGTCCGCAGCCGCCGCCCCAGCGGCGTTGCGTAGGTACGGGCGCTCGGCAGGTCGAGCTCGAGCATCGCCAGCCACTTGCGTCCCTGCCGCTCGACCTCGAGCGCCGTCGCCGTCACCGGCAACGCGAGCACGAAAAACGGGTTGTCACGCAGCGGATGCATCACGAGGAATGTAGCCCGCGACCCGTGAACTGTGCGGGCGGGGCCACGGAACGAACGCGCCCGATGCCGGCGTGCTAACGAGGTCGCGTGAGCGAAGTCCCCATCGCCAGGAAGAAGCCCGACCAGCGTGTGGGCCCGTTCCTCCTTGTCGACGAGCTGCCCGGGGGGGGGCTCGCGCGCATCTTCCGGGCGCGCTACGCGCCGCAGCCAGGTGAGCCGCTGCTGCCGTTGGCGGACGACGACATCGCCGTCTTGAAGGTGTTGCGCGACGGCGCCATGCGCGACCCGCGGCAGATGAACTCGTTCACCCGCGAAGCCGAGCTGCTGTCGATGGTCGATCACCCGTGCGTCGTGCGCGGGTTGACCCGCGGCGTGACCGCCGGGCGCATCTGGACCGCGCTTGAGTACGTCGAGGGCTGCGATCTCGGGCAGGTCCTGCGGGTCGCCCGCGCTGAGCAACTGCGGCTGCGACCGGAGGTCGCGCTCGTCGTGGCGCTGGACCTGCTCGCCGGAGTCGCCGCCGCGCAGTCGATCGTCGACCCGCGCGGCAGACCACTGGGCTTCATCCACCGCGACGTCAGCCCCCGCAACGTGATCGTCGACCAGCATGGCCAGACGCGCCTGACCGACTTCGGCTCGGCGCTGCTGTCGGTCCGCGAAGAGCCCGCGGGCGAGATCGTCGGCACGCCGGGCTACATGGCGCCCGAACAGGCCCGCGGCGAACAGCTGACCCAGGGTGTCGACGTCTACGCCGCGGGAATCCTGTTGTTTGAGCTGCTCACCAGCCGGCGCGCCTTCGAGCTCGAGCACCTGCCCGACTCCCGCGTCCTCGCCGTCCACGCCGACAGCGCCCGCGCGCCGTGGCCTGACGGCGTCGACGTGCCCCTGGATCTGCGCCAGCTCGTCGATCAGGCCACCGCCTTCGCCCCCGAGGATCGTCCCGCGGACGCCGCGAGCTTCTACGCGCTGGTCGAAGGCCTGTGCGCCGAGCCCGACGACGCGCGCGAGCGCCTCGCCCTGGTCGTGCGCGATATCGTCGCGACGGATCCCGACCGACTGCCCCCGCTGTTTGCCGCTTGATCGGCCGGGCCCCGTGCACCGTCGTCGTCCCCGATCCGATGGCTGTTGCCGGCGACGGGCCGCGGAATGTGCTCCTTTGCCCGGCGGTCTGTGCGCGGTGACTCGCTGCTGCACGGTCGCCCTCGCCTGCCTTTGGTTGGCCCTTGGCTTCGTGGCGCCGGCGACGCGCGCCGCGTCGGGAGCAGCCGACGACGCGCCGGTCCCCGACCGCAGCATCGGCTCGGTGCAGCGCTTCGTCGAGGCGATCGCCTCGGCGCTGCAACAGCGCGCCACGACCGAGGGCTTCCGCGGCGGCGTGCGCCTGACCCTGCAAGCGGCCCGCGGCGTCGACGCGGCGCGCGCGCGCGCCGCGCTGCTGCCGCGGCTCAAGAAGGCGCTGCGCGGCGGGCCGCTCGACGCGGGCGACGGGCCGCTGCGCGCGCGGCTCGCCGTCTCCGAAGAGGCAGGCACGGTCTGGGCGGTCGTCGCCGTCGAGGGGCCAGGCATCGAAGGCGCGACGACGGTGGTGGCCGAGACCACCGTCGACCGCGAGCTGCTCGCGGCCCTCGGCGTGGTCGGGCGGACGACGCAGGGGCGGTTCCTGCTCGAGCGCGCCGGGGCGCTCGCCGTGCAGCCGGGGTGCGCGCCGCTCGACGCAGCGCTTGTCGACGCCGACGGTGATCCCGCCCTGGAGCTCGCGGTGCTGTCGCGCTGCGGCGTCGAGGTCGTCCACCTCGACGACGCGCTGCACGCCGAGCGGGTCGCCGGTCCCTGGTCGCTGCCGCTGCGCCGCTGGCCGCGGGTGGTGCTCGGGTGGCTGGCGCCGGTGGGCACGCCGCCGCACCACCGCCTGTGGGTGGCGACGTCGGCGGGCCACGCGCTGGTCGTCGACGTGCGCAGCGGCTCGACGGCGCCCGCGCCCGCGGAGCTCGTGCCCTTGCGCGGCGTGACGACGCGCGAAGCGCCACTGGCGCTGCGCGCCCGCTTCGGCACGCCGGTGCTGTCGCTGCCGCTGCGCACCGCCGCCGGCGTCGACGTCGTCGTGCCAGGGCTGCCGGCACGGATGCGCGAGCTGGTCACGCTGCCCGGCAGCGACGTCTGGGTCTTCGTCGCCGAGGACGGCACGCTGGCCGCGCGCGGCTACGACGGCGACTTGCAGCCGCTGTGCCCCGAGCGCGTAGGCGATCGGGTCGTCGTCGTCGACCTGGATGGCGACGGCGAGCCCGAGCTCCTGACCAGCGCGGCGGTGTCGGCCGGCGAGCCCGATCAGCTCGTGCTGAGGCGCGCCGCCCCCGACGGGTCGTCATCGACGGTGCTGCTGAAGAGCCCCCTTGGGGGGGGCTCCATCGCCGCCATCGTCAGCGGCCACGCCGACTTTGACGCCCGCCCCGATGTCATCGTCATCGAGCAGGCGGACGACGGCGCCACCGCGACGCTGTGGCGCCTGAGGCACGCGCCGTGACCCGGGTCGTGCACCGCCGACGTCGAGGAGCCCCGCGAGGCCATGGCCTGCTCGGCGTGCTGCTGCTGGCCTTCTTGATCGCCGCGCCCGCGGTCGCGCGGCGGGCGCCCGCGCCCGGGGGCACCGCCGCGGTGGCGGTGCCCGCCGAGCTGGTCGCGGCGGTGACCGAGGCGCACCTGTTCGCGCCGCTGGTCGTTCCGGCCCGCGACGCCGCTGGCGAGCGACCAGCCCTGAGCGGCGCGCCGGGCTTTGCCTCGGCGGTGCTCGATCGCGTCGTCGGCGATGAGGGCGGAAGGCGCTGGCGACTGTCGTCGACGGCGCCGGTCTCCTGGGTGGCCACCAGCGTCGCGCGCTGCCTCGAGGGACGGTCGGCAGGCGCCTTCGCGGCGGCGGTCTTGCGCGCCCTCACCGTCGCTGCGCGCGTCGAGGCCGCCGGCGATGCCACGGTGGTCACCTTCGACCGCCCCGTGTTCGTGCTGCCGGCGTTGTTGACCTACTGCCCGCTCGTGGGGGCGCAGGGCGGGGCCACCGGTGCGTTCGCTCAAGCCACCCCGGGGCGGCTGTCGTGGCGGTCGGGCAGCTTCGATCCGCCCCCCCTGCTCGGGGCGCTCGAGGTCCGCGGCGACGCGCCTGTCAGCGACAAGGCCGACGTCGTCGCCATGGGCGCCGGCGACGACGGCGGCGCGACGCTGCTGGCACCGTGGAGCGATGTCGTCGTCCTCGTGCAGGGCCTCGCGGCGCGCGACGCCGACCCGTTTGGGCTCGCCGATCCGCGCAGCGGGCGGCGGGCCTTCGCGGCGGCGCTGCGCGCCGACCTGCTGGCGGCCGCCTGGGCCGGCGGCCGCGGCGGGCCCACCGACGCGCTGCTGCCGTCGGGCGTCGCCCCGGCGCGCCCCCTCCCTGTCGTCCTTGGCGCGGTCGACGACGCACGCGCACCGCTGACGCTGACGCCGGTGACGCCGGGCGCGCCGCGCCTACCGCTGTTCGTGCGCACCAGCGACCCGCTGACCGAGGGCGTCGCCGAGCGCCTCGCCGTCGTGCTGCGCGCCCGCGGGACGCTCCTCGGCCTCACGCGTGGCGAGCCCGCCGACGACGCCAGCGAGCTGCTCCGCTGGCGTCCGCCGACGCGCGACGCGGCCCTCGCCCTGCTGGCCTTCCTTGGCGAGCGACCGGGGCTGCTCCGCCACCCCGCCGTCGCCCGCGTCCTCGACGCCGCCGCGCTGCTCGGCGCCGACCCGGCGGCGCGCCTCGGCGCGGCCCTCGCGCTCGAGCGGGCGCTCCTCGACAGCCGGCTGGTCGTCCCCCTGCTCGTGGTCGACCGCTGGATCAGCGTCGACCCCGACCTGCGCGGCGTCGGCGTCCGCGACGACGGGATCCCGCTGCTGGACGGCGCGTGGTGGGGAGGCGGTCGATGACGGCCGACGACGAGCCCGCCGCTGCCGGTGGCACCGCGCCGACCGCCGCCGAAGTCGGCGCGGCGCCGGCCCCAACGACCACCACCGCGACCACCACCGCGACCAACAGGACGTCGACTGCGCCGGCGACGACGGTGGCGACGCCCGCGACGCCGCTGGCCACGGCGAGGGTGGGGACCTGGCTGCTCCACCTGCGCGGTCGCTTGATCCTCGCGCTGCTGGCGGCGGTGGTGGTGGCGGTCGGCGCGGGGACGGTGGCGCACCTTGTCGAGGTCTCGGCCCGCCTCGAGCGCGACCTCGCCGCCCAGGGCGGTCGGGTCACCGGCGCCATCCGCACCGATCTCGAGCAGACCGCGACGGCGCTCGACGAAGAGCTGGGGAGCGCCGCCGATCCGCGCGCCGGCGTCGCGCGCCTGCTGAGCAGCGGGCGCGTCGAGGATCGGTTCCTCGGCGCCCATGCGCGCCTGACGATGGGCCGCCTCGAGGTGCTGAAGATCCTGCAGCGCGACGGCACGATCCTGACGTCAGGGCACTGGCCAGCGAGCTTCGGTGCGCTCGACCCGCTGATCGCCGCGTACGTCGCCACCGGCGGTCGACTGCCGCGCATCGTCGACGAGGCGACGCCGCAGGGCTCGGCCCCCGCCCTGGAGCGATGGGCGGTGCTGCGCAGCGGCGGTCGCGAGGTGCTCGTGGTGGCCGGCCGCTTCCTCGATGGGTCGGCGCTCGAGCGGCTGCGCGCGCGGACCGGCGCCGACCTCCTGGCGCTGTGCCCCGCCGCGCCCCCGGCTCGCCGCGGCGCCGAAAGCCCCGAGTGCCTGTCCGTGCGCACGCCCGAGCTGCTGCCAGATCGGGCGTTTCGCGCCGACGACGACGCCTTCGCTGCCCGTCTGCGTCTGGACGTCTTCGACGTCGGCGGGTTCCGGCTGTTCATCGGGCTCGACCGGTCGGGCATCGACACCGTGCGGCGCGGCATCGTCGTGCGCGCGGTGGTGGTCGGCGTGCTCGCGGTCGTCTTCGCGGTGGTGCTCGGAGCCGCCCTCGCGGCGCGCATCGTTCGGCCCATCGAGTCGCTGGCCGACGCCGCCCGCGCGCTCGCCGGCGGCGACCTGTCGACGCGCGTCCCGCCGGGCCACGAGACCGGCGAGGTCCGCGAGCTCGTCGACGCGTTCAACCGGATGGCCGCCGATCTGGAGCAGGGGCAGCGCCGCCTGCTCCAGGCCGAGCGGGTCGCCGCCTGGCAGGAGATCGCCCGCGGCCTCGCCCACGAGCTGAAGAACCCGCTGACCCCGATCCTGTCGGCGATGACCGTCGTCCGCCGCGCCCGCGAGCTGCAGCGCGCCGACTTCGACGCCATCCTCACCGAGCAGTCCAAGGCCGTGGTCGAGGAGGTCATGCGGCTCAAGGAGCTCGCCGACGCCTTCGCCCGCTTCGCCCGCCTTCCCGAGCAGCGCCCCGAGCCGCTGCGCCTCGACGACCTCGTCGACCAGGTCCTGGCGCTGTACGTCCCCGCCGACCTCGTCGCCGTCGACCGCGGCTGGCCCACTGGCGACGCGCGCCTGCCCGAGGTCGTCGCCGACAAGAACCAGCTGCAGACGGCGCTGGCGAACCTCGTGAAGAACGCCGTCGAGGCGATGGAGACCCTCGAGCCCGGCGCCGCGCGCCTGCGCGCCGGCCTCGCCGTCGTCGCGAGCGCCGCGGGCGGCGTCGTCGAGCTGACCATCGACGACAGCGGGCCGGGGATCGCCCCCGAGGTCGCCGGGCGGCTGTTCACGCCGTACGTGACCACCAAGGGCTCGCGCGGCACGGGGCTCGGCCTCGCCCTCGTGCACCGGATCGTCGCTGAGCACGGCGGCAGCATCGAGGCCGGCCGCTCGCCGGTGTTGGCCGGCGCCCGCTTCGCCGTCCGGCTGCCCCTGCGTCCGCCGCCGACCCCGACGGAACAAGGATCAATGCCGTCGGCGCCGTCGGTGTCGACGACGCCATGACCCGTCTCAGGGGCAGTTGCCCGACGTGACCGTGTCGCCGGCGTCGGAGGTGTGGTCGCCGTCGGCAAAGTCGAGGGTGATCGCCTGACAGTAGGAGCCGCCGCAGTCGTCCTGGCGCCGCACGTGGGTGTGCGGCCCGGTGGACCAGCCGGCGCCGCCCGGCAGCGTGATGACGTCGCCGCGGGCCACGAGCTCGCCCACCTCGACGCGCGCCTCGTTCAGGTGCGCGTAGATGGTGTTCGTGCCGTCGCCGTGGTCGATGGTCACGGAGTTCGCGGTGTTGATGCAGTCGCGTCCGCCGTTGCTGTCGCAGGGGTCGCCGGGATCGACGTTGGTGCGCATGTGGCTGACGACGCCGGACTCCATCGCGAGCGGCGGCGCGTCGAGGGCCGCCCCGAAGTCGAAGGCGTAGGTCGAGCGGCCCGTGTGGCTGAGCGTGCTGTTGTTGCCCTGCGTGACCGACACGCGTCGGCCGCAGGCGAAGGGCAACAGGAACCCGTCGGTCGCCGTCGGCGCCTCGGCCGTCGTGCACTCGACGAACACCGCCGAGACAGAACCGGTCAGGTTGTCGCTGGCGATCTCGTACCAGGTGGGGTCGCCGTCGATGGGCTCGCCCTGCATGCGGTCGAGCACGTCGACGATGTCCAAGCTGGGCAGCGCGCCGCTGGGGGCCTGGCTGCGGTCGGGCGTGGCGCGCACGTTCAGCAGGTCGGTGCCGATGTCGATGACCTGCCCCCTTCGCCCTCGCCTTCGCCCTCCCCGGCGTCGTGGTCCTCGTCGAGCGCGACGGGCTCGACGAGGTCGTTGGCCCACACGATGGCGGCGGTCACGAGGCCGAGCAAGGCGGCATGGCGGTGCTTCGTGGTCGGGTGATGCGTCCCACTCACGCCGCGGACGTCGGACAATCGCCCGGGCCCTGGGTCAGCGTGACCGGCGCAGCAGCGCGCGCAGCTCGTCAGCCAGCCGCCACGCGACGTCGTCCTTGGACAAGAGCGGCAGCCACTCCGAGGGTCCAAGCGCAGGATCGCGGGCCAGAAAGACGCGGTTGGTGTCGACGTCGAAGCCGGCGTCAGCGTCGGCGCCGGAGACGTCGTTGCCGACCACCAGCGCGCAGGCCTTGCGCGCGCGCTTCTCGGCGGCAGCCTCTTCGACGCGCTCGGTCTCGGCGGCGAACCCGACGAGCAGCGGCCGCACCGGGCGCGCGCCGAGCGTGGCGAGGATGTCGGTGGTGCGCACCAGCTCGAGCGCGGTGGGGGCCACGGCCTTCTTGATCTTGCTCGGCGCCACGCGCGCCGGCGTGTAGTCGGCGACGGCGGCGGCGAGCACGGCGACGTCGCAGCCGGCGTCGACGGCGGCGAAGGTCGCCCCGGCCATCTCGGCGGCCGAGCGCACGGCGACGGTGACGAGGCCCGGCGTCTTGCTCGGTGGCTGGCGCAGGGGGCCGTGCACCAGCGTCACCCGCGCGCCGCGCAGCGCCATCGCCCGCGCCACCGCCACGCCCATGCGCCCCGAGCTGCGGTTGGTGATGCTGCGCACCGGGTCGATGGCCTCGACGGTGGGACCGGCGGTGACGACGGCACGGATGCCCGACAGGTCTTTTTCGACGGCGCAGGCGACGACGGCCTCGACGATGTCTTCGAGCGGCGCGAGCCGGCCGCTGCCGGTGCGGCCCGAGGCGAGCGGCCCCTCGACGGGGCCCACGAAGACAACGCCGCGCGACTGCAGCTGCGCGACGTTGGCCTGCGTCGCCGGGTGCAGCCACATGTGCGTCTCCATCGCCGGCGCCACGACGACGGGGCCGGCAAAACTGAGCAGGAGCGAAAGGATCGCCTCGTCGGCGAACCCGGCGGCCATCTTCGCAAGGATGTCCGCCGACGCCGGCGCCACAACGACGACGCTGGCGCGGTAGGCCTCTTCGACGTGGGGGATGCGCCCCTGATCGAGGTCGAGCGCGCTGGTGAGGCACGGTGTGCCGGACAGCGCCTCGAGCAGCAGCGGCGTGACGAAGGCCTGCGCCGCGCGCGTCGGCGCCGCACGCACCGTCGCCCCGAGCCCGCGCAGGTCCCGCACCAGATCGCAGGCGCGATAACAGGCCACCGAGCCGGAGACGCCAACGATGACGTGACAGCCACCCAGCCAGCCCTGACTTTGCATGGCGCGACAGTACCGCCATGCTGCGCGCGCGATGGAGTTTTCTGCCGACGACGTCACCCGCACGCTGCACCGGCTCTTCATCGGCGACCGCGGTGCGGCGCTGCGCAAGGAGGACCGTCAGAAGGTCGCCGAGCTGGTGCCGCTGCTCGCCGAGGTCCGCCGCGCCGTCGGCAACCGGCGGCGCGGCACCCTCGTCGACCTGTGCGCCGGCAAGAGCGCCCTTGGCCTGTGCGCCGCCGCGCTGGTCCTGCCGCGCGACGCCCGCGGCGGCTGCGGCTGGCGGATCGTCATCGTCGAGCGCGATCCCGGCCGCGCGGCGGCGGCGCGGGCCGCCGCCGGGCTGGTGCCCGACGTCGATGTGGACGTGGTGGAAGGCGACGTGGCGACGCATGCCCTGCCCGCGGCCACGCGGGACGCGCCGGTGGTGGTGGTCGCGCTGCACGCCTGCGGCGCCGCCAGCGACGTGATCGTCGACCGCTGCGTCGCCACCCCGCCGTCGACGCTGCTGCTCGTGCCTTGCTGCTACGGCGCCCACCCGGCGTCGACCGGCGGCTCCCACCCGATCCCCGGGCAGCGGGCCGCGAGCGCCTTCGTCGACGTGCTGCCGCGCCACGGCCTGGTGGGGCGCCGCCTCGCCCAGGCCATCGTCGACGCCGAGCGCACGCTGCGGCTCGAGGCCGGCGGCTTCGCCATCGACGTCGTCGAGTTTGTCGCGGCGACGGTCACGCCGCACAACCTCTTGTGGCGGGCGCGCCGCGTCGACGAGCCGCCTCGGCGGGCGCGGGCCGCCGCCGCCTACGCGCGGCTGGTCGCGTCACCGGGGCAGCTGCGCTGATGCGCGGGCCGGTCGGCGCGGGGCTTCATTCGCCGCCGACGGCGAGCGCGGCCAGCGCGCCGCCGACCACGACCGCGAGCCCGCCGCCGACGGCGGCCCCGGCCAGCGCCCGCCCGAGCTGCAAGCGGTGGCCGCGGGTCGCGTAGTCCTCGGGTGCCCCGAGCTGCTCGTCGACGACGAGCGCGCCGATGGCGCCGGCGGCGCCGACGACGACACCCACCGCCGCGGTGACGCCGCCGGCGAGCAGCAGCGGCGACGGCCCCCGCCGCGCGACCGGAGTCGTCGCCGCCTCGACGGCGGTGGGCGTCGCTGCGGCAGCGACCACGGCGGGCGTGGGGTCCTCGACAGCGACGACGGGGTCGACCAGCGGCGCCGCCAGCGCATCGACGACGAGGGCGCGCAGGTCAGCCTCGGCGGGGGCCGCGGCCACGGCGCGCATCGCCGACGCGCTGTGGCTGTCGCGGTCGACGACCAGCAGCCGCACCGTGGTGGTGGCGCCGTCGATGCGCACGATGGGCACGATCACCCGCTCGACATCGACGAGGACCGCGACCTTGCCTAGGCAGCGGGCGTCGTCGACGTCGCAGGCGATGCCCATCTCACGCACCGCGGCGAGGTTCTCGGTGGTCTGGTCCTTGCCGAGCAGACGAAGGTCGGACCGGGCGGCCAGCAGGCGGCGCAGCAGCACGTCGATGCGGGTCATCCGGGGCACCGCCTCCAGGCCGACGCGCTCGGCGGCGACGGGCAGCAGCGCCACCGGGGTTGCCTCGCTCGCCGCCGCCGGGGCCGCGACGATGAGCAGGAGGACAGCGGGGCCCAAAGCAGGCATCGGGGACACAGGAAACCATTATACTGACAGCCCTACTCGAGATGAGCCGCCTGACCCCGTCCCCGTCGAGCTCGCCGCAGGGATCCCCCCAGGCCCTACCGGCACGGTTCGGCCCGTACCTGCTGCTGCACCGCATCGCGCGGGGAGGCATGGGAGACGTGTTCCTCGCGAAGACCGGCGGCAGCATGGGCATCGAGAAGCACTGCGTGGTCAAGACCCTGCAGGACAGCTTCCTCGAAGACGAGCATTACGTCGCGCGCTTCATCGAGGAGGCGCGGCTGGTGGTGCAGCTGTCGCACCGCAACATCTGCCAGGTGTTCGACGTGGGGCGCGTCGGCCACGCCTACTACCTGGCGATGGAGCTCGTGCTCGGCCGTGACGTGCGATCCCTGCAGATGGCCCTGTTCGAGCGGCAGGTGCCACTGCCCGAGGCGGTGGCGCTGCACGTCGCCGGCGAGCTCCTCGACGCCCTCGACTACGCGCACCGCCACTGCGACCCGACGACGGGGCAGCCGCTGCACATCGTCCACCGCGACGTCTCGCCGCAAAACGTGCTCATCAACTTCGAGGGCGAGGTGAAGCTCATCGACTTCGGTCTGGCCGAGCGCGGCCGGGCGCTCACCAGCGATGCCGTGTCGGCGGGCGAGCACACGGTGCTCGGCAAGATCGCCTACATGGCCCCCGAGCACGCCCGCGGCGAAGTCGTCGACGCCCGCGCCGACCAGTTCGCCATCGGCGTGATGCTTTACGAGCTGTTGACGGCCGAGCGCTACTACACCGGGCGCTCGGCCGAGCAGGTGTGGACCGTCGTCGGCACCGGGCGCCACGAGCCACCGCGGCTGGCGCAGCTGGAGCCGACGCTGCAGGCGATCCTCCGGCGCGCGCTCGACCCCGACAAGCGGCGGCGGTTCGGCACCTGCGGCGAGCTCCGCGACGAGCTGCTCGAGTTCGCCCGCACCCGCGAGGCCCACGCCGGCGGACGCACGCTGCGCCAGCTCATGAACGAGCTGTTCGCCGGCGACCTGCAGGCGACCCGCGAGCTGCTGCAGCGCGCCGCGCGTCGCTCGCCGGCCACGTTGACATCCGCGCCCCCCGAGGGGGCGGGCGGGCGCGTCATCCAGTCGTTCGCGACCCTCGCCGACACGACGCTCGTCCCCGACCCCACCGAGGTGATCCCGCGCACCGCGTTGGTGCTCGCCGAGGCCCCCGGCCGGCGGGCGCGCACGCTGCTGCTGGCGTCGGTGGCGACGGCGGCGCTCCTGTCGCTCGTGCTCGCCGTGGCCTACGTCGCATTGCAGCCGGCGGCGCCACCGCCGCGGGCGGCGGCGCCACCGCCGCCGACGCCAACCACGGCGCCCCCGACGCCGTCGATGGCGCCAACGGACAACGCCCTCTCCGCCCTACCACCGGCGCCGAAGGCCGCGGCCACGACGAAGCCGGCCGGCGCCGGCGCCGACGCAAGACCCCGGCGCGATCCGCCGACGCCCGCCCCCCCGCCGACGATGACCGTCGCCCGCAAGATGGCGGCGCTGAAGCAGTGCGACGCGGGGTGTGCCCCGGAGCTGAGGAGGTGGGAGGGCCGGCTCGGCGAGCACCCCGACATCATGGCGTTCAAGGTGGCGTTGGATGCCTGCTTCCGGGCCTGCTCGGACCCTTGACCGCCGTTTCTCTGGCCGGGCCATCCGCCCCTCCTGCAGTGCCCCTCAGGGCGCGAGGGCGAGCTCCAGCGCCTCGTCCAACGAGGCGACGCGCAGCAGCGTCAGCCCGCGCGGCGGGGTCGTCGTCGCCGTGCCCGCCACCGGCACCAGGGCGCGCGTGAAGCCGAGGCGCGCGGCCTCCTCGAGGCGGGAGTCGACGCGGGCGACGCCGCGCACCTCGCCGGCGAGGCCGAGCTCGCCGAAGCAGACGAGGTCGGCGTCGACGGCGCGGCCGCGCACCGAGCTGGCCATGGCGAGGGCGACGCCCAGATCGGCGGCGGGCTCGTCGAGGGAGGCGCCGCCGGCGACGTTCACGAACAGGTCCATGCCGAGCATCGAGATGCCGGCGCGACGCTCGAGCACCGCGGCGAGCAGCGCCACGCGGTTGCCGTCGATGCCCGTGGTCGTGCGGCGCGGATTCCCGAAGGCGGTCTGCACCGCGAGGGCCTGAATCTCGACGAGCAGCGCGCGGGTGCCCTCGAGGGTCGCCGCCACCACCGAGCCCGGCCGGCCGCGCGGCCGCTCAGCGAGGAACAGCGCCGACGGGTTGTCGACGGGAACGAGGCCCTGCCCCTGCATCTCGAAGACCGCCAGCTCGCTGGTGCTGCCGAAGCGGTTCTTGGTCGCGCGCAGCACGCGGTGGGGGCCGCCGCGGCTGGCCTCGAACGACAAGACGGCGTCGACCATGTGCTCGAGCGTGCGGGGCCCGGCCAGCGCGCCCTCCTTGGTTACGTGCCCGACGAGCAGCGTCGTGATCCCCTGCCGCTTGGCCAGCTGCATCGCCCGCGACGTCACTTCGCGCACCTGGGTCACCGTGCCCGGCGCGCCGTCGAGTTCGGGGGCGTAGACGGTCTGCACCGAGTCGATGATCAACGCCGTCGGCTGCACGCGCTCGATCTCGGCGCCCACGGCGGCCATGTCGGTCTCGGCCAGCAGGTACAGCTCGTCGTGCAGCGCGCCGAGGCGCTCGGCCCGCAGGCGCGTCTGCGCCGTCGACTCCTCCGCCGACACGTACAGCGTGCGCGCCCCCGACGACGCGAGCCGGCGGGCCACCTCGAGCAGCAGCGTCGACTTGCCGACCCCGGGCTCGCCGCCAATGAGCACGAGGCTGCCGGGGACGAGCCCGCCGCCGAGCACGCGATCGAGCTCGCCGAGCCCCAGCCTTCGACGCGGCACCTCGGAGACGTCGACCTCGGTGATCTTCACCGCCCGGCCCGCCGGCCGCGTCGCCCCGGTCTTGCCGGCCCGCGGGGCCGCCGCCGCTCGCTCCTCGACGAAGCTCGACCAGGCGCCGCACGACGGGCAGCGGCCGAGCCACTTGCGCTCGGCGTGACCGCAGGTCTGGCAGACGTACCGCGACTCGACCTTCGCCATCGACGACCTCCCCGGTGTCGCCCGGAGCGGCGACGTGTGCGCGCCACGGACCATAGCGGCGCCGTTGCCGCAACGGCCCCTCGATGGGCTACAAACGGGCTCGTGACCCAGTCGACGACGGATCGAGCCCCGCAGCACGAAGCCCCTTTGCGCGAGGCTCCGTGGAGCGATGCTCCGGCGCGCGAAGCTCTGTCGCGCGATGCTCCGTTGCGCGACGCGCCCACGTCGTCGCTGCTGATCGTCGGCCTCGGCCTCGTCGGCGGGTCGGTGGCGCGGGCGGCGCGGCAGGCCTGGCCCGAGCTGCGCATCGCCGGCGCCGACCGTAGCGCCATCGGTGGTCCGGCCGTGGACGACGGCTACGTCGACAGGTTCGTCGCCCTTGACGAGGTGGACGCGGTCGCTGCCGCCATCTCCGCCGCCGGCCTGGTCGTGATCACGCTGCCGGTGCTTGGCACCATCGCCTTCGTCGAGCAGCACGCCGATGCGCTGCGCGCGGTGGTGGCCACCGACACCGCGGCGAGCAAGCGCGACGTCACCGCCTGCGCGTCGCGCCTCGGCCTGCCGCTGTTCGTCGGCGGTCACCCGCTGTTCCCGCGGGCCCACGGCGGCCTCGCCTCGGCTGACGCGCGGCTCGTCGACGGCGCGCGCTGGTTCCTGTGCCCCGACGACGCCCCCGGCGCGGCCGCCGTCGACCCGCACGCCTTCACCCGCGTGCGCGCGTTCCTGGCCGGGGTCGGCGCCGTGCCCGTCGAGCTGGGCGCCAGCGAGCACGACCGCGACGTCGCCCTGACCAGCCACGTGCCCCACCTGCTGGCCAACGTGCTCGCCGAGGCGGTGCTCGAGGCCGGTGCCGTCGATGCGGCGGGCGCATCGCTGCGCAGCATCCTTGGCGTGGCCGGCGCCCCCTTCGAAGTCTGGGGCGACACCGTGCAGTCCAACCGCGCGGCCATCGCGGTGGCCCTGCAGGACGTCATCAGCCGCCTGCGGGCGCTGTCCGAGCAGCTCGACGACCGCGAACGGGTCCGCGAGCTGTTCGCCAGCGGCCGCGCTCTGCGGGAGCGCCTGCATGGTTGAGCCCGCGCCCCCCGACCACGACGCCGACGCCCATGACGAGGACGAACACGACGACGGTCACGGCGACGCCGGCGACGACGGCGCCGCCGATGGCAGCCCGGGCGCGTGGCACGCGCGCATGCCGAAGGTGTTGCCGACGCTGCTGCCCGGCGCGCCGTCGTGGCCGGCGGTCTTCGGGCGACGAGCGCCGCTCGAGGTCGAGCTCGGCTTCGGGCGCCCGCACTTCCTGCTCGAGCGCTCCGCCGAGGTGCCCGCCCACGACCTCGTCGGGATCGAGTGGAAGGGCCGTTGGCCCGCCGCCGTGCACGCGCGGCAGGCCCGGGGTGCCTTCCCCAATGTCCGCGCGCTGCACGGCAACGCCTGGCTGCTGTTCGGGTCGTTGTTCGCGCCGTCGTCGCTGACGTGGATCGTCCTCAACTTTCCCGACCCGTGGTGGAAGTCGAAGCACCAGAAGCGCCGCATCGTCAGCGACGCCTTCGCCCGCCTGCTGGCGTCGCGGCTGGCCCCCGGGGGGCGCATCCTGGTCCAGACCGACGTCGCCTCGCTGCTCGAGGAATATCTGGCACGGCTCGAGGCCCAGCCTGGCCTGCAGAACCCTGCGGGGCCGTTCCGGCTCGCGCCACGCAAGCCAATGACGGCGTCGTCGCACCGCGAGAAGCGCTGCCGCCGGGATGGCGTGCCGATCTTCCGCGCCGTGCTCGAGCGCGTCGACTACGTCGACGCGGCGGCGAAAGCTGGGCCTGCCGCGTGAGCGCCGCTCCTCTCTTCCTGACCACCCGACGTCACGCCGTTGCCATCGGCGTGCTGGCGGTGCTCGGCGTCCCGGGCTGCGCCACCGCCGATCCGTCATCGTCGGCGACGACCACGACGACGGCCACGACGGCGACGCCCGCATCCGCCACGACGCGGACCGTGGAGCTGCACCTGCTCTTCAGCGCCGACGAGCACGGCTGGTTGCAGCCTACCCACGACAAGGTCGCCGGCCTGTGGCGGGGTGGGGTCCACAGCGCGGCAGCGACGATGGCCGCCGAGGGGTACGCCGTCGGGCGCCCTGCCTGGATGCTTCTGTCGGCCGGCGACATGTGGACGGGCCCCTACGAAGCGACGGTGCTCGAGGGTGCGCCGATGGCCGCCGCGATGCGCGAGCTCGGCTACGTCGCCGCCGCCGTCGGCAACCACGACTTCGACTTCGGTCAGCCGGCGATCGTCCAGCGGCGTCGCGACGCCGGGTTTCCGTTCCTCGGGGCGAACCTCGTCGAGCTGTCCACCGGGCGCACGCCGGTGTGGGCGTTGCCCTACGTCATCCTCGATGTCCGCCAGGAGGACGGCAGCAGCGCGCGCGTCGGTGTGATCGGCCTCGCGTGTCACGAGTCGCCGGTCACCGCCGACGTCCGCAACATGGTGGGCATCGAGTTCCGCCCCTACGACCACACCCTCGAAGAGTGGCTGCCGCGGCTGCAGGCCGAGCGCCCCGACGTGATCATCGCGCTCGTCCACGACGCGATCTCACGGATCGAGCCCCTCGTACCGATCCTGCGGCGGTACAGGGTGGCCGCCGTCGCCGCCGGCCACGAGCACCGCGCCGGCATCGTCGTCGACGACAACCACACCGCCACCAGCGATGACGACGTCGTGATTTGCAACGCCGGCCCCTACCTGCGCACCCTGTGTCGCGTCGATCTGTCCTACGTCGGCGGGCGGCTGCGTCGCCACGCCGAGCGCGCGGTGGAGGTGAAGGCCCCGCTCGACGCGCCGGCGTCGCCCTTCAGTGCAGCGCTCGGCAAGATCGTCGATAACGCCGAAGCCAGCGCTGCCCGGATCGGCGGCGAGGTGCTCGTGCAGTCGGCGACCCGCCTCGACCGCGGGCGCGACGGCGCGCTCGGGCAGTTCGTCGTGGACGCGTGGCTGGAGCACCTGCCGTTCGCGCAGGTGGCGCTGACCAACGCCGGCGGCCTGCGGCAGGACATCGAAGCCGGCCCGCTGCGGCTGCGCGACATCGTCTCGGCCCTGCCGTTCAACAACTACCTGCTGGTGGTCGATATGAGCGGCGCCGAGCTGCGCGAGCAGCTCGCCAACCCCGAGAGCATCGTCGGCGGCGTCACCTACGTCTGGCACGACGAGGCCGGCGGCGCCCGCGTCGTCACCGAGGTCTTCGACCGCGACGGTCGACGGATCGCCGACGACGCGAAGCTCAAGGTGGTCATCAACGACTTCATGTACCGCGGCGGTGACCGTTACCGCTTCGCCGACCACGAACCCGAAGAGACCGCCGTCGACTGGCGCGAGCCCCTGTTCCGTACGCTGCGGGCGATGAAGGCCCGCGGCGCTCAGCTGACGGTCACGAGCACGACGCGCGGTCGGCGCCAGTAGGTCAAAGCCAAACCGTCGGGAGCACGTCGTGCAGCACACGCGCGGCGTCGCGCAGCGTAGAGAGGCCGTCGAGCATCGGCTCGCCGCCGTCCTTGGCGTTCATGACGAGCACCGAGTCGACGCGCCGCTCGAGCATCAGGGCCACCGCGGTGCGCAGATCGGTGTCGACGTCGACGGTGAGCGGCTCGGTGGCGCAGGCGTCTTCGACCTTCAGGTACGCGACGTCGGGGTGGAGGCGCGCCGCGAAGGCGATGTCCGACGCGGTGGGCACGCCCACGAGCCGACCACCGTCGCGCACTGGCAGGTGATGGCACTGCAGCTTCTCGAGCATCTCCTCGGCGGTGTGCAGCGACTCACCAGCGCGGATCGAGCGCGGGTGACGGGTCATCGAAGCGGCGAGGGCCAAGCGAGCCATGGGGGAACCCCCACGGTGCCCCGCCGCAAATGCCCCGCCAGAACGACGTGTCATCGGGACGCGGCGGCGCCACCCGGGATCGGGCACCTTCACCCGTCCTGCCCCGCCACGCGG